>JAHQVL010000258.1 GCA_019634345.1 Rhodothermaceae bacterium
ATTGGTTCGAATTGAGCATGCCCAACCAAATACACGTGACGATGCTCGAATTGCAAGTGCTGCTATCGAACTTCTGGTTAAGATCATCTTTGGTGATGAAACAGCTGTTCAGGGCGAGTACTACAATGGGGAATGATATAAGAGATTAGTTGTATTCAGCAATAAGTCATTTAGTAGAGGGGAGTTCTAGTTATCTAGAATTCCCCTTTCTGCGTTCCGTTGTGCGTTTTCGGAAATCAATAGGTGCCGAGAACGGATCAATCAATTACCTAAAGCCGTCACATACGTTCAGTTCTAAAAAATCATTTCGTTAAAAACCAAAAGAATTCATATCAGATAGGAATGGATCTTCAGGAAGTTGAAGTAACAAATGCTCGAGTATTACGAGTATGGTGGGAATATTTATGGCGCACTATCTTGGTTACAATCGGATCGATGGTTGTAGCAGGCCTAGTGGGCGGTATAATAGGTTTCGGATTGGGAATATTCATGACTATGGGAGGGTATCAACAGGATGAAATCCAAGCTGTTGCCAGGCCAGTTGGAATGGTGCTAGGAGGTGTAATTGGGCTTGTGTTTTCTATTATCCCTATGAAATTAATTCTGGGAAAGAGCTTTGGAGATTTCAGACTCGTACTCGTTAAGAATTCAAAAAAAGAGCCAGAGGATAAGCACGAAGCTGTATAGCTTTGTGTAATAAGTAAGATACTGATCTGTAGCGAAAGGCGAAGTGGGAGGGGAGCTCTATAGATTGAAACTTGGTTGACCGATACTCGTATTTGTTGTACAACTATACTGTACAGGTATTATACGAGTATGAATACGATTTCTTACAGCGATGCCAGGCAAAATCTGGCTAAATTATGGGATAAGATCATTGCTGATCGTGAGACCTTTATTCTAAAGAGGCGAGGCAAAGAAGATCTAGCTGTATTACCTGCGGATGATTTGTCATCTCTCCAGGAGACACTCTATTTGCTCAGCTCACCAGCTAATGCTGTCCGCTTATTGGAATCGATTGAATGGGCCAGAGGGGGAGAGGGTACACCTCAAACGGTAGAAGCCTTCAGAGAAGAGTTAGGCCTGGGGGATGGCAAGTAACAAGGATCGCGAAGCGGTCTTTTCTCCTCACTTTAGGGAAGACCTTCGATATTGGGTAAGTACGAATCGGAAAACGGCACTGCGTGTGCTCGATTTAATCGAAGCAATCATGCGTGATCCTTTCCAAGGAATTGGAAAACCGGAAGCATTGAAGTATCTGGGGCCAGGTATCTGGTCACGGCGCATAACGAAGCAGGATAGAATCGTCTACATAGTAGAAGAGAAGCAGATCGTTTTCTTGCAGGCCAGATTCCATTACACACGTTAAAAGATTCTTGAGCAAACCTGTTAGTAGGTCACGACTTCGCTCGCAGACAGAAAAAACGAAATTGAATTCCCGGATTTTTGTGCCTACATTCAATCGTTAATTACGCCTTCGGGGCCAAAAGGGTTGTTAAAATAGATACATGAAAAACCTTCAATTAACCCAAGAGCCTCAAGTTAAGGCTGCAATGCTCATTCGCAAACCAGTTGCTGAGGTCTTCGAGGCGTTTGTCAATCCAGAAATCACAACCGCTTTTTGGTTCACCAAAAGTAGTGCCAAATTGGAGGCCGGGAAGTCACTAACGTGGACGTGGGAGATGTATAATGTATCGGTTCAGGTTAACGTGAAAGAAATTAAAGAACACAAAAGGATCCTTATTGAATGGGGCGACCCCGGCAACATGACCAACGTCGAGTGGACCTTTGTTCCCTATGAAAGTGAATCAACGTACGTCATCATAACAAATTCCGGTTTTCAGGGAAATGGTGACAGTATGATTGCCCAGGCATTCGATTCTCTAGGCGGCTTCACGACGGTGCTCGATGGGGCAAAAGCATGGCTTGAGCACGGGATCAAATTAAATCTCATAAAGGATAAGTATCCAAAAGGACTCACAGAACACTGAAGCCAAGAGTGCATTTCCGACCATCGGGCGTTCTGCGAAGTATGTCAAATCAGGAATCTAAAAGGGACTTTTGATGCACACCCTTTCTGTTGATATCAATCCTCGATTCGCAGGTCATAACGGAAATCTTTGTTTTGTGATGTCTTAGGGCTTCTTCCCCAAAGCGCGACGCTCCATTTCTTCCGAATCTAGACCAAAGAAGCGCACCGCATTATTGAAGTAAATGTCTTGTTTCTGTGCTTCGCTGAGAAAGTCGGCGTTTTCCATGATTTCGAGCGAGCGAGTAATTAGACCAGGCCAGGTCATGGCATCGGCTCCAAACATCAAGCGGTTTGCAAACCCTGCGTTTACAAAGTCTTCAAGCTGATCGTAAAAGTATTCTGTGCCCTTGCCCCACATGATCCCTCCGATATCCACATACAATTGCGGATAGGTCCAAAGCATCATGATCAATTCGTCATTGAACCCTTCCGCCATATGCATGATCGAAATTCGGAGATTGGGGTGCTCTGCCAGTACAGGCTCAAGGAGCAACGGATTACCTGCTGCAACAAGGAAATCCGGGACCAGAGCGCCCGCGCCTGGGGGACCGCTGCCCATATGGATCTGTACCGGAATACTCATTTCTTCAGCCATCGCCCAATAGGGCATCATACGCGGGTCATCAGGGCCGATCCCAATGTACTGGTTGGTGACCTCACCGAGGACTAAAAAACCACCGTCGGCGAAATAAGCGCGTGCATCTTCAGCGGAATAAGGGTCTCGCAATATATTAAGCTGCAGGCTCTTGATAAACCGATCCGGTGCTGCCGCTTTCCAGAGATTAACACGATCCGGTGGGCCACTTAAAATGCCGACGGCGTTGTTGGCTTCGAGTTCTGAAATCGTTGCCTGCATGAGCGCTTCAGGGGTTTCTGGGATTGGAATGGGATCGTCACATGCCGGATTCTTGAGCGCGCGCATGAATTGCTGGGGCCATTCACTAGCCGTTGTTGGAGCAGGCAAGTTCGGGAGTACGGGTACACATGCAAATAATGGAAGTGGGCCATTGTCGTTTGGCAACATGGCATGGACATGTACATCGATCTTTGGCTGTTGAGCCTGTGCAGCGCTACAAAGCAATAGGACTGCTATACATACTATGATTTTAAGCTTTTTCATTTGATGAGTCTTAGGGTAATGTGATATAGAACTTAATCCTGGGTATGCACTAGGTATGTCTAGGGGTTTCTGCGCAAGTTAGAGTTCCAGGCTTTTATTTTCCATCAATGATTTTCGGAAATAGACTTCCTGCCGATTGCGTTTTCAGAAATGGACTTCTGACCGTGGTGCGAAAGACGAAACTCGAGCTCAAGCGAATGAAGGGGCGGTTGATGTCCTTACTGGATGGAATATGGATATCTACTCAAAGATACCTGGATTGTGCCGCTGCCAGATCGGCATCTCCAATTCATAATTCGATGAATCAGATTCCGGAAATACGTTTTCTTTCATCCAGGAAATTTGGGTGTCAAGTAGGTGTTCCAGGCTATAGAAATAAACCTCGACGCCTTCAAAGACGCTGACAACTGGACGCTCTAGGTTTTGGTGAAATGCAAATTCTTCTGCTGGTAGAACGTAGAACGCTCCTTCAAAGGAAGCAAACGGAAATGCATTGCTTACACCGTATAGCTTCAACCAGGCCTGGTTATTGATACCTTCTTCTAGGGAGCTGAACTGCTGATCTCGAAATAAAAACAGATCGCTACCTTCCTTCGTACCATTTTTCCACATGTACAGTTGATATAACTCTTCAGGAAATGGGTAGGATAGATCGGTGACTTTCTTTTCTATCTCGTCCCTCGTAAGGCCCGGATTCAATTCCTGAACAGGTAGTCCACGTTCAACGAGCAACCGTTCAAGGACCTCCAGCTTCGTGTTTATACTGTCAATATTACTTGTTTGCATCGGTCCATCGTATTCGATGTCAGGTGTGCATCCGCTTATCCCGAAAATAACTAGGATATACATCCCGCTAAGGATAGAAAACCATCCTGCTGCGGGGAGAAGTGCTTTGATAATTGAACAATGAGAACTCATCTCCTCTATCGAAGTGTATCTTGATAAGGCCTCTATATAATAGACCATCGTTCCTTATAATAGACCATCGTTCCTTTTGCTTAATACTGATGAAGTGCGGAATACGAAATTGTGAGCTGCTAACAAACTAGGGGTATTTTTCTTAGCCTGGTCGGGCAGGGGAGAAGACCCCTATTTCGTGATCGGCCAGCAGTTTGAGCCTTTTCTAATCTTTTTGCTGTGATAATGTTGGGTGCAGGTACCCACAAGGTAAGACTTTCAGGTAAACTTGGATGGTTATGATTGATTGAAGGGATTGAAGAATTCGTTTCGCAAATTGTGATTTTCCTCATCTGAAACCATACTGCTCCTCATTTACATACTTCCCACCTTTTAATCACAAACAAAGAAATGAGAAAAACATCGTATTTAGTAGCTGTCCTCCTAATGATCGCTACCATGTCACCGTCCGTGCTTTTTGCCCAGTCGGGAACCTCCCGATATGCGACGATGGGTTCTGAATCAACCGTTACAGAAATGCCTGATGGAACTACGGTGATTGAAGGTACCTACTTTCAAGTTGAAATGACTGATAACCCTGACTTCCCCTATTACAACGACATTATCTTCGAATGCACTTTTTAGTCGGTTGTTGGCGCAGATGAGGCATTAGTCTCAAGCGATGGCATATGCCGAGGCGTATCGACGGAAGGCGACTTAGCTACGCAATGGTGGCGAGTCGATGAAGAGGGTACAGATAGTTGTCCAATGAGTTGTGGTACGTGGGGCTCGATCAATGGAACGGGCAAATATAAAGACAAGGAGATAAGCGGTACCTGGAAAGGAGTTGCCGCCACGCCAACTGGTTCATTTGGTACTGCTACATTCACTGTGAAATAAATTGACAGGCACTCCCTAAGTAGAGTCTCCTTTCGCCTTCCTAGAATGTCTCATCAAATGTAATTCAGTGTATTGTAGGCGAGCGAGAACATTGTAGACGGGCACCCAACATGTGCCCGTCTACATAATGGGGGTCGTTTTGCGAAACCGATGTGGATGCTTAATAACAAAGTGCCTGAAGCCAGCTAGATTGTAGCTTCATTCAGATATTTGTAGTTTGGGTGACGCGAATAGCATGGGAGCGACCAGCAACTATGCTTTTCGGTGGCAGCTGCAATGAGCTAAGGTCGAACTAGGAATTAACACGAATAGAAGATGGACACTCTCCCTTTCAAGATCCCCGTGGGCATTGAGTACACTGGCCTCGTCCGCCTTGAGCGACCCTTCGTCGTAGTGGAGTTTGGCAAGTGGTCTTGGCGCAAGATGACAAAGCAGATCAAGGAGGTTTGCATCCCAATCAACGAGCTCGTTTCGGTCGAGTTCATTACGCGCATGTTGGAGACGCGGCTGGATCTACGATTGCGTAGCATGAAGACTGCTGGCGAGATCCCCTGCAGTAGACCGGGATTAGTTCAGTTACAGTTTGCTCAGCGAGAGCGGGAAGCGGCTCGCGAGCTTGCGGCGTTCCTGAGCGCTGCTATTGCGGAGCAGCGCTTGGAGCAACTGGAGAGCGAGATGCATCGTCTGGAGGAGTGAGTGGCCGAGTGGGAAAGGCTGCTTCGGAGCCGCCTAACATCTCAAACTCAATCGATCATCCGCTCAGGCGTTTTGCTTTGTGCCATGTTGGTGGATTCAGTCTCATGTTTAAAACGCTCGGTTTGCGAAGTCGTGAGCAGCTAACTAGTTAGCTGTTTTTGCATCGACCTGGTAGAGTGGGGGAGAAGCCCTCTATTTCGCAATCAATCCCAGTCCGACGAAATGTTTGGTTGGGTTTTTTGTTGATACAGAATTTGTTAATTTGTTCGCACTCTGAGCCACAAAGCGTACAACGCAAGAGAAGCAGCAAGCTCTGAGTCCCTTGCATTGAAAGGTGCACGAGCGGTTCTTAGGGGAGAGAGGCGTGGTAACATGCCTCCTTTACCCGATAAAAACAGCAAGTCTAAAAGTTAGAAAATCTTCGTATAAAGTGATTGCTGAAATCCCTAAAATATCATTTCACAGTACAAAAGAAGGTCTCTCATATATTGAAGTACTTACTTTAGAGGAGATGTACAAGAGGTTGATCTCTCTGGAGGAAAATGACGATAGCCCTTTTACTCCTCACCGAGTTAACTTTTTTCTAATTTTTGTGATTGTTGATGGGCAAGGGCATCACTACATAGATTTTGAAAAGCACACATACAAGAAAGAAAGCCTGCTCTTTGTAGCAAAAAATCAGGTTCAGGTGTTTAGTAGACACGATAGAGGTAAAGGATATATCATTCTTTTCACTGAGTCTTTTCTGAGCACAAACGTCATCATCTCTAAACATTTCTCCGATTATCAGCTATTTAATTGCTATATAGGTGCGCCTGTTATCCATTCTGAGGAGAGCGTAGACAACAACCTGGTAAATCTTGCCGCACAAATGTATGAAGAGTTTCATAAGCCTAATGACTTCGTCCAGAGTGAACTCTTGCGAACCCTCTTGCATCAGTTGCTGCTGCGCGCCGAGCGAATAAAACACAAAATGGCTTCAAAACATGTAAGAAAGGAATGGCTAAATCTCTTTATTCAATTCAAAAGCTTGCTTGAAAATGTGTATCCAATCTCCCGAAATGCTAGAGATTATGCCCACAAAATGGGGATTTCATATAAACACCTCAATGAGATCTGCAAAGCAATTACGGATAAAACGGCTAAACAATTTGTTGATCACGTTATAATTACTGAAATCAAACGCCACCTGGCTAGCACACCACTCTCTGTTAAAGAAATTTGCTATAAAATTGGCTTTGATGAACCAACGAATTTAGTCCAATTCTTTAAGCGTCACGTTGGTCAGACTCCTTTGCAATTCCGAAATGCGTTAAAATGAATAGCGCAGTTCTTGGTTGCACATCTATCATTATAAGCCCACTATTTATCTTGTAGGAAGCCATTGTGCTTGCGAAGTTAATGGCACGCTTTGACTTCAAGGCCTGGTATGCTTCGAAAGGAGCACCTTTCAACATGTTCTTGTGACGCACTCCCCATTCTGATTATCACAGAGCTTTTAGCTGGCTCACAGTTTTCCTGTCATGACCAAAGCATTGCTGATAACTCTTAAGAATGGGGAGAAGAATACATACAGATTTAAGTGACTAAAATGGAAAGACTCCTTTTTGCGGTTCTTTTACTCTTTACTACGTGTACAACGGGACAATCCAGTTCTGAAACCACAGAGTCAGAAGCTGTCCAAGCTGAATTTGAAACTAATATCATAGACGCTTCTGCCTCTACTTCAAGCACGATTGAATTTGGGCCATGCACAGAATTTATCGGTGGGTATTACGTCCCTGAAGCCAACGCACGGATAGTAGTGCCTGAAAAATATACTCTAGACGTGTCAGAAGAAGGTGCGGTTGTGGCCCAGGTTCGGGCCATCAACTGTCAGAGTATCTCAATAAAATATGAAGACGGTTCCACGGAAGAAGGAGGAGAACACATTCTTTACCAACTTGGGGCAGCAGTACTCTCTCCTGTACAACTTGACCCCAACCCGTTGCTGGTAGGCGCAGCTGAGATTACTGAATACCATGCTTATGCCTATAACACCTTAACTAACTTCGAACCATTGGCTGTAGCACTTGAGAAAGCGGGTATTCGAGGGGTTCACCATGTGGAAAACCTCGTTTTCAATACTGGAGATGATAATCCCAACGGATGTGAATTAGTGCCTGTTGAGGGATCTGTTTCTACACCTGCAGAGTTGGCGCTGAGCTTTTCTGGGCTGGTTCGTGACTTGGGCCTTGAGCCGGAAGATGGGTGTCAAATGGGACCAAACGACGTTACGGTTTCGGAACGTGCCGTCTGGTACACAGAAGGAGAGCTTGGTACGGTCATATCAGACACAGCGGTACCTAATAAGCAGATCTTGCTGTTTAATGCAGATCCAACCACCTATGAACCACTTCCAGTAACCTTCTCACCTACAGGGGAAAAGATGCAATTGATTGGAGGGGGGCTTGAGCAGTTTTCGTT
This sequence comes from Rhodothermaceae bacterium, assembly GCA_019634345.1. Lineage (GTDB taxonomy): Bacteria > Bacteroidota > Rhodothermia > Rhodothermales > JAHQVL01 > JAHQVL01. The sequence goes on from JAHQVL010000258.1 coordinate 8,112, forward strand.
TACGATGTCTGGTTTACTGGAGCGCGGTGAAGTTTTTACTACACTGAGACTCGTAACAGAAGAATGATACACACCTCTCACGCATTCGATGATTAGTAATAGTGATATGATCGGATTATTAGTAACTGATTACAGGCTCCAACTTTTAGGTGTACTACTCCTGCTATGTGTGTTTTCGGACGTGCATGATGCTCTTGCTCAGGATAATGGTCCCAATACTCCGCCCCCTTACATCATTCTAAGAGCAGAGGAAAACTATGAATATCTCAGAAATGGGTCGCCATTCAAAAGAGATATCTTTGACCCGATCAAGTTCATAAGCCTCAACAGGGAAAGTTCGGCTTTCTTGACATTTGGTGGAGAATTACGACCGCGATTCAGATTCGTTGATAACGAGAACTGGGGTACTCGATCCAGCGGATTGTATTCTCAACGGATCTCTCTACACGGTGCCCTAACATTAGGCCCTCGTGTTCGGTTTTTTTCTGAGTTTTATCACGGTCTGTTGAGCATCAAGGCAAAAGGATTTACAGAAGATGATAATCTGGATGTGCACCAGGGATTTATAGAATCACAGTTTCCCCTAAAGAACGAATCGTCACTCAGGATTCGCATAGGACGGCAAGAACTATCATATGGTTCAGCAAGACTGGTCGGAATTCGAGAAGGGCCCAATATGCGACGGAGTTTTGATGCAGCACGGATTGTATACCGGGATAAAAAAGTAAGCCTGGAGGGATTTTTAGGTAGTGAGGTTGTTATTGGATTTGAGGCTTTCGATAATAAGCGGAATGAGGACATGATCTTTTGGGGCTTTTTTACCCAAGTAAATGAAGGTGTCCTTCCTGGTCTGGGAGCTTCGCAGTTTTATTTCTTCACCTTTGATGTCCAAAACGTTTTTTATCAAGAAGGGCAGGGCGAAGAAACGAGATATACGTTGGGATTCCGCAGGTTTGGAAAAATTGGAGCCTCCTTTCAATTTAACTCAGAATTGATGGTCCAATTTGGAACGTTCGGTTCTAATGAAATCTTTGCTGCTGCTCTGCAAACGGACTTCTATTATGGGTTTTACGAAATGAATCTAAAGCCTGTTATAGGTCTTAAGGTGGACTATATAAGTGGAGATAGGGAAATGGGTGATGGAAAACTAAACACGTTCAATCCCTTTTTTGCCAATCCGACCTATTTTGGATTGATAACACAGATAGCACCCATTAACCTGTTTGATATTCACCCTTCATTAAAGCTTGAGATATCAGATAATGTAGAATTGGTCATGGATTGGGATATATACTGGCGAGCAAATGAATCGGATGGGGTGTATGCGCCTCCAAGGTTTTTAACAAGAGAAGGCCAGGAATCACAGTCTCGATTTATTGGTCATCAAATTGGTACTGTGATTACTTACCAAATGGGACGTCATATCACCTGGAGTACCGAGATGTCCTATTTTGTCCCAGGAAGTTTTGTAGGTGAGACTGGGCCTGATGAGAATATTTTTTATCTGGCTTCTACATTGTCGTTCAAATTTTGATTTCAGGACTAGGGCCAACGCTGGGGCCTAATTATGGCCTGCACAATGCCTTTTAATGCGGTAAGTCCTGCGCCTATAGTTCCACCCGAAAAGGTGACTCGGGAAGGATTGATTACAGCTAAACAGTGTGCCGAATACTATGTTAATGCTATCGAAGGCAAAGAGACAGGACAGGTATTTAGAGCATGGGGTGGATTGGAAAATGATCCTATTCTGGAGAGTAAGCCCTGATGTATTAGGTTAGCGTGAACGTGACGGAGCATTGTCAAACCAGTGAACTGTTTGAGCAACTACTCATCTATGTTGTCTCCGAAAGAACCGGAGCGATTTAGTCGATTTTCGCGGAGGTGATTCAGTTGATAGAGCCAGTCGAAGTTATAAAGTACTTCAAGGCCATAGCGCAAGGCTCAACAAAAGAAACTATGCAGACCCTTTCTTTCGAAGACGATGTATATTTCAGGGAGCCCGCTGGATGGCGATGGAAACATAAAACAAAGCTAGGCCTCCAGGAACATTTCGATCACTTTTTTGCTGATGGAGGCGTTCCCCTCAAATTCCACAACTACGTATTCGATGCCAGAATACGAACAACACTATCAACAACTACTTGCTTAACTTATTCTCCACTAATGCGGGAATAGACCACTTCGCTTCAAGAAGACTACTATGAACAACCTTAAGAAGACAGCCCGCATTACCGGCTTGTGGTACCTCGGACTCGCCATCACAGGCATTCTCGGGTTCCTCCTGGTCCGCCCCGCCATCTATGTGCCCAGCGACCCCGCAGCAACTGCTCAAAACCTCGTCGAGCGCGAGGCACTTGCGCGGCTTGGCGTGATGCTGGAACTCGGAATCGTCGCAACCCAGGTGCTTGCCGCCGTGTGGTTCTACAAGCTGTTTCGCTCCTTGAACTCCGTCGCCGCGGGTTCGCTCGCGGCATTCGGCTTCGTCAACGCGATCGCCGTTCTGGGCAGCGCCGCATGTATGTCAACCGCAGTAGCGGTGGCCGGTGACGCTAGCCTCGCGCCAGCCGGTGACGTCGCCGCGACGAGCCAACTACTGTATGAGGCAAGCTTAAAGCTCTGGGGCGTCGGTAAGCTTTTCTTCGGCCTTTGGCTCATCCCGATGGGCTACGTGGCGGCAACCTCTGGCCGCATGCCGAAGGCGCTGGGGTGGACGCTCCTGGTCGGTGGCGCAGGGTATATCCTGAGCACTTTCCTGGAGAACGGTCTCGTGGGGGCCCCATCTTGGCTGGTCCAGGGACTCACGGCACCCGCCACAATCGGCGAGTTCTGGATGCTCGGCTATTTACTCGCTGTGGGCATTAGACCGCCGACCAACATGTCGACAGAACAATAGTAAAGAAAGGTGTCACTTGACACATGCAAATATGGTGATGAGTGGAAAGTGCTGAATACTTATCAATCCGATGCCTCTAACGAATCTTCCGATCGTGCGGTGATCTGCACAATGTCTAACTGATTCCTGTAATCCACGAATCACGAAATAAACTAGTGCACACTAATTAACTTGATGGTGGCACTTTACCTCGAAGCCGCATATAAGTGATTACATTGCCATAATGTAGAAGTGCATGATTATTCCGAAAGGCTAAAACTGTCAATGGGGATCGGGGCTGGCCCATGAATTCGATCTGGTTATCCGGATTTACTTTTTCAGCGCTATTGTAGATGGCATCGCAATAATCGAACGAGTTGGATAGTGTTTTGATGATATCCTCCCGATTTGTCATGCTTTCTGAGGCAGCGCTTTGGGGTGCTTGTTCACCTTTTGCTGTGGAGCAAAAGAAGTAGTTTGTTTCAGCGATGTGTGTAAGCAACTGCCCGAAACTTCGGACCTCGGAAGCTGGACTAAATGCGTAATCATCTTCAGACATCTGGTTAGCTGACGTCACTATCATAGCTCTTACGTAGTCATTAGTGGCTTGCAGTGTTTCGATCATTGGATCGACCTTATCAGAAGGCTCTTGAGCTTGTGCAGAGGGGATCGAGAGAGCTAGTAGCATGAACACTGCTCCCATTATTAAGGTTTTGAACATTATAGTTTCTATTGGTGGCTTGAATTGATAGGGTCGATAATCCTGGGAGGTACGAACGGCCAGGGGAGCAAGTTGCAGTATTTAAATCAGGTTCGCCGTAGTTGCGAATTACGAAGGCCTGGCAAGATAGGGGAGAGGCGACCTATTTTAGATAATCTGCAAAACGTTCTTCAAGAGCAGCATACTCGATGTGCATCATTGGCGAATTCTCTAGAATCATCTCGTCAATTTCTTGAGGACGCTGCTCATTGTAAACGTGTGAGGTGAGATTACGCGCATTGAGCAAATCAATCCATTTCTTTTCATCGTTGATCCATTTCTGCGCGTAGGCTTCGATTAAGACCGGCTTAGGACCTCGAATCTCAATACTACTGCATCCTTAAGTAATCATTTTAGTGTCTTCCAGAAACGTTCAAAACTGTACTCAAATCGCTGACTGGTTGCCTCCATAGCAAACTCATTTTCCTTAAGAGATACTTCTGTTGGTTTCCTGAAACGTGCTAATGCGTTTCCCAGGTCAAGCATGAATCGTTTGATCTTCTCTTTCTCGCTCATATAAAACTATTCCCTCTGAGTCTATTTCTTCCCTAAATGCCTCATGCATATTACCATAACGAACCAGATCAATTTTCAGAAGAGTGGGTACATCATCTATGATGTTGGTCATATCAAGCCAATCTCGACTCGAAGCAGCAGGGCAAACAATAGCTAGATCAATCGACCATAAGTAGAATCGGAAATGGATATGGACAAAGAACAAGCATCAAGATTGAAAAGACCTATTCATCCAATGCCTGAGTTTGTATTGGAGGCATTGCTTGCCCGCGGCCTCATGGATGCTTATGAGGCTCGTCCTCCATACCAAGAAAACGATTACATGGGTTGGATAACGCGGGCGAAGCGAGAGCAGACAATACAAAAGAGATTAAACCAAATGCTCGATGAGTTAGAAAAAGGGGACAAATACATGAAAATGGACTACCGACCAAAAAAGTAGGTGCAAATTTCTGATCGGTTGCGAAAGTGAAATAGCATCTGTGGCCGTCCTGGGCATACTCCTGTCATTATGGATGCACCATTTTGTCGGAAAATACTGTGTTCATAGGTGAGCTAAACAAAGGAATTGCCTTTCGTAATGGCTGAACTGGATTGAATTGATTAGAAGGTAGGCAGGGCCTCGAAGCCCTGCCTTATCTCTTTCCGATGTCGAATACAGAAGACATCAGTGACGTTCATGTCGCGTATGGTGTTACTAGAGAAGGAAAAGACACGATCAGGCGGGGACGTGTGGCATCGACTCGTGTGAAATTTCTTGAGCATCATAACCTATGAGTGACTTCTATTGCAATCAGGTTCTTAAAGGTAACGTGGCTGTCTCCGTTGTTTTTGAAACGGATCAGGTGTTGGCATTCCATCACACCCAGCCCTACTTTGAGTACCACATCGTCATCATTCCTAAGCAACACATTGAATCCCTTAGTTCAGCACATGCGGTGGAGTCTACATTAGCAGTAGATTTCCTGAAAGCAATACACTATGTATGCGATAAGCTAGAGCGGGAAAATGGAGGGTGCAGGGTTAGCAGCAATGTTGGGGATTATCAATCAACCAGGCACCTCCATTTTTACGTACATTCTGGAAAAAGACTGCGAAATGAGGACGGCAGCCCATCAGAAAATATAGGGTAAGCGCAAATGACATAGGGCTGTCATTGCAATCCTTTATGTTACATGCGATTTTCTGGGCTAAAAAATGATCTGCCTGGGTTAACGTAAAAACTTGTGTCCTATGAAAGACGCCAATTCAGTATCCTCAAACATTCAAATCAATGCACCTGCATCTAAAGTGTGGGAGATCATTACCGATCCGGTCTATGCGAAAATTCTGGGCAATGAATTTGACAAAAATGCCTACGTGGAGTCTGATTGGGAACTGGGTTCAGAAGTGTACTTCAAGTACACGCATAAACCAGAAAAGCCGGCTAATACAGGTACCATTTCAAAACTGGTGGAAGAAGCGCTGATCCACGTTGACTATGTGTTTCCAGGCTATGGGAAATACGTTGAAACCTACTCATTACAACATGAAAACAACGTTTCCGTGCTTCAAATAGATGCAGGGCCTTATGGGGCCGACTTAGACGATCAGAAGGTGGTTTGGAAGAACTGGCTTCTTAAAGTTAAGGCATTAAGCGAAGGCGTAATCTTAGTGCCTGCAGTAGAAATTGTGCCATGAGTAAAGAATCTCTTCCAACTGTAGTGTCGGTCCTAATCTTACTTCTTTTCACGGCTGGTCCGCGGGCTACGTTGGCACAATCCCCCATTGGATTCTGGCAGACTATTGATGACAATACAAATGAGCCGCGATCTATTGTGGAGATCTATGAGAATGACGGAAACGTTGAGGGGCGCATTGTCAAGTTGATCAACCCAGACGAACCCAATCCGGTATGTGATAAGTGCGAGGGTGAACGGAATGGGCAGCCTATCGAAGGAATGGTGATTATCGAGGATTTAACGAAAGATGGCAACGAATGGGCCGGAGGACACATTCTAGACCCAGAGAATGGTAAAACGTACCGGTGTCGCATTTGGGTTGAGGAGGGTACCCTTAGGGTTCGGGGATACTTAGCGATATTTCGTAGGACTCAAACATGGTTGCCTGCTGATAACCCAGGATAATACTATAATGAAGTATATCGGGCTCTTGATAATTCTGTTTGCTCTTGCGGGGTGTGCACGTAAGATTCCAATGCAGCCTGTTGAAGGAAATGCACCATCGTTCATGATAGGAGTTTATGAAGATGATTATGGCATTCAGTATATGATTGAGGAGAATATGTGGCTCCAGAAACCTGATACTCGATATCACATCGTTAGGTGGAATGTCGATGAGGGGTACCTCCTGGCTCTCAATGACTCTGATAATCCGTCTGATGGGGGCTTGTGGACACGCATTGATTGGATGAGGTTAGATATGCCCCCTTATGAGTGGGCTTTTTGTATAAGTACGTACAATGCTCCACGTCGGATTGAGGCTGAAGAACGGGCTATAGCAAATCGGGAAACTCCACGGACAGGGTGTAACGGGTACCCTTTCTCTCGAATGAAAGTGAGTAATCAATAGCACGTGTAGTCCTACTGTCTCAGCAGCGTTTTGCGATAGGTCCATGATTGGTGAGGACTAAAAGGTCACCGGTGTATGGAGGTTTGCATAGGTGCGGGTGCAAGCCTGGAGATTCGATTCCTCATGACTCAAGGTTGACGTGGTTTGTCCTCAAAAGACAAGGGAGCGAGAGCAGGCTGTGCAGTACTGAACAATTGGGTGTGTCTATTTCTCCAGGTTGAGAAGAGTAAGATACACTCTTGTACGAGGCTTCTATTATGTTGACGGAGGGAGGGTCACATTGGGCAAATGCTTTAACCCCCACTCGATGGCTGCATTGAGGAGTTGTTCTAGATCCCGGCCTTTTGGCGTTAATTGGTATTGGTAGCGAACCGGGTTATGTAAGCACGAAGCTGCATCGCTCTCTTGATCCTAATGCAAAGTTTAGTTTTGTATATATTGCTGAGTGGGAATCGATGGACGCGTTTCTGGCCGCCCTCAACAATGAAGAAATAAAATCCGTAGGAGAAGGTTTTCCGACTGAAATGCCCCATTATCCAGCTCCATATGAAGTGATAAGAACGTAGATAAGAACAATATGAAAATGATTTTGGTTGCCGGGCCGCTTCGTGGTGGCACTGGTGATGACCCCAAACTGATCCACGCCAATATGGAAGCGATGACCACCGTTGCACTTGATCTTTATCGTCGTGGACACCTCCCTGTACTTGGCGAATGGTTTTCCCTTCCCTTGATTGAGGCAGCAGGTTCGAAGAAGATAGGAGACGATATTTATAATGAAATTCAGCATCCGATTGCTGAGAAGATCCTAACCAAGTGTGATGGATGCCTTAGAATCGGTGGCGCCTCATCTGGGGCTGATCATATGGTTGCTACCACGCGTGCCTTGAACAAGCCCGTATGGTTTGATATAGACGAGATTCCACCCCCTGAAAGCGACGAATAACGTTATGGGATAGCATCATGAATACAAAGCCTGTTGTGAAAGATATGCTTCTGGAGCAGCTCAATGACAAGATGAGCTATGAAGAAAAAAAGCGTATTCAAAAAGGACTCGACCTTGACTTCGTCCGCTCGAAAAAAAGCAGTCTAAAACGTCGGGAGCGGTATTCAACAGCCTGGCTGGTAGGCTCTCTTGTTTACATGGTTATGGTCGCGATCCTCTGGGGAGTCATGAGTGGTTGGACAAATGTGTTTATGACTATTGTATCGGCTATTAGTGTTATCGGAGTGGCCTCAACGGGCATTGTTCAGTACACAGAGTTGAAGAAAACGATACATGCTCTTGAGCATGCAGAAGCTCTGTTATCTAGAGAAGAAGAGAATGTGTAGAGTAGATTGAAAGGCCTTACGATTCATAATAGGCTTCTTCAAATCTCTCTTTTGCTTTCCTAATAACAGGGATCAAGATGCCTGATAATAAGGATACTAAAATGTGGAATAATGAAAATCCCAATAGAAAGGCAATAAAAGGTGGGACCAAATATATGCCATAAAAAAAGCATTTAGTAATTATATACGAAAACGTTGGTTTATCCCATGCCAGTACTGCTGTCATGATTGTGAGACCAAGAGCCCACTTAGATACAGGAAAGACCACTAGGCCCAGCAAAATTGAAATGAAGAATTGAGGCGTTAATAGATCCATAAGAAGAACTATGACACGATTTTTTATACTTCTATTCGGTATCGGATTGCTCGCGACTTCTTGCCGGAGTACGAAGAACATGGAGGCTGATACCCTTTTTTATTCCACTACATGGCAAAGTGATCCTGTTCGATTTGTTAGAGGCGATATAGACGAAACGTATCGCTTCTTTCTCGATGGGGACCTCGAAAGAATGGATATTGTTTACCACTCTACAGGAAGCACTGAAGATGAGCGAACCGTTCGGCAAGCTCTCGACGTTTCATTCGATGAGGAAAGAGGAAAGCTCGTACTTACTGGGGAGTCACCGCAGCTGGTTAGTGGGCCTGAATTTGTTGGTGTATATGGCGCGGATGTATTGTATTGCAATCCATCAAAAGATGCCCTTGAGTGTCTGTGGGGGAGTGATGCGCATGGGGAGGCACCTGTAGTTATTTTGCGGCCTGGCCGTTAATTGGCTTCTGCTCGAATTCCTTTGGTGTTTGTGTCAGCTATTTTGATAGTGCAATTTCTGTACAATTGAAGCAATTCATGTACAAGCAAAATAGGTCGTACATAAATAGATTGGTGTACTTCATATCATAGTACACCAGTGAATGACTGAGGTATGATGTTCTGGTAAAAAGCTGCCCACCGGGCTTTTTCCTTCACCTGGATAACGAGCAAAGATGAACCACTATGTCTGTGCTGCTTTTATGCTAATCCAATTCATCGTCTGCAGCCTGTCCTATGCTCAGGTTTCAGATTTTGAATACCGAATTGATAGAGTAGAAATACACTCAGAAACTCTGAATGAAACCCATACAGTGTCTGTCTATCTACCACCCGATTATGAGCAGAATAAGGAAAGTTACCCTGTTTTTTACGTACTCGAATCCATCTATGCATTCTTAAATGCCATTAGTGCAGTACATGGTGATGGTAAAATGAGTACTACAATTCCAGAGATGATTGTTGTTGGTGTCAACACGAGTGATCGTTGGCGCGATTTGTCACCCAGCTTTATTCCTGACTGGCACGGATACCCCATACCTCAGAGTGGAGGCGGGGCTAATTACCTGGCTTTTCTAGAAAAAGAGGTGATTCCTAAAGTCGATTCAACCTATCGGACCCACCCATTTCGAGTTTTGTATGGACATTCCTTAGGTGGATTATTCACGCTATTTAGCCTTGTTGAAAAGCCCGAATTATTCAGTGGGTATATAGCTAGTAGTCCCAATCTAGAGTATGATCAACGCATTGTTACGCAAAAAGCAAAGGCAATAACGAACGCATCAATTCCTAGCCCCCGTTTCGTTTTCTTAAATAGTGACAACGATGCAGATGATTATGCCGAAGAAATAAGCAGATTTACAACTGTTATCGACGAGAGAGGGTTAAATGTAGAATACACCTTCAAAGATTACATCGAACATGATCACTGGAATGTACCTCGGTATAGCCTGGGGGATGGCTTACGATTTGTCTTTAAAGACTATACTTTACCCGATTCGGCAATAGCCCGTGGGGCGAATGCTATAGAGGGGTTTTATGATGCTCTTTCACTAAAGTACGGATTTCAGGTAAAGCCAATGGGAGGGTATATTAACTTCCTCAGCATGAACCTGTTAAGAGAAGATAGGCTGAACGAAGCCATTGACATGCTTGAGTATAATACACGGCTATATCCTGATTACAGTTATGTGTATGAGAGATTGGGAGATGCCTTATTACAAGCTGAACGAATCGAAGAAGCTCGGGCTATATATCAAAGAGCCCTAAGCCTCGACCCAGAAAATCAATCTCTTTTAGACAAACGTGCTTCTGTCAATGAGTGAAGTCTGGTTGTTTTGAATAGCAATATCTAGAAGGAAGGGGGAACTTTGGCCTCTAGGATCTAACTTTTGAGATTGAGGTTGCCTATATTCGTGTAATTACGTTTTCTGTTTACACCTCCACGTGAATCAAGAGCCCGTTATATCGGATAAGCAAACCTAGCAGGTTTGTCCGCAATGTGAGTGCTGAGATGTCTAGTATACCAAAACTTTCGCCAGGTGCTTATTATGGGCGTCAGCCACATAAACGTTCTGCTGGGGGGATATTGTTCTCCGAGAGTCATCACACTGTAAACCAGTATGTGCCCAGGCATTCTCACTCCAATGCGCATTTTTACTTTGTGATTCAGGGCCATTCTAATGAGTATCTAGCAAATACAAACCGCTCGTGCGAACCTGGTACGTTGGTTTACCATCCACCTGAAGAGGTTCACGCCAACAAATGGCTGACCAATGGCTTTTGTTTTTGTATAGAGCTTTCTACTGGCCGGTATCAGCAATACGTAGAGCTTTTCAACCAAATCGACACGTCGCGCTTGTTTTCTAAAGGACCTCCTGTTCAACTCGTAAACAAGCTCTACAGTGAGTTTCATCAAGACGATTCTGCGTCCTTTCTGGCTCTGGAGGGTTTCACTTTGGAGCTTCTCGCTGCGTTGTCTCGTACTGCAAACAAAGCAGGGACAAAGCACATCCCTGATTGGTTACTTCGAGCTAAAGAGACGCTGGATGATCAGTTTTTGGAAGAACTGGAATTGAGCAATCTGGCCATTGAGGCGGATGTTCATCCTGCACATTTAGCGAAGATGTTTCGCCGGTATTTCGATTGCTCACCTGGTGAGTACCTTCGCTTGCTGCGGATTGAGTGGGCAAGCAGAGAATTACAATCCACTACTTTACCTGTCGGAGAGGTGGCTCTTAAGGCGGGTTTTTATGACCAAAGTCACTTCAGCCGGGTGTTTAGAAAACACATGGGTATGCCCCCGGGTCAGTTTCGGAAGGCGTTTCGGTAATGCTCGTTTTGTACAACGGATGCATCGTACATACAAGCACTGGGGGAAGCCTATAAAGAGTCGGCTATACATGCTTTCAAGAAATCTCTCGAGCTAGAACCCAACAATACTGAAGCTAAAGAGAAGCTCGCAGCACTTAGGGAAGGCCAGGAATAGGTTGTAGTCGAGGGTGAGGATAATGCATCTTATTGCCTGAGCTATTCGTAAGGCTCAGGCATCTCACTTAATCCTCAGTGCCACCTGCAAAGTCCATGCTTCGATTCGCTTTCTTCGTTCTATTCGTTTTCTTTGCGTATGAGTCATCCGCTCAGCATGCTGATGAGGCACCCATTAAGACAGACTCATTCGTATTCGAAGTAGATGGGAATAAACTGGTTGGTTTGCTGGATAGCCCTTCGACTCAGGAACCAGTATCGACGATTATTATCGTGCATGGTTATGGGGCGACGAATGTGGTTGAAAAGAACTGGTTTTATGAACTCAGGTCTACGTTTGGCAAAATCGGGATAAATACGTTGGTGTGGGACAAACCCGGATGTGGGGAAAGTGAGGGTGAATTTGATATAGATCAGCCTGTTCAGAGCAGTGCTGAGGAGGTTGTGGCTGCTGTAAAGGCTTTAAAAGAGCGCCAGATTAAAGGGACCGAAAAAATCGGGTTATGGGGAATAAGTCGAGCAGGGTGGATTGCACCGCTTGCGATGCAGGCAGATCCATCGATTGCTTTTTGGATTTCCGTAAGTGGGACCGATGACAAAGAAAATGCGCGCTATCTGTTGGAGTCCAATTTCCTTATCGAAGGGCGAACGGTAGAAGAGACTGAAGTGTTGGTGTCTGAGTGGCAGGGGCGCTTTAATGCGGCATGGAAAGGGGGGACCTATGAAGAGTACCTGGCTGCTTCTACCCATATTGCAGACGATGAATTTATGCATTTTATGGGATGGGGTGGGACCGCGTCCGAACAAGAGTTTCTAGCCTACCAGGCTCTGTTTACATCTGGAGAGTTGGTGGTAGACGAAACTGAAGAATTGCTGATTTACGTACCCCAGTTCAAGCAGTTGCTGGCTTCGATTGATAGGCCAGTGTTGGCGTTGTTTGGAGAAAAAGACACGAATGTGGATTGGCGAAAAACAGCGGCATTGTATCGGGACACCATAGGGCGGAATCCGAATGCGTCTCTTGAGATCAGGACATTTCCAGATGGCGATCATACCCTTCGTCAAACAAAGACCGGTGGAATCCGAGAACTGCTTGAGCAACAGAGCCGCCCGCCGTATGTTGAAGGGTATTATGAATCCATGCTTTCCTGGCTGAATACCCATCAGTTTGGCGAAGGTACATTCTGAAGGCACGTTCTAAGGAATCCGCTTGAACATATGGAACTACGACAAGCTGTTACTCAAGACGACATCGCAATGGCGAGGCAACTGTTTGAAGAATATGCCGCCTCTCTCAACTTCTCGCTCTGCTTCCAGAATTTTGATGAGGAACTGAATGGTTTACCTGGTGACTACGCACCCCCTGAAGGTGCGCTACTGCTGGCCTATTCCTCAGAGAACGTCGCTGGCTGTGTAGCGCTACGTGCATTGGAAGCCGATGTGTGTGAAATGAAGCGATTGTACGTAAAGCCGGCGTTTCGGGGGGTAGGGCTTGGGAAGAAACTGGTAGACGCCATTATTGCTGAAGGCAGGAAGAGGGGGTATAGCGCGATGCGTTTGGATTCTGCTCCAATGCAAGATCGGGCACAAGAGCTTTACCGGAAGGTCGGATTTGTGGACATCGAATCGTACAATAGTAACCCCATGGATGGGGTCCGGTATATGGAACTGAGCCTGGACTCTTGAGGATCAATGCCTCTTTTTACCTCTGAACGAGAGCGAACCCTTTGGTTGTGGACGCTGGCCGTCCTGGTTGCCATCTATTCAACACTAGGACCGGCTCGTGTACTG
>JAHQVL010000259.1 GCA_019634345.1 Rhodothermaceae bacterium
ATTAAAATCCCTAGTATGGCTCCTAATGACTTCAAACAGTGTGTAAAACGGATAAGGCATAGGATTCCCTTCCCCATTGATGAGTCGGTCTACCGGATCAGGCACGAGCCGGGAAATCAAGTCTTCGCTTTCTGCAGGGGGTGGCTCGGAGAGGAGTTTTAGTTGCTCGTGCGCCTCATCGAGATCATCAAAGTCTACCAGCTTAATATCTTCAATAAACTGCTCCCATTGTTGATAGAATGTCCGAATGTATCGAGGCATCAGCTCCTCGGTATACTCTTTTACTTTTGCCTCAATATCACCATCAGGTAGATTCCGAATAGACTCATTGAGTTGGCGTTTATCGAACCAATCTCCTTCATTACCCAACTTCCGCTCAACGATCTCACTTAATACGTTGGCTCGTTCTTTCCAGGCAATATCGGCAAATGCTGAGGACATGGAAGCAGACCCGTCAAATAATCGGGAGATTTCATTTGATCGCCTCTCAACCTCAAGAAGATCTGAAGCAGTTATAGTTCTCCATCGTTTCTCATCATAAACCAGTCGGCTCAATTCAGCAATAAAGTCCTTATACACTGTTTCAGGCCCAACGTCCTGACCCAAATTTGTAAAGGCCGCCTCAATATTCGGGTCATCATTGTTGTCAAAAGGTGCAGGGCGAGTTGACTGATGATCTACAAAATCACTAACCAGTGCTTCGATGATTTGATTTTGTTCATCAGTGCAAACCGAAATCTCCTCATCAATGGTGCACATTGAGGCAGTCATCACCTGTTGTGCATACTCTGCCAACGCTTTGTGTTCAGGAAATTCATCCGACTTGTCCTTTCGTCCAAACTGGTCTTTATAAGCAAGGGAGTCTCCAAGCAGGGTATAGGCTCTCAAGCCTAATAACTCTTCAGTGCCTACTTCAGATACATTACGCGTATTTGCAATTTGTTCAACAATCCCAGGTAATACGTCCTGGTAATGCTTCTCAAGCAATTGGTGTACAATATTGTATCTTTGCAGACGTACTTCCTGAAAAGCATCATCCGCTTGATAAATGCCTAGACTCGGTACCCGTGTCTTGAGGCTATCGATTCGGTAATGGCTTTCTTTCAGCAAAGGATAACCGTCTCTGAGTACCTCTGATCGTTTTTCAAGAGAAGATGTCCCAGAGAAATTGGTAGATACCTGCCGCAGTTCACCGGCTGAGTTTCCATATTGATTGACATGCAGGCGGCTCTGGCTACATGAGGCGATGAATAACATCGAACACAACAAGGTAACCGCTCCCGAGCCGATTAACGACACGCCGCTGAGTTTTTTTCGTTTGCGGGCTTCTTTTGAGGTAAGCTCCACGATATTTTCATCCTGGATCACAATGTCTGTAAAGAAATCTTTTACGAAGTAGCTTTGTGCTCCGTATTTCTCAGGGTACTCAACTCGGTCCTCGCCTGGAGGATAGAGTGCCTTGTTATCAGTGAGCCCGAGGATGTCAGAAAGGTTGCTCGTTAGATCCACGGCTGGTCGCTCAGTTTGCGTACCACTGGTCAGGTAGAAACCACGGAATAAAAGATCTTCCTCTGTTTTAATCGTGTAGAAGAGTCGGTCGATAAAGAACCGAATATTTTCACGAATGTCCGACAGGTTTTTCAGAAAGAGGGCCGCCGCATGCCGCGCATCACGATCCTGGTGCCGGCTTAGCATTTGAACCCGGCGATTTAACAGGTGCTCATAGAACTGGTGAAATGCACCATCAAACAACTTTGCTGCGTTAAAATCACTTATCATCCCTGGCGGAGATGCCGTGTTAGGATCCAACGTAGCCCCCCACCAATGATCGCGCTCGCCTTTCAGGATTCCCTCGAAATACTGATCAAAGCCTGAAATAACGTCAGCCATAGTGATCGTTATATAGATCGGCACCCTTACCCCTAGATGCTCCATTACATTGTGCACACGTTCTCTCAGAGAGCGTGCGTATTCTTTAATCTGTGGTTGACTACCTACCCCCTTGAACGCTGTAATGCTGATAGCAATGATAATCCCATTAATAGGGCGATCCGGACGAGATTCTTTGATAAGCCCCAGAAGTCTTTCCCATTCTCCCTTAGATGACTCTGCTTGATCACCTGCCGCATACTTACCAGCCGTATCAACAAAGATGGCCTTGTCGCTGATAAACCACCCACAATTCTTAGTAGGGTCCTTGTAGTCGGCTTGCGTTTTAAAGCCGGCAAAGTCGATCCCAGATTCTCGAATCAGCGTTGTTTTTCCATGGCCAGGAGGGCCTATTACTAGAAACCAGGGGAGTTCGTTAAGCCCTACATCGCGGCCTTTTAAGTACTCCACGCCTTCAGAAAAACTCTTAGAAAGCCCTTCATATTCGGCACGTAATTCTGGCTTCAGATTAGCAGTATCAATCTTCGTTTGCTCAACGAGCCGCTGCGCTGTTTCCGCGTTTTTCTTCTTCCTTTTCTTGCGCTGGCTTCCCAACCAAAGTATCCAACCGAAGAAACCTAAAACGAACAACACGCCCGCTAAGATTACGATGATCTTCGCTTCGCTTGCATCACTGTTGAATTGCCCCATGTACAAACGCATGACACCTAGCAATCCTGCCAGGCCAGCCACCACAGGAAGTGAAAATATACATTCCTTTGATAATAAGAATTTGATTATTTTTTTCATGACTAAACAGGAAACAGATAATTAAAACGGATTGATCAGCCAGCAAATAGGCGTGCTGCTATCCAAACGACGGCTACCAGAATGAGTGCAGTCCCGTAGGCATACCAGGGGGGTGCCTGGCTCTTGATAACACCAAACGTGCTACGGCCTCCGGACTTATCTATTGACAATTGGGTATCACGATGAGCCTGAGATCCCTCGATTTTCTGGTATAGCTCCTTGATAATGGGCCTGAGGTTTTCGGACTCGATCGCGTACTTCCCTTTAAATCCAATAGTCAGACACAGGTAGTAGACCTCTAGTACATCCAATACATGTTGTGTCCGCCCCTCTTTAATGCGATCCAGACGTTCATAAAATTCATCTCCAGATTTGGAGGCTTGATACAATTCCTTTGCAATGGGTTGGGTTTGCCACTGATCTTTTTGATCCCACTTAGATAAATTTACCGCCTCATCCAGGAAAGCGGCCATTGCGAACCCTGCATCTTCAACCAATACCTCATTGTATCCGCCATCTTTAGCCTCTCTCAGCGCACGGTCGAATAACATTAATACCCTTTGCCGCAAGTTTTTCGCGTCACGAAAGAGGTCGTCATCATTCTGGCTCGAAGGGTTTGCGGCAAACATCGGGCTTGATACTTCGAATGACGGTGTTGCCTGCTCAGCGGTGCTCCGCTCCCTGATACGCACAATGAGCTGCAGAATACTTTCGTAATAGGTGCACAGCCGGCGTCGTTGAGCGTTATCAACATTAGTTTGTACTTCGGGTTGCCCTTCTGTATCTGTCATGATCAGGGTATTCATGGTATAAGTAATTTCAAGAGGTTAAGAGGACACAACGACCTGTGAGACTGCATAGAGAGTATTGCCAAATTGCTCAAGGATGTCTGGGTTTGAAGCGTGCAACACGATCTGCTTTTCCGAGCAGATTTCTTCCCAATTCTTATCCGCTTTTGTTAACTGAAAAAAGGCCATGTCTGGATCAGGCCGCCTACCTGGAAGCACATATCCTTCTCGATCAATGAGCTTGACGGAAGTAATCATTTTATAGGTGATGACCTGTTTGATGATCTTCATGCTGCTGACACTAAGGCTGTTGTGCATATCTTCTTTTGAAGGGCCTCCGAGTGAAAAGCCGAGGTAAAAGTCAGCATGCTCTAGCACTTGCATTGCGCGCGGCCCCAGGGTTTCAGCCAGGTTAACAACCAGCACCGATTCTGAATCTATAATCTGCCTGCTTAAGGGCAGCGGCACAACCTCTTCCATTGCGATGTCACTGGGAGCAAGAAACTGGTTAAACAACTCTCTCAATGCTGAGAAACATGCAAGCAACTCATCTTGCTTAAAGGCGGGTACTGAGTCATGAATCTCTGCCATCGAATTGCCGGAATCAAAAGCAGCGTACGTACCAACTCGAGCTACCAGGCGGATCAACTTCTGATACATGGTTTCTGGGTGCACTATAGGCAGTGTTTGATCGTGCCTTAGAACTGCAATGCCTTCATTCAAGATCGAAAGCATTGGCATGTGAAACCCTGCGAGCATAGCCCGCTTTGCGGGATCAGAGCGATCTGTTTTGCGGACAAAACTGGTTAGCTCTCTCACTCTTTTCTCCATCATGCCTGCAATGGAAGCCAATTCGCCCAAGAGCGCGCTCTTTTTTCCCACGCTTTGTTCATAGCCGATATTCAAACAAGGAGGGACATAGGTATCGCTGAAGGACGCGACACCATCTTGGACATCCAGCATAGAAATTTTCAATTTATCCACTACATCATGCGCTTCCGTCTCTTTCTCTGTTAAAATCTGAAATTGCGGGAATCGGACTTCAATCCCAGCCTCTTCCTGATTCTGTCCGTTTCGAATCAGACGGCCAGCTCCTTTCTCTTTACCGGATAGTAGTACAAGAAATAAATTAACCGTGGCGAGTCCACTGGTAAAACCCTCTATCAGATCGCTGACCTCTCGAGAGGGAGGTACAGATGACAGGTTCCCATCTTCATACAGGTCGAAATGAATACCAGACTTTGTTATTCCTCTTACCCGTAAAAACTGCAGGGTCCCTTTCTGAAACAGGTCATGATCTACCTCTAGGCTTGCAATCCCCCAGTTGAAGGATTGGACATAGCTGTATAAACCATAGGCCTGTGAATGTAAATGCCGTTCTGTTTGCTCAAAGTGACCGGGAGAAAGAAGCATGCCTTCTCGCCAATCAACACTCGGCGCGATCTTCATAAAAGCAACGTATTTAGTTAGTTAAATGCGTCAACCCGGAACAGCAAACCCATAGTTAGGCACAGACGAGCATAGGTTACCTAAAGCCATTGC
>JAHQVL010000023.1 GCA_019634345.1 Rhodothermaceae bacterium
ATCAGCTTCTCCCTCCAAAAGAGTCTCGTTATATAGGGATAGCGAATATGTTCTTCGAGATGGGAGCCTCCTCCAAAGAAGCCCAAGCTATTCAACCTTAGTTTCAGCCGAATCAATTGGTTGTAATTCATTCCTTGTCTGGTTCTTTGTAATGCGCTAGCTGGGCATTCGGTCTGTGTCTATTCTTCTCTGTTGCTTTTCAACATGAAACACATCTTGCAACAGGAACTACTGGCTTTTTAAGTAATATTGCATGCATATCTCTATAGCACTCAGGACTCTGTTTAGCGATGTGACAATATACTAACACAGAGTCCTGAGTGCTATAGAGATAAGCATGCAATATAACTTAGAAAGCCAGTAGTTCCTGTTGCAAGATGTGTTTCATGTTGAAAAGCAACATAGAAGAATAGCACAGACCGAATGCCCATCTAGCGGATTACAAAGAAGCCAGACAAGGATGAATTACAACCGATTGATTCGGCTGAAACTAAGGTTGAATAGCTTGGGCTTCTTTGGAGGAGGCTCCCATCTCGAAGAACATATTCGCTATCCCTATATAACGAGACTCTTTTGGAGGGAGAAGCTGATCCTCGTCGGATATGGAAATCTTGTACGTACTGAAGACGAAATAATTGTTTCGCTCAGTATGTGAGACAGGCTTAGAAAACCCAGGCTGAACTGTATCCTGGGTGAACATCTGATTGATGATGGACGTCTGCTGATCCAACTGTGCTTTTTCTGCAGCAGTTCTCAAGTATTCCTGAAAATCATTCATTTCAGGGTTGTATACGATGAGCGATACAACAGCAACAAACAAGAATATCAAAACCGTACGCATGGGAAGGAAGGCTTAGTTTGTGATATAAACATGCACCTGCTTGAACGGAGCCTGGAGGCGTAAACCTAAGAGGGAATACCAACTTCTATAAAATACGTATGTATTTTCAGTAAAGTTGCCTATTTTTAACGCCATTCGTATCTACAGGCTCCCGAAAGTAACATATCTTAAATATTTTGCTCCAAAAGAGCATATGTAAGTAAGTCAAATTGAGTACTCGCCATGGTAAGCAAGAATTAATCCAATACTTATGTATCGTGAATGCCGCTGTTCAAACTGAGCAGTTAGTGCATCATGGCGTATGTTAATATATTAATTCCCATTCTAAGAGCGGCCTCTCTTTTTTCGGGCGGCACATTGTGGACTTCTTGAGGCTCCCAGCCATCTCCCAAATCACTCTCATACGAGTAAAATACGGCAAGCCGTTCCTCTACGAAAAGTCCAAACCCTTGTGGCGGCTTGCCATCGTGCTCATGAATTTTAGGAAGACCCCTTGTGAACGTGTAGTGACTTTTAAATATCGGATGATTAAAGGGAAGTTCAACAAATTCTTGTTCAGGAAAGACTTTTTTCATTTCACGCCGAATATGGCGATCAAGTCCGTAATTATCGTCGATGTGGAGAAAACCGCCTCCTTCCAGGTATCGCCTTAGTCTTCGGGCTTCTCGATCTGTGAGGCGTACATTTCCGTGCCCCGTGAGATACAAATAAGGAAATGTGAACACTTTGTCACTACTAAGTTCAACCACTTCTTCTCGGGGAGAGATATCCAGAAGCGTATTGGTTTCTGCGAAACGTAAAAGCTCTATCAAGGATTGGTCGTCACTATACCAATCACCTCCTCCACCGTACTTAATTCGTGCAATTTGAATGGTATGTGTATCTTGTGCCAGAATGGAGGCCGGGCACACGAGAAAAGTTACCACGATTGCGAGCAGGAAAGCGCGTCCCATGTATACCGTTCTAAGTTGAGGAATCCTAGTTTTTTATTACATACGAAAAAATATGAACAACGTTCGCCCAGTGGACATAATGAATAGCATGGCCCTTCTTTTGGGACTGATTCTGATGGTGGGATGTACATCAGAGCCAGAGAATGAACGGACACGAGCCGACGAATATATGATTAAGGCTGTCGCGCAGGCGGATGCAGCCCGTTCCCGTGGGGGCACTGTGTTGAATGTCGGGTTTGTGGTATTGGAATCGGTATACAATTCCGAATTGATGGCTCCCTATGATGTCATTCAGCACACGGTATTTCGGGACGAAAATAATTACATGATGCCGTTCATTGTCTCCCCTGATGGGCATGAGATTGTGTCTTTTGAGGGGATTGAAATACGGCCGCATTATTCGTTTGAGACATCGCCGCCTATTGATGTGTTGATAATCCCGAGTACAGAACATAGCATGACGCAGGATTTAGAAAACGAACCCTTCATGGAGTGGTTGCACCAAGCTGTTGAGGAAGCGACCTATGTGATTACGGTGTGTGATGGGGCATTTCCTCTAGCAGCAACAGGGGCATTGGATGGTAAAATAGCTACCACGTTTCCGGGTGATCGGGATCGGTTTGCTGAGATGTTTCCCGAAGTTGATGTACGCTATGACGTGAATTTTGTGGAAGATGGGAAGTTTATAACGTCAGTAGGTGGAGCGCTGAGTTATGAGCCGGCCTTTCACCTTGTCGAAAAAATATACGGGGTGTCCAACGCCCGTCGGATTGGCCAGGGGTTAGTATGGGACTGGGATGTGCAACAAGTCCCGCATCTCATTGTTAGTGCTGAGGATTCCTAAGTATAACTGTATTCAATTTCTGAGATGTCAAAAATTATCCGCGCATTACTTCTTTCTGCTGCAGCTACCGGAGTCGCCGCTTTCGTAGTAAGTAAGATGCAGCATTCAGAAAAGAATAAAGGGCTGGAAAAAGCGCCTAAGGATCCTTTTGAGGTTCAAGCTGAGTCCCTCACTGAACATGAAGTGAAGCAACTCACCGATGAACTTGGGAATATGCTCTAAACGTTATCGTTTGGCATACACATGTCGATGCCCATTTTTGTCAAAGGCAACGACATCATACCTGTCAGCGGGGCGCCCTTCCACTTCCATACCCGGCGATCCTATAGGCATACCCGGTACTGCGATACCAGCAATATCTGGCTTTTCTGAAAGCATTCTCCGAACGACATCAGCCGGCACGTGCCCTTCTACAACATAGCCACCTACAACAGCCGTATGGCAGGATTGATTTTCGGGAGCAACACTAAACTGGTCCTTGATTGATGATAGATCGTCCAAGTCCGTAGTATTTACTGTGAACCCAGCCTCTCTCATGTGATCTACCCACTTAGAGCAGCAACCGCACGTTGGCGTTTTGTAAACAGCTACCTCAGGAAGGGCCTCTTGGCGTGATTGGCAAGAAGACAGTATCAATAAAGCAATAAAAAGTGGTGCAATACGATTCTGTATCATTGGGATTCTTTTTTAGAGTGAGTGCGATTGCTGATCTATTAAATATCTGGCGGGGATGTTTGTTGCGATCGCTGGTAAACAGTTGGTACAACCCCCGTGTAATTCGTTTCAGTGTTTCTGTTCACCACTCGAATACATCGGTTTACCACTTAATACATGTACTTGACGAAATTCAAGGGGGTATGTGCCTAACTAATCGATTTTGGTGTCGTATATCATTAACGCGATTCTTCACAATCCTCCAGGATAAATGCTTGTTTGCTCTGGCTGCAAAGCTTGATCTACTCCATACATAAAGCCCGACTGCGTATGCAACGGACCTCTTTTATGCCCTTTAAAAAACGCTGGCAAGGATATACTTTGCTGGTCGCATTCTGGACCGTCGTTGGTCTCATGTTTATGGGTGCGGAACTGTATAGGCGGTTTATGGCTGGGGAGACGATGCATGTTTCCAATCCAATTTGGTGGTTCCTTGGGATGTACCTATGGATCCCATCAACACTCATTGTTTTCTGGTTGGTCAAGCGTTTTCCGATACGTAAATCTTCCTGGTACAGGGTAATTCCCTTCCATATGGTAGCTGCTGTATGGAACAGTTTGTTGATGGCTGCAACGTATACAGGACTCAGGTACGGTTGGAATCTTATCGCCGAAGATGGATCCTTTGATTATGTGAGCACCTTGAGCCATGTGTTTTCATTGAGCCTGGGTGTGGACTGCATGTTGTATCTCATGATACTGGTAGGGGTGTACGCTTTTCGGTACTACAATGAAAGCAGGCAAAGAATGTATGAAGCTGTCGAGTTAAATGCCCGGTTGGCTGAAGTCCAACTGCATGCACTCAAGATGCAGCTTCATCCCCATTTTTTGTTCAATGCTTTTCATACTGTTGCGATGCTTATTCGTCAGAAAAGGGATGAAGAGGCTGTGGACATGATTGCTGGGTTGGGGACGTTATTACGGTATGTACTGGACAATGCTCTTGAGCAAAAAGTAACATTGAGGCAGGAACTGACACTCCTGCAGCATTACCTTGATATTGAACGCGTTCGTTTTAGAGATCGGCTTGCTGTAAATCTCAACGTCGAAGCGGATGTCTATGACGCAGCAGTACCGAATATTTTACTACAACCGCTTGTAGAAAATTCAATTCGCCACGGTATTGTCCCTGGTTCAAATCAAGGCCAAATTTCTATCACGGCCCGGCGAGAAGGAGAACAATTGAGGCTCAAAATTCAAGACAACGGTGTAGGTTTGCCAGAGGACTGGACCCCTGATGGTCAAACCGGTATTGGCTTGTCAAATACCAAACTCCGATTAGAGAGGCTCTATTCGGATAAGCACCACCTTGACTTTTCTAATGCTCCTGATGGTGGATGTCTGGTTAACATCGTGATTCCATTTGAGGTATTACCCGAAGAAGCTGCACTGGACCCAAAATACAACACATCTCCTCAATTAGAAGGAGGTGCCTTAGCAAATTTTGACCAAACTTAGGGACCCATGCCTACCATTCGAACTCTTATTGTCGATGATGAACCAGAAGCCCGTTTAGGCCTTCGTAGCCTACTTGAAAGCGATGACCAAATTTCTGTGATTGGTGAATGCTCTGGGGGAAACGAGGCGTTAGAATCTATTTCCTTGTACAAACCTGATCTCGTATTGCTGGATATTCAGATGCCGGATATGAGTGGGTTCGATGTGATCCGAAACGTTGAGAGTGACACATTGCCGGTTGTTATTTTTGTAACGGCTTACGATCAGTATTCTTTGAAAGCGTTTGAGGTACATGCAATCGATTACGTACTCAAGCCTTTCACAAACAAACGTTTCAATGAGGCCATTTCTCAAGCGAAGGATAAAATTCGAAGCCAAAAAGATTTGTCCAAGTTAACGGAGCGGATGAATGCTTTGTTGGCTCGATTTGATGAACAGCCTCCACGAGTACCCAATGCTACTCCAACCTATCTGCAACGCATCGCTGTCAAAGAAGGCGACCGAATTACTTTTCTAAATGTAGAACAAATCGACTGGATTGAAGCTGCCGACAATTATATCTGCCTGCACGTGGGGCGAAAGAAATACCTTCTCCGAAGCAAACTGGGAGATATAGAGAAACAACTGAACCCTAACCATTTCTTGCGTATTCATCGCTCTCGCATTGTTCGGATTGACGGCATCCGGGAAATGGTGCCCCTAGGCTCTGGTGATTGTATTCTGATTCTGAAAGACGGGACCGAATTAACGTCTAGTAGGACCTATCGCAACAAGCGGCGCCAGTTATTAAATCCATTGCAAAATCAGTAGTCATTGATTGACTGCTTAAGGGTATAGATTCATAATAAGATTATAATAGTGTTGCTGTAGTTCGTGTAATCCCTATTGGTACTCATTTCCTCGCGATTTACTTGCTTTCTGGTTCTAGCAACATTACCCTATAAGCTTATTACTTAAAAGCCCCAACGCCTTACTAATCTATAGCCCTTTTATGGAATCAAAAGTTATTACTTACCCAGGAGTTGATGTCACTGTAAAGTATGATTTAAAACGCTGCATCCATGCGGCAGAATGTGTGAAGGGAGCTCCTCACGTATTTGATATAAACAAGAAGCCTTGGGTAGACCCGGATCAGGGTGAATTTAACGAGTTGATCGAAGTGATTCACCAGTGTCCTACAGGTGCTTTGACCTATGTGCGGCATGATGGCGGTGCTGAAGAGCCAACCCCATCTTCAAATACAGTGGATGTTGTAGAAGATGGACCTGTATACTTGAGAGGAGATATAACCATTCTTTCTTCTGATGGCGAACTCATTTCTAAAGAAACACGTGTCGCATTATGCCGGTGTGGTGCTTCTCAAAATAAGCCCTTGTGTGATGGTAACCATTCAAAAGCAAAATTTGCGGATAGCGGTGCTATAAGAGAAGTGAAGATGAAGCCAATCGAAGATGCAGAGGTCACATCACTGACTATCAAATTAGCCGGCAATGGCCCTTTACTCTTAGAAGGACCTGTTACGGTTAATAGTGCTGATGGTGAAATCAGTGCTGGTGGAAGCAAGGCCGCTTTATGCCGCTGTGGAGCCTCGTCAAATAAACCTTTTTGCGATGGGACGCATAAGGCTATTGGATTTGAAGCCTAGTTTTGCTAGAAATTGGCGTTTTGTGGGTAGTACTGTTGGTGGACGTTGACTCCTAGCGCCTTTTGAATGACCGGGGCGTGGGGGAACCCACCCCCTAGATGTTGCCAAAAAGCTTCTGCATAGTCAATTCCAATGCGTGTTCCTAGCTTTCTGTCATGGCCATCAAGCATGTCATCAACAAAATTGTTGATCTCAAACATCACCTGCATGAGTTCAATCTGCGAATCATGAGCGGCAATCATCGCTTTCTTGGTCTCGATGACTGAGGATACATCCACGTAGAAGTGAGGTATGTACGGATTACCGAGGTGGTTCGTAAGATTAAAGGGCGTTGTGTGGTACAGAATAGGTGTTGCTTCTAGTGGATCTGCATCACAGGGTACGTTTGGCAATGTGGTTAGTAACGTAGCCGACTCCACTATTGAACTAGTCGCTCTGTGGTCTGGGTGATAGTCGTCTGGCAAATGCGTGAAAACAACATCTGCCCCTGATTGCCGAATCACCTGGTTGGTTTGGATTCGGATCTCAGGGCTATCGAAGACAAACCCATCGGGTTGTTCAAGGCATAAATATTCAGCTCCGATAAGGCGTGCGGCCTCTGCAGCTTCTTGCTTGCGCCTTTTACCGGTCGTTTTAGGATCCATTCCAATGCCTCCCATGTTGCCGCTCGTCATTGTTGCTATAACAACGCGATGCCCGAGCTGGGCGAGGAGTGCCAGGGTGCCGGAGCAGAAGATCTCAGCATCGTCAGGGTGGGCTTGTATTGAGATTATCGTTTTTTTCGATGTCATGCTAGTCAAACCACTCGTCTTCACTGTCAAATTTTGGTATGGCGATTACCGATACTTTTAGATTACCAACAGCTTTGTGCTTACAGCCAGGGGGAATCAATATTGTAGTCATTGGTTTTACAGGGACTTTATCACCGTCTAGCTCTATATGCCCTTCACCTTCTAGGATCAGGTAAATCTCCGTCATTTTCTTATGGTAGTGGGTACGGGCGTCCTCCGTAATCTCTACCAGGTGTAGAGACGCTACAGTATTTTCTGGGGTGATAAAGGCTCTTCTGGTAAAACCGCACGGGCATTTTGCCGGCGATAGTTCATCGAGTTGAGTTATGATGTAGGGTGAGCTTGTAGTTGGTTTCATGTGCAACCAGCGGATTATTCGGGGTCTGAGATAAGAGCATCTACCTCTATTTCCACAATCATATCTGGATGTATAAGCCGTGATACTTCAACCATTGTCGATGCTGGTTGTATAGAGCCAAAAACTTCACCATGGGCTTTGCCAACGGCTTCCCATTCAGAAATGTCGGTAACGAAAATTCTGGTCCGTACAACATCGTTCAATGTTGCTCCGGCTGCCTCCAGCGCAGATGCAATATTTCTAAGTATTTGGCGGGTTTGTTCGTATGCGTCTCCTTTGCCTACAAGTTGGCCAGATGGCGCTGTCGCCGTAGTGCCAGCAACAAACACATGATTGTCGACTCGTACTGCACGGGAATAACCAACCTGATTTTCCCAGTTAGTTCCTGTCGTGATTTTTTTTCGCATGATGGTGTGGGTTGCGATACTGTTTGGGTCTTGGCGTAATATACACCTTGGATTGAATTACTGCTATTCAACTTTAAATTTCTATTTATCTGTAACGGATTGCCCTGATACGAGACAAATATACAGCCACCTCTCTCCTCTTTACGTTCGATTGATCACTCTATATTCATGTTCTACTCATTGTTGAATTATAAACCTGTGAATGTGGCCGCGCGCGAGGTCTCTTTCCAACTGAAATCAGGAATACTCTTAGTGCTTGCAGCATTCATATTTGTTGCATGCGACTCGGCGAGTGGAGAGGAGTCTCCTGATAACCGGCCAACAGCTGAATGCACCATTTCTGAGCAGCCTGTTATTAATGCTTGTGACTTACCCCAAGATGAAATCATCAGTGGAGGCCCGCCGAAAGATGGAATTCCTGCCTTGACTAATCCTCCGCTTGTGGCAGCGAATCAGGCTTCTTACCTGGCAGACACAGATCGTGTAATCGGATTAATTCTGGACGGTAATCCCGTTGCTGTACCTCACAACATCTTGTGGTGGCATGAGATCATGAATTATGACGGGGTGACAGATAACATTGCAATCACATATTGTCCGCTCACGGGATCGAGCATCGTATTTGATCGCACGGCGATTGGTGGGGCTGAGTTGGGTGTTTCTGGATTATTGTATCAGAATAATCTGATTATGTATGATCGCAATGAAGCGGAGGCGTTGTGGTCTCAGATGTTGACAGGGGCACGTTGTAATTCGAGTAAAGGGGTTACCCTGACGACAGTGAATCATGTTGAAATGTCATGGGGTGGATGGAAGGAGTTGCACCCGGATACGCAGGTGATTTCTGGGAGCACTGGATTTAATAGAAACTACCAGCAATATCCTTATGGAGACTACGAGATTGAAGATAATAGCAATGTCTTGTTTCCGATGGATAATTTAGATTGCCGCCGGCCTCCTAAAGAGCGGGTTCTTGGTATTCCTGGCGTAGATGGTACGGCACTTACCTTTCCTTTTGGATTGTTGGATGAGATCGGCGAAAAAGCAGTTGTAAAGACTAATTTTGAAGGAGCGGACGTGCTTGTGCTATGGGATCGAGCAAAACAGTCGGCTGTTGCGTTCCGTCCGGAAACAGAAAATGGCGTTGCTGTAAATATCTCAGTTGTGAATGGAGAGTTCGTCGATGCAAACAGCGCTACGGTATTCGGCGCTGATGGTTTTGCTCTTGAAGGACAATTGGCTTCACAGTCTCTAATGGCCGTAGATGAAGCCTACGTTGCTTTTTGGTTCGCATGGCCAGCGTTTCACCCCAGGACGATGATCTTTTAGGGTTCAGCGTGCAGGGTTTGACGTGTAGAGCTAGTTAGACCCTCAATACCAAATCTACGATTCCGGTATTGAAAATTTCCATTATCCTCCGTACTCTATACCAGCCGAAACCTATAAACACCAATTCCGTTGGATTTACCACAACTCATTTCCAATTGAATTAGTAGTCTTTTGGGGATAAGGTCCTGCGTGTAAAAACAGTTGAACGGATTTTAACCCAAATGATGTGAATAACGTGATGCATGTGCCGAGATGATTGCACACTACCTCTAGGCATACGCATTCTTATCCAGTATTCATTATCCCAATTTTAATCTTTTCGCCTCCCGGAAGATTATCGTAGACGTTTATTCAGCGTATGATTTCATGCCTGTGTATGTGTCTGTCGGTTTTCCTGGGGGTGCCCTTATGAACAAAGCATCTCAGAGGAACGCCATGAAGATGCATCATGCCTTTCTAGTTACACTTGGATTTATCCTGACTCTGCTAATCCTTGTGATGGACATTCATTTGGAAGGCGGATTCGACGACACCGGTCAGAATCCCTATGTAGTTGGTGGAGTCGCTTACATCGCAGTAGTTATGATCACCCTTTGGATGCCGGGGCGAAAATACACCCTGATGTTTGCATCCTTGACTACTGTACTAACCATATTGGTCTTGTTTTTCGAGCCTCAGTTTAAGGTGTCCTGGCCCTGGGTGGATATCTATGTACGGGAGCATGTCTTTGATGACCCGACAAAGATGTCCGTAGTAAATAGGGTGCTTGCTATATTTGCAATTTGGATTACGGCTACGTTGACGATTCAGCGCAAGATGTCAGAAGAAGTGAAAACGAAACTGAGCGCAATCGTTGAATCGTCCGATGATGCAATAATTGGGACTACATTGGATGGGGTTGTAACAAGCTGGAATGCTGGGGCAACTCGCATTTACAAGTACAATCCTTCTGAAACTATCGGGCAGCATGTAAGCATTTTATGGCCTAAAGGCGCCACTGGCGAAGCTGAACGGTCCATTCTGAAACGTATCCGGAATGGAAAAAAAGCAGAGCCTTTTGAGACGCTCAGGCGCCGAAAAGATGCTCAGCTCGTTAATGTCTCTATTACGTTTTCCCCAACTCGAAATGACGCCGGAGAAATCGTGGGCTTATCCGAAATTGGGCGTGATATAACCGACCGAAAGAAATTTGAAAAGGCGCTCATTGAAGCGAAAGAAGATGCTGAGCGAATGAGCCGGTTAAAGTCTTCTTTCTTGACCAATATGAGTCATGAGATACGCACACCGCTTTCAGGAATCTTAGGGTTTGCATCAATCCTGGAGCAGTCTGCTACCGAAGATCAATATGAGCTGGTCCATTTGATCGAAAAAAGCGGACGGCGCTTGCTGGATACGATCAACTCTGTTTTGGACCTGTCGATGCTGGAATCGGATAGCTTTACGTTGCACCCACGTCCCCTTGATGTATCGGCAGAGGTTTTAGAGAAGACGGCGTTGTTACGTCCTCTTGCTGCAAAGAAAGGCCTTGAGCTTATAGCAGATGTACCGGTAGACAAGTGTGTGTCATGTCTGGATTCTGCCTGCACCGATCGCATCTTAAATAATCTTATTGGAAATGCGATCAAATTTACCAGCATTGGTAAAGTAATAGTGAGGGTCAAGGCCGATGAGAATACGGTAGCTGTCAAAGTCATTGATACGGGCATTGGGATTAGCAAGGAATTTATGAGCCGCATGTTCAATGAGTTTGAGCAAGAGAGCAGTGGGATGGCCCGATTGTATGAAGGGACGGGGCTTGGTCTATCGATTACGCGTCGATTAGTAAAGCTTATGGGCGGAGAAATCTATGTTGAGTCTGAACGCGGAACGGGCAGTACGTTTACGGTTACCTTCCCGGTATCACATGAAAAGTTGCCCGAATACGGTAAACCAAAGAAACGAGCGCCTAGCCGAAGCCCTCGCCGAAACGGAAAGGCACAAGTATTGATCGTTGATGACGATCCCAAAATGCGAACCTTGTTGCGTCTGATGTTGCAATCGACATGTAAGTTGGACATGGCTGATGATGAACAAAAGGCGATCACCATGGCCCGAGAAAATCACTACGATGTCGTCCTTCAAGACGTGAATCTGGGGGTCAAACGATCAGGAATAGACGTGCTCCGAGAGCTTCGCAAGTTACCGCATTACGACAAGGTACCCGTGGTAGCCGTTACGGCTCACGCTCTTCCAAAGGATAGAGAACACTTCATTGATGCAGGCTTTGATGAATACATTAGCAAGCCTATTTCTGAAGATCATCTGAAGAAGGTGATAAACCAAGTTTTGGGTGTTTAAACAGACTCCGAGGCGGCTTGCATTTCCATGCGCTTTCGTTTCTCGTTGATGCGTTTAACCAATTCGTCGGCCATGACACCTAGCAGGATCACTGCACCGATTATGGCGAATTCAAGTTGAGTGGGTATGCCAAGGATATTGATGGCGTTGTAAAGCACGCGCATGACAGCGGCACCTATGATTACTCCCAAGATGGTGCCTTCTCCGCCCCTTAAGCTACATCCACCAAGAACGGCGGCGGCGATAGCATAGAGTTCATAAAAGTTACCGTGGACTGCTGGTTGCACAGAATTAACATCCAGGGAGAATAGAATACCTCCGATTCCTGCCGTCAGCGCACCGATAACATAGGCGACTATAATCATTCGTTCCGTATTAATACCACTGTATCGAGCTGCTTCCTCATTTCGACCCAAAGCCAATAGATATCTACCCCAGATAGTATAATTCAGAAAGATGCCGGCTAAGATTGCAAGGACGACTAAAACGACAAAGGGCATCGGAATGCCAAACGAATCCGTTATCGGTATACGACCAATGGCAATTTGGCGAAGACCATCAAAGCTGTTGCCAAACCCCTGCGTTTGATCTCCTGTAAGCCAACGGGCAAACCCTCTATAGAATAGAAGCCCACAGAGCGTTACAACAAAGGGTTGCAAACGCATCTTTGTGATCAATAATCCATGTAAAAGGCCAATTGCAAGGGATACAACCAATACAGCCAACAAGGCCAGTGGGATGGACCAGCCAAGCTTAACGAGTAACATGGGCAGCAACACGCCAACCAGCCCAACCACAGATCCTACTGACAGGTCAATGCCCCCAGTGATGATCACAAAGGCTGCTCCGATACTAATAATACCGAAGAGAGAAGTCCACCGAATTGTATTCTGGATATTGTAAGGAGTGGTAAAGGAAGGCTCAAGGATTGCCGTGATCAATACGATAGTTACAAGGAGCCCAAAGATTCCTAATATTCCTACAGATTTTTTCATTCACTTGTTGTGGATTATCGTCCGTTTGTCATGCCAGACCCACCAGTAGCAAGCAGCATGACAGTCTCTTCAGTAAGTACATCACGCTCAAGTTCGCCGGTGATACGTCCTTCGTGCATGATTAATGCGCGATCAGACATTCCCAGTATCTCTTCCAATTCACTGCTTACAAATAGAATAGCCATGCCATCTCGAGCAAGGGATTCCATAAGCTTATAAACTTCTTCTTTCGCTCCAATGTCGATGCCACGGGTGGGCTCATCCATGAGTAATACAGTGGGCTGCATCGTAAGCCATTTGCCCAGTACAACCTTTTGCTGGTTTCCACCGGAGAGGTAGCGGACAACCTGGTCTGCGTGCGGGGTCTTAATGCGAAGCTGCTCGACCATTTCGTCGGTATCGGAAGACTCTTTTTTTCGATTGAGGGCTCCCAAGCCTATCCTATGACGCCAAACTCCGGCTAAGCCGATGTTTTCACGGACCGTCATGTCGATAATCAATCCCTTTTCTTTGCGTTCTTCTGGTACAAGGGCAAGGCCGAGGTTGATAGCGTCTTCTGGTGTTTGTATATGGGCGGGGTGTCCACGAATTAAGATGTCACCTCCTAGCGCCTGATCAACTCCAAAGAGTACGCGGAGTAATTCAGTCCGGCCCGCTCCGACCAATCCAGAAATACCTACGATTTCGCCGCGATGTATTTTGAAGTTGAGCTGATGATGGGGCCAAGCAGGTGTTATCAGGTCACGGACTTCGAGAACGACATCACCAATGGGATGGGGTTTGCGCGCGTAGTACTTTGACACATCACGACCAACCATAAGCTGGACCATGGCATCGTGCTTGATCTCATGACGATTCAACTGGCCCGCATTTTCTCCGTCACGCAATACAAGCACTCGGTCCGCCAGTGCTGATACTTCCGCAAGCCGGTGGGAGATATAGATAATACTCACACCTCGCATCTTCAAATCGCGCACAACCTCAAACAATCGTTCTGTTTCCCCGGTTGAAAGGCTTGAGGTCGGCTCGTCCATGATCAGCACTTGTGCATTTGTGGACAACGCCTTAGCAATTTCCACCAATTGTTGCTGACCGATTGAGAGCGTGCTTACCAGGGCATCGGATGAGATTTGGAGGCCAACCTGTTCTAGAAGCCCTTGTGCATCCTTGCGTATCTTTTGGTTGTCGATAAATCCATACTGGCGAGGCTCACGGCCAAGGTAAATATTGGCCCCTACACTCAGGTTGTCGGATAAATTGAGCTCCTGGTGAATCAGGGATATACCCAGACTGGTAGCTTTACGGCAGGAGTCGATCAGGGTTGGTTCGCCGTTGACTAAGATCTCCCCCTCATCTTGCATCTGTACACCCGCAAGTATTTTCATGAGTGTACTCTTGCCCGCCCCATTTTCTCCAATGACGGCAAGTACTTCGCCTGGATAAAGGGCCAGGTCAACGTTAGAGAGTGCAGTGACCCCGGGGAATCTTTTGGTGATCCCCTTTACGTCAAGAATCGGATGGGTCGATGCAGCCATTTCCCTGTTTTGGGTGGGTAAGATACGTTAGCCTCTATTCGCCACGGAGTGCTTTAAGCTCCGTCCAGAATTCGTCTACATTTTCTGCTGTTATTGAGCGTGCAGGAATATCAATAAACTTATTTGCAGGGATTACAGATTCATCTCCCCGGGCAAGGCTAGACAATACGCGGACGGATTCAAATCCATATCGATAGGGATTCTGGACAATGGTACCTTGCATGAGGCCATCTTTGATGCCTTGCAACGTGTCATCTTCTTCGTCGAATGCAATAATCTTTATCTGGCCTTCTTTGCCAGCTTCCTTAACCGCTTCGAGGCATTTGGGGGGATTGTAGCCGAATAATCCAACCATGGCATCCATTTCTGGGTATTTGGCAATAGCATCTTCGGCCTGGGATTTGGCGCGGGCGAAATCAAACTGGTCAGTACGTGTATCGAGTATCGTATACTTATCCCCAACTATAGGACCTGCATTGGGGTCTCGGCGTTCTGGGTCAAAAGAACGATCAAGCAACTCGTCAATTACACCTTGCCGGCGCTGATCTGCGTTTAATTGACCGAGGCGGCCTACAAAAATCATCACTTCTCCTCCATCTGGTAGCGCCTCTTTAACCAGCTTACCACACATCCGTCCGGCCGTATAATTGTCCATTCCTATGTATACCTCACGGTCGGTGTCTGGCGCATCAGAGTCATGAGTGATGTAACGAGTGTTACGAGCAATTTCATTAAGAATGTCACCTTGATTAGCCGGATCGATAGGGCTAACAGCTATTCCGTCAATTCCTCGGGCCAGAAGATCTTGAATCATCCTCTTTTGATCAGATGTGCCCTCTGGGGGCATTTGGACGGTGACATTGACTCCCATGGAATCAGCCCCATCTTGGGCCCCTTTCTCTGCTATAACCCAGAAATCAGAGATTCCATTGGTTACATATCCTACCGTTATCTTTTCTTCAGACGTGGATTCTCCAGCACAACCAGCAACTGTGTAGGATGCAACTGCGAGCACAAGAATAAAAAAGATCTTCCTAAACATAGATTTAAAAAAGGGCTAATTCCTGAGGATAGGTAGTATAGGAATACCTGTGTACAGGTGCCAGTGAAATGATCAGGAAGTTCAAGATAATGGGTAGAACGTTCTGTGGCCTTTTTTATAAGAACTGTGTAGAGCAGGATTGATGCAGCTATAAATTGCCGAAAAATGCACTAGGCACGCTTTTAAAAAGAGTAGCTGAACGCTATTTTCTCCTCCACTCTGCACTCACCAATGGTACTGATTTCGATATGACTTTAGTTTTTGTATACATAATAGCTGCCATCTTGCTGTACATGGTTGTTGATGGGCTAATTACTGGAGCAGTATGGGTTAGGGGGGCTCGGTCCGGGTTTAGTTTCCGCCAATGGGCTCATAAACGAAGCCGAGAAGAAGAACCGGTCAGCTACTGGCTATTTATGTCTCTTTATACTATTGGTGCTATAGGTATTGTACTGATCGTTCTGTTTAAGCAATAGTGATCTATTGCTTCTTAATAAAGGCTGAATACCTCTACAGGGGTTCAGCACATATCCTGCAGTATACCGCATCATGCCGATGGCTTTCAGATCCACAGGATCGGCAACACTGAGTAGATACCTGTGTGTCTGCACGAGCCAGTTCGACACTTACAATGCCTGTTGGGACTGCTAGAATTGCATATCCAAGAATCATAACAAGCGAAGCAAGAAATTGACCCACAGGGGTTTGGGGTGAAATGTCTCCGTATCCTACTGTTGTAAGTGTTACAACGGCCCAGTAGATACTTCTTGGTATACTGGTGAATCCATTGTCCTCTCCTTCGATCAAGTACATCAATGAACCAAGGATTACAACAAGGGTCAATACGGTGAAGAGGAAGACGGTTATCTTATGCCGGCTTGCCCTTAATGCCGTGGTTAATACCCGTGCTTCACTCAAAAATTGCGCAAGTTTGAGCACTCGGAAAACCCTAAGAATGCGCAAAATTCGGATAGCAAGCAGGTATTGAGTACCGGGGAGAAGTAGGCTTAAGTAGGTAGGAATAACAGCTAAAAGGTCAACAACACCAAAGAAACTAGTTACATATCTGAGCGGCTTTCGTAAACAAATAATTCGGAGAATGTACTCAGCAGTAAATAGGGCGGTAAATACCCATTCTGCAAAATGCAATTCATACGAATATATTTCGCGTATACTGGCGATGCTCTCCAGCATCACTACGATGACACTTAACACGATGGCAACGATCAGGAAAATATCAAATCGTTTGCCTGCAGGCGTATCCGCTTCAAAAATGATTTCGTGAAGCCGATCACGCCAGTCAATTTTTGTATTATTTTCGGGAGACGTGTCGCTCATACACTAAAAAAATCTCTACTATACAGCTTCTTCAAATGCCAATAGACCTTCGTTAATCATTTCCGTTAACGTATTTAAGAACGTTTGGCTATCCATGAAAGAAGATAAATTTAGCTTATTAATATAAGGGCCATCACACAGTATGGGTGCTGCTTTAGCGATGGGAGCGGGAAAGAGGAAATCATACCCATTTGCGAACAAGTGCGCGTCACCGCTTGGTTCTTCAATGAAGGCATATGAAACACCCGGTACACGAGTCATTGATCGCCCTTCCTTGAGCTGCGCCAGGATTTTATCGGTTTTTAGAGGAAGATCCGGCGGCATCTGAGGATATCCCCGTTGCGATTCCGTTATAAAAGAACCAAACCAGCTATCGATTAATGTATCGTCCTTAACCGCCTCTCGAATAATAGCCCGGATTTTTTGTAAAACATCAGGCTGAATCTCACCGGGTCGCGGTTGAAAAACAAGATCAGGGTCATTGTATCGCTTATCAGGATTAATCTGCTCCGATGCATACCCAAGAAATGAAGAAAGGATTTCAGAATGGCTGGGTGCCCTGAACCCAATGGAATACGTCATGCAGTCATCCTGGGCAATTCCTTTGTGCGCAATTCGAGGTGGAAGATAGAGCATGTCACCAGGAGAAAGGACCCAGTCTTCATCAGGACGGAATTTCTGAAGAATGCTGACATCAAGATCTGGCAAGATCACTGCATCTACTACAGGATTATTCATGATCTGCCACCGCCTATGCCCCATACCTTGGAGGAGAAAAACATCGTAATTATCAATATGAGCGCCTACTCCACCGTCTTTGGGTGCGTAACTCACCATGATATCATCGATTCTCCAGGAAGGAATAAATTTGAATGACTCAAGGAGTTCATTTACTTCAGGTACATATCGATTTACCTCTTGGACCAGAATTGACCAGTGTGATTCTGGCATGTCATGGAAGTCTTCCTCAAAAGGGCCATAGAGGAGTTGCCAGGGGTAATCGCCTCCTTTTTCCAGGACAAGGCGCGCTTCTATGTCTTCTTCGTGAGACAGCTGCATAAGCTGCTCTGGGGAAACCGGGGAAGAGAAGCCTGGAATAGCACTGCGGATCAACAGTGGTTTTTTCTGCCAGTAATGCTCAAGAAAAGCTTCAATAGAGAGTCCGCCAAGAAGGGTATCTGGTTTAGGAAGGGTGCGCACAGTTAGTTTCAGGTTACGTGTGAATCAATTCAGTAAATACATGATTAGCTCATACAGTGGCCAGAGCATCAGAACGACAAGCACGTATGCAATTAGCCTGGTACCGCCTTTAGCTTTCCCCGGAAACTCATATCCACAGTAAGGACATACTTCGGGCTTGCCTTCCACATCGAGGGCACAAGACGGGCATTCTGTCATGGGAGTATTGGTGTTAGAAATTAAACCGTAGCGGTTAAAATAGTCAATGCATTATTAGTTCAGGGAATGACTTAGGAGATTTCGTGTAGCTCGTAGTCAAGCATGACATCATCATCAAATAAAAATTTGCCGTTGAACGCTTTGCCTTCAATGAGCATGGGGAGCCAAAACTTGTCATCCTCCCACATTTCGTTATAAGGGATCGATTCAAATGTAAACCAGAGTGGGGTGGCTTCATTGGTTTCTATCAAGGACCCTGTATAATCATCACCACGATAAACGAATACATGAGTAGAGTATCCATCCGCAAACTGGAACTTGAGTTCTCCAAGTTGAACAAGGTTAAGAGGAGTAATACCAATTTCCTCTTCAGTCTCCCTTAGGGCGCATTGTAAGGGTGTTTCACCCGGATCGAGCTTGCCGCCAGGGCCATTGATTTTTCCGGCTCCTAATCCCCGTTTTTTTCGAATCAGCAATATTTGGCCATCTTTTACAACAAAAACAAGAGTAGCAGGGGCGACGGCGATCCATGTAGACCAGTCGATTTCTTTTAGATTCTTTGGAGGATGGGGCGTTGTCTGTTCGGGGGGATTTTGATCCGGTGTCTCTGGGGTTTTCATGGAATTCAGAACGAATGACGTGGGTTGTCTTCTTGCTTCTATTCGG
>JAHQVL010000260.1 GCA_019634345.1 Rhodothermaceae bacterium
ATCAAAATCCTGTTCTGTACTGTACCCTGTAAGTTGTTCAAACTGTGCTATTGGGTCACTCATCATAGCAATCTCTTCCATCCGAACCCGCACTTGCATGTAGCGCTCTTTGGCCTTAGGCATGGCTTCGATTTTATGTTGTAATTGCTTGTACGCTTTTTCAAGAATGTCCGGCGCCTCTCCTGAAGTAACCTGGTTATGAGCAACTAAATAGGCCAGCGCTATTTCATCATCAGTATCTCTTGCGAAAACCCCAGCTTCACGAAGAAGGGCATGTACGGCCTTAGAATCGTCAAGCAGAGATCTGTATTCAGCATTGTCTGCCACTTGTGCTTCTAACTCCTGCCTCTCTTGCTCCGTGAGCAGCCCAAAGCTCCAAATTTTCTCTATCAGTTTTTCCATAATCTTCTCCTGTTATTCGGTTCTCTGCTATTCACTCTCAGTCATATAGACAGTTAAGGGGCAACAAACTCAACCTAGTTCTCTGCTTCTTCACGAAATTCTTCTTTTATAAAAAGCAAAAGCGCATCATCATTCCTCAAACGCCGCTTGGCTTTATTCATGTATGTCCGAACAATTTGAATGCGCTTGCCCGTTCGAAGGCTAATCTCTTCATAGGATCGATTTTCAAGAATACGCAGCACAGCAATATCCTGAAGGTATGCAGGCAAGCGACGAATGGCTTCTTCCAGCACCTGTATCAATACAGTAGTATCCGAATGCACATCATCAGGCTCAGCGACAATGCCAGAGGCAATAGTTTCATCAAAAGGAATACTTACTTTTTGCTTCCGGATATAGTTGATAAATATATTCCGGCAAATAACACTCACCCAGCTCGCGTATTTATTTTGTTTGCGCAGTGTATGCCTGCGCTCCACAACGCGCTCATAGACTTCTGCAACAACCATATCAAAGTCAGAACTATTCGCTTTTGAGTGAGAACCAAACTTGACAAGCAGCCCCCTCCACACAAAGCAATACGTCCACAAGTCAATAATTTTTCTATCCTCAACCTTTCCCGTTTTTTTCCATATCTCATAGCGAGCATTCGCTTCTTTAATATCGTCTAAATGAAAAGGCAGCCTGCTTAATAGCTTTTCTAGTTTATTTAGCGCTGTGGACGAAGCCATAGTCTCTTGCTTACTTCTTTATCTCAAACTCCAAGATCGGGTGCCTACCACATGCCAACTCGCATGCTTTTTAATAAGGCCTTGTTACTCGTTCCGTAAATATTTGAGGAATAATATAATGTCTAAAAACCTTCCTTGATGATCTCCGTGTGATACGTCCGGCATAAACCAGGGATCTACATTGCGATTCTATGGTTTAAGGCTGTTCGTTAAAAAATTGCCTGGGCATACAGGCAGTCCATTACTCTTTATATTTTTGAGTGCTATAGAGTAAATCATGAATGTAAACAGCTTCAAAACATACTCTGCAACCCCGTCTGACATACAGAGAGATTGGCTTCTCGTTGATGCAGAACACCAGACGGTAGGCAGGCTTGCCTCGAACGTTGCAGCCCTCCTTCGAGGTAAACACAAGCCTGGTTTTACGCCACACATGGATACGGGCGACTTTGTCGTAATCATCAATGCGGACAAGGTGCGTTTCAGCGGAAATAAGGAAACTGAGAAAGAATATTTTCGCCATACGGGATATCCTGGTGGGGTTAAGCTTCGCACTCCTCAAGAAGTGCGTCAAAAAAAACCAACATTTATTCTTAAAAATGCCGTAAAAGGGATGCTCCCTAAAGGCCCCCTTGGCAGGCAAATGATCAAAAAGCTCAAAGTGTATGCTGGAAATGAGCATCCACATGAAGCCCAAAACCCTGAAAAAATAGAGATTTAAGCGTAGCTAACAGTCTCTGACTTGAGGCTTTGTTTACCTATATAGACACTTAGACTTCTATTAGATAACCTCTAGATATGTCTTCAATAACACAATATGCTGCAGTAGGACGTAGAAAAACGGCTGTTGCACGCGTTTATTTGCGTAACGGCAGCGGCAAAATCGTTGTCAACAAACGCTCTCTCGAATCTTATTTCCCATTGGCAGTTCGCCGCAACCTAATTCTTCAACCTCTGGCTGTAACGAACAATCAAAGCAACTTTGATATCGTCGTTAACACACGAGGCGGTGGTGCTACTGGGCAGGCTGAAGCAATCAAACTTGGCATTGCACGTGCATTAGTCAAATTTGATGAGGAGTTGAAAGCTCCTCTACGTGAAGCTGATCTCCTTACGAGAGACCCTCGTATGGTAGAGCGGAAAAAATACGGTCAGCCTAAAGCACGTAAGAGATTCCAGTTCTCAAAACGTTAGTGCTCTTACGCGGACCTCGTCCGCGTTTCTGCATTCTACATGCTGTTTACAATTACTGAAAAAAGCATATAGCCTGATACACAAGCGGGTGGCCATTTTATGTAGGTCTGTTTGTGTAGCTGACGGTTATAGATGTAAAACCCAAACCCTTTTATCATGAGTGATCAAAAAGTACAATCCAAAGACCATCGGGTCAAAGTAGAAGAACTTCTCAAGGCCGGTACACATTTCGGCCACCTTACACGCCGCTGGAATCCTA
Organism: Rhodothermaceae bacterium; assembly: GCA_019634345.1. GTDB lineage: Bacteria > Bacteroidota > Rhodothermia > Rhodothermales > JAHQVL01 > JAHQVL01. The sequence continues at coordinate 2,587 of JAHQVL010000260.1, forward strand.
AGATGAAGCCTTTCATCTTCATGGAACGAAACGGCATCCACATCATCGACCTGATGCAGACCCAAGGCCTGCTAGACAAAGCAGCCGACGCAGCCACGCGCTTCAGCAAAATGGGTCGCAAAATTCTGTTTGTTGGCACAAAAAAACAAGCACGTGATATTGTTAGGCAACACGCAGACACCTGCGGTTCTCCTTACACCGTTGAACGCTGGCTTGGTGGTACCCTAACCAACTTTCAAACCATCCGAAAAAGTATCCGACGCATGGAGGATATCCAGAAAATGGAAACGGATGGTACACTCGCTCAACTAAAGAAGAAAGAGCGCCTCATGAAAATGAGGGAAAAAGACAAGCTGGAAAAGGTACTCGGTGGAATATCAAAGATGGCTAAGCTTCCCGGAGCTGTCTACATTGTCGATATCAACCGGGAACACATTGCGGTGAAAGAAGCACGCAAACTCGGAATTCCAATCATCTCTATCGTGGACACAAACTGCGATCCGGATCTTGTGGATTTCCCAATTCCAGCTAATGATGACGCACTCAAGTCAATCGACCTGATCACTTCTGTCATCGCTAGTGCTGCACTTGAAGGCTCTAAAGCTAAAAAGGTGGACGAATCCACAAAGAAAGCAGAGAAAGAGAAACGCGAAGCAGACCAAGCAGCCGTTGAGGTGGAAGAGCAGGCTTCTAAATAATTATAGCACAGAGTTTTGATGTAACTCCGGCATACTGTCCGAATATTTTTGTTAGCGATATTCTTTTAAAAGCACATAACTTATTTATCATACAATGACAATCACCGCTAAAGATGTAAAGCGATTAAGAGATGCTACTGATGCAGGCATGATGGACTGCAAAAAAGCTCTCATCGAAGCCAATGGAGACTTCGACGCAGCTATCGACGTCTTAAGAAAACAAGGGCTAAAAAAGGCCGACAAGCGAGCGGATCGTGAAGCGAAAGAAGGCCTTATTGTTACAGCTGTCAATGACGATCATTCAAAAGGGATTATTGCGGAAGTAAACTGCGAAACGGATTTCGTGGCTCGTGGAGAGGTATTTGAAACCTTTGCAAAACGCATCGCTGAAATTGCCATCTCTGAGCTGCCTGACAACCTCGAAGGGCTCAAATCCTTACCTTTTGACAACCAGGACACTATCGAGTCAGCATCTGTTGCTATTACTGGTAAAGTGGGCGAAAAAATTGAAGTTCGTAAATACCAAAAACTAGAAAGCTCTGAAGCCAACGGAATCGTAGCTTATATGCACCCTGGCTCCAGGCTTGGCGTTCTCGTCAAAATGTCAGGAAACGGTTCGAAAGCAGATGCAGGTAGGGATGTAGCCATGCAAGTTGCTGCGCTGAACCCTGTTGCAACTACAGCAGAAGAAGTCCCTGAAGAGGTAAAGCAGAAAGAGCTTGAAATTGCCCGCGAAGTTGCGGTGAAAGAAGGCAAGCCCGAAAATATTGTAGAGCGCATTGCTGAAGGAAAACTCAAGCGCTACTACAAGGACCATGTGCTAATCGAGCAGCCTTTTGTTAAGGATTCTTCCCTTACCGTAAAGGAGATGTTGAAAAAGGCAGATGTTGAAGTGCAAACGTATTTACGTTTTGCGCTCGGTGATTAATATTGAAAGCCGGGAAGAGACATACTCGTAACGACTTGATCCCGGATCTTGAGTTTGTCTCTTCCCCCTGTTCCAGCTTTTTGTCTATTTCAAAACTATACGCGGTCAGGTGCACATCATGTCTGAAGCAGTAAGCAACCCTACAGCACTTCAATATAAACGGGTTCTTCTAAAATTAAGTGGAGAAGCGCTACAAGGACAGAAAGAATTTGGCATCGATGGTGCCGTCCTCAAAGAATACGCCCTGGCTGTCAAAGAAGCTCACGAACTCGGTGCAGAGCTTGCCATCGTTATTGGAGGAGGTAACATATTTAGAGGTGTAGATGCCACTGCTGGCATGAAACGATCCCATGCGGACTACATGGGCATGCTCGCGACAATGATCAATGCAATGGCCCTCCAAGATGCTCTAGAGCAAGTCGGATTAAGAACCCGCCTCCAGTCTGGCATTCACATGCAAGAAATTGCGGAGCCTTTCATCCGAAGAAGAGCCGTACGCCATCTCGAGAAAGGACGCGTTGTCATCTTTGGAGCCGGTACAGGCAATCCCTATTTTACAACAGATACTGCCGCATCCCTCAGAGCCTTAGAAATTGATGCCGACGTAATTATGAAAGGCACCCGGGTGGATGGCATCTTTTCAGCAGACCCTGAAAAGGACCCAAATGCAGAACGATATTCACGCATCGATGGTAGCGAAGTTATACGCCGTAACCTAAAAGTAATGGACATGACGGCGTTTACCCTTTGTAAAGAATCGGAACAACCTATAATCGTATTTAATATGAACGAACCAGGTAATCTCATTCGTGTTCTTCTAGGCGAAGAGATTGGCACCCTGGTTCACTGGAATGGCACAAAATAATTTTATACTATTTCCCACCTGTGATTCCTTTTCTTTACACTAGATTCTAGAGGTAAGACGATGGTTGATGAAATGATCGAAATGGCTCTTGAAGAAGCCAAAGATCGCATGGAAAAAGCCCTGGACCACCTTCGCCACGAATTGAATGCAATCCGGGCAGGCCGAGCCACACCTGCAATGCTAGAAGGTGTAAAAGTAGATTATTACGGCTCCCAAACACCCATCAACCAGATGGCCAGTGTCTCTGCACCGCAAGGAGACTTACTTGTTGTGCAACCCTGGGACGCTACAGCTCTTGCAGACATCGAAAAAGCCATTACTGCTGCAAATCTGGGTGTAACGCCATCGAACGATGGTTCAATTATCCGTATTCCTATTCCTCAATTAACTGAAGAACGCCGCAAAGAGCTGGCAAAAACAGCCAAAGGCAAAGGGGAAGATGCCCGCGTTTCAGTTAGAAATATCCGAAGACATAGCAAGGACGATATTAAATCAGTTCAAGAATCAGAAAACCTCTCTGAAGACATGCGCTTCGAGGGAGAAGACCTGCTGCAAAAACTGACGGATGAATACATTAAAAAGATTGAGGATATTCTAAAGCACAAGGAAAAAGACATTATGGAAGTTTGATTCATTTCCATATTGGAGAGGTGACCGAGTGGCTGAAGGTGCACGCCTGGAAAGCGTGTGTGCCCTATCCGGGTACCGAGGGTTCGAATCCCTCCCTCTCCGCAATAGTCCGTTGCTAGATAAGCCGGGTTGCCTTTAGAGCCCGGCTTTCTTCATACAATTCACTAATACACGCCACTTCATAGTAAACTAGAATACACCGATTGATTATGATTTCAAGTATGATAGGTTTTGGACGGGGACAGGCTCAATCGGCCAATGCCTCCGTTTCCATTGAGCTCAGATCAGTAAACAGTCGGTATTGTGAGGTTTCTGCACGCCTGCCCAGGCAATTGGCTGAATACGAAACACGCATTCAAAACCTCATAAAACAATCCATCACCAGGGGCCGCATCAATATTCAACTTCAACTCGAAAGCTCGGTTGAAGAAGGACTCGCCGTAACCCTCAATCAAAGTGCAGTTCGAGGGTATGTCCAGTTGCTGAACACCTTGAAAGAGACCTCAGGCATTGATGAACCTATCACACTAAGCCATCTGCTCAGCTTCCCCAATGTGGTTTCCTCCATTGAGGAATCTACCGAAACGAGCGAAGACCTCTGGAATGCGATTGAAGCTGCGATGCAAAAGGCTATTGCAAGCCTCAAAAACATGAGGCAGCAAGAAGGGCAGGCCCTTCAAAAGGACTTAGAACTACGTTTGGATGCGATAGAAAAAGGACTCAAGGATGTTGAACAACGCGCTCCAGAAAGAGTCACCGAATCAAGAAATCGCCTCCAAGAACGTCTTCTAGAGATCATAGAGGACGATAGAATAGATCGGGATCGATTAGAGTTGGAAATTACCTTATTAGCTGATAGATTAGACGTTACGGAAGAGTGCGTTCGTCTCCGTTCGCACCTACAGTTATTTAGGGAAGCCCTGACAGACGATCAACCCGTTGGTCGGAAACTGAACTTCATCACCCAGGAGATCAACAGGGAGATTAATACGATTGGTTCTAAGGCCAACGACACGCGTATGGGTCATATTGTAGTAGACATGAAGGAGGAGCTGGAAAAAATACGCGAGCAAATTCAAAATATTGAATGACACATATTGCGCTCAACCATGGCGCTATCGTGCTCACTGCCCCAAGCGGGTCAGGTAAAACCACCATTGCACGATATACCATTGGAGCTTTTCCAGAGTTACAATTTTCTACATCCGCCACTACTCGCTCGCCCCGCGACTATGAAGAAGACGGCGTGCACTACTACTTCCTATCAAAGGAAGAATTTGAACAAAAAATAGAGGCCGGCGAGTTTCTCGAATACGAAGAAGTCTACCCAGGATGTTATTACGGTACGCTCATCTCTGAACTTTTTCGTATCGACAAGGAAGGCCCCATATTGCTTGATATCGATGTAAAAGGAGCAATGAAGGTCAAGCAACTTTTGCAGGACTCTGCTATCACAATCTTTATCCATCCTCCCTCGCTTGAGGAGTTAAAACAACGGCTCGTTCAAAGAGGTACTGAATCCAATGAATGGCTTTCTACTCGCCTTCAACGGGCAAAGGAAGAGATGACGTATCGGGATAGATGTGACCATGTCGTTGTAAATGATGACCTCGAACAGGCGGTCGAGGAAACATTGAGCATTGTAAGTCAGTTCCTAAAGGCTAAACATTGTCACAACGGTCAACCCTAGTTAACCTACACAAACATGGCGATTAGAACCATTGATGTAAGCCGCCTCGCTGCAGAAGCAGGAGGCATCTATGAAGCAGTAGCTATCGTTGCTAAACGAGCTCGCCAGGTATCTTCGAAAATGAAATCCGATCTGGACGAGAAACTGTCTTATTTCGAAGGCTTTGGCCCTGAAATGGAAGACTCTCGCATGGCTGATGAGCAAGTACGCACTTCTGTAGATTTTGAGAGAAAAGCAAAGCCACCAGAGGTATCCATCAACGAAATGCTAAATCACGAGATTTACTTCCGTAACCCGAACGAAGAAAATCTCTAAGCCTCGCGTCTCTTGGCTTCGCAAGGCGTACTATGGGTGTACACATCAAAGGCAAAAATATACTGCTTGGTATAACCGGCAGTATAGCAGCGTACAAAGCAGCAACTCTTATACGGCTCCTCAAGAAAGCCGATGCTGACGTACAAACGTTGATGACCCAGGATGCAGCTCGCTTCATTCCTCCCCTCACGCTCAGTACCCTCTCTGGAAAAGAAACCCTTATCGATATCTTTCCTGAAGGAGACTCAGGTGTATGGACAAAACATATCAGTCTCGGCCTTTGGGGAAACGTATTCGTAATAGCTCCAGCAACTGCTCAAACCATTGCCAAACTGGCTCATGGGTTTTGTGACAGTATGCTTACAGCCGTCGCACTTGCAGCACGGTGCCCCATCATGGTGTTCCCTGCGATGGACCATGATATGTATGTCCACCCCGCTACACAGGCTAACCTGGACATCTTGCGCAGCTACGGATATCACGTAATCACCCCCGATCATGGGGAACTGGCAAGCGGACTCATCGGAATGGGACGCCTCCCGGAACCCGAACAGATCGTAGAGCACATCGATACGTTTTTCGCCAATGATTCCAACAACGGTGAACTCACACCCTTAAATGGGAAACGTGTCCTCATCACTGCAGGACCAACACGAGAGGCACTGGATCCGATTCGTTTTATTTCGAATCATTCTACTGGGACCATGGGCTATGAACTCGCGGCTGCAGCACAAGAGCTAGGCGCTTCAGTTACGCTAGTCAGCGGCCCAACACACTTGACACCGCCCCATGGCGTCTCCTGCATTCCAGTCACTTCTGCAGCTGAGATGGCTGAGCACGTTTTTCAGCGTCAACATGCAGATATCATTATTATGGCAGCAGCGGTTGGCGATTATACACCTGCACAGGTGGCTGAACAAAAAATAAAAAAAGCTTCTGGAACGCTTAGCATTGACCTCAAGAGAACCACTGACATTCTCGCTGAGCTTGGGAAGAAAAAAAGAGCCGATCAATTACTTGTTGGATTTGCGTTAGAAACAGAAAACCTGGTCTCCAATGCAACCAAAAAACTCAAATCAAAAAATGCCGACTGGATCATACTAAACTCCCCGAACAAAGAAGGGGAAGGATTCGGTACTGCTACCAATAAGGTCACCATGATCCACAGGGAAGGTTCTCAGATCCCATTACCTCTGATGTCAAAGAAAGAGGTAGCTCGGTTGATATTTGAGCAAATTGGCAAACCTGTTACGTCTTAGCCTGTTACCTATCCGCTCTGTTTATTACCTTATCTTTTCGATACACTACTGGTACGTCTTATGGAGCAGTTGATAAAGGATTTGCGCAATGCAATAGATTTTCAGATCGCTATTCAAGGAGATTTTCTAGCACCACTTGGCTCCCCTCAAAAGCTGCCCGCACCCAATGAAGTAGAAGAAGAACACCCCATGCCCGATCAAAATCTTTTTGGTAACACAGTCGAACCAGAGCACTCCAGTTCAGGTACCCCCTATGAACGGATTCTTTCCTTAATACCGGATGCCTCTCCCCTTCACACCATGAGCTCTCTGGCTGAAGTGGAGGAGTACGTCAAGACGACGGTGATCATTCCACTCGATGAAACCCGGTTAAATCCCGTTTTTGGTGTTGGAAATCCAACGAGCGACCTGCTGGTGATCGGCGAAGCACCAGGTGCTGATGAAGACAAACAGGGTGAACCTTTTGTTGGACGCGCCGGCCAACTCCTCAATAAAATCCTGGCTGCCATTAATTTCCATAGAGAGGACATTTATATAGCCAACATCCTGAAGAGCCGTCCGCCCGATAACAGGACACCGTTACCAGATGAAGTGAAAGGCCATATGCCGATTCTCTATAAACAAATTTCACTCATCCAACCCAAAATAATACTCTGTGTTGGTCGAACAGCCGGCTGTAATCTGCTTGAGATAAAGTCATCCCTCAGCGCTTTAAGAGGCAAATTTAATGACTTCCACGGTATTCCTGTAATGGTTACCTATCATCCAGCCGCCTTGCTACGAAACCCCAATTGGAAACGACCAACCTGGGAAGACGTCCAACTCCTCCGATCAAAATACGACGAACTTACATAATCGCCTAACTATAGTGTCAGATCCAGAAGACCCGAGATTTACTCGAATTAATATTAGTGAAGAAGGGACTATTTATCCTCTTGATAAAATGACGTCCCGCGAGCGCTCTCCCCGTAGCAGTGGCCGAAAGCTGATGGAGACCAGTGGACGAGTCCCTCCTCAAGCTTTAGAGGTAGAGCAGTCGGTTCTTGGCGCCATGCTGATTGAACAATCTGCAATTGCCAGAGCCGTTGAAATTCTTCCCATTGATTCTTTTTACCTCACCAAACACCAAATCATCTTTCGCTCCATACTGAGCCTGTTTGAACGAGGAAATCCAGTTGATCTCATTACGCTGACTGAAGAGCTCAAAAGAAAGGGTACCCTGGATGATATCGGCGGTGCATACTATCTCACTGAGTTATCTACCCGGGTAGATACAGCGGCAAATATCGAATTCCACTCTCGCATTATCGCTGAGAAATCGTTGCTACGGAAAATGATAGAAACGATGACGGGCCTCGTTGGCAAAGCCTATGACCCAAGCAGTGATGCCTTCGAGTTGTTGGATGAATCAGAACGAGAGATATTCAACATATCCGATTCACAGCTTCGCCGTTCAGCGACTTCAATGAACGAGATCCTGAAAGGGACACTGGCGAACCTCGAATCTGTCCATGGGCAAGAAGGGGGTATCACGGGAGTTCCAAGCGGCTTTACTCGGCTCGATGATATGACGGGCGGTTGGCAGAGAACAGATTTGATTATTATTGCCGCTCGCCCCTCAATGGGTAAAACGGCATTTAGCCTTGCCTGTGCTCGGAATGCAGCTATGCACCCTCAGCTAGGGGCCGGCGTAGCCATCTTTTCCCTTGAGATGGGCTCACACCAGCTAGCCCAGCGTTTGTTAACGTCGGAAGCACGCGTGGACGCCCAGGCCGCGAGAACAGGGAAACTCAGTGACGACGACTGGCCAAAGCTTGCTAAAGCAGCTGGTAAACTTTCTGACGCACCTATATTCATCGACGACACCCCGGGCCTCAGTATCCTTGAACTCCGAGCGAAATGCCGGCGCCTAAAAGCTGAACACGATATTGGGCTTGTTATCGTGGACTACCTGCAGCTAATGCACGGTTCTCAGAATTCAAGAAGCAACAGCCGCGAACAGGAAATCGCCCAGATATCCCGATCATTAAAGTCGTTGGCCAAAGAAATTGACGTCCCGGTGATTGCCCTGTCCCAGCTGAGTAGAGCTGTTGAATCAAGAGGCGGTGATAAACGGCCTCAACTGTCTGACCTGCGTGAGTCCGGCTCTATTGAACAGGACGCGGACCTCGTTGCCTTTATCTACCGGGCTGAGAGATACGGCATTACTGTAGACGAAAACGGAAACTCTACAGAAGGCATGGGAGAAATCATCATCGGGAAGCAACGTAACGGCCCGATTGGTTCTGTACAATTAGCCTTTGTAAATCAGTTCGCCCGATTTGAAAATCTGTCGTCCTACTACCCACCAGAACCCGGTATGGACTACAACGCCCCCCCTCATCAAATCCCCCCACCTGATGCACCCTTTTGAGTGCAAGGTGCAAGGTGCAGAGTGCAATGTTTTCTGATATGTAAAGCATCAAACAACGTTGCACCCTGCACTTTGCACCCTGCACTTTGCACTTTGCACCCTGCACTTTGCACCCTGCACTTTGCACCCTGCACTTTGCACCCTGCACTTTGCACCCTGCACTTTGCACCCTCCAC
>JAHQVL010000261.1 GCA_019634345.1 Rhodothermaceae bacterium
CGGACTCATAGGAATTACTGCGGGCCAGGGAGCGGATCGCGGGGTAGCACAGCAGGCTGCGTATTCAGCTACCAAAGGGGGATTGACCCGGTTGATTGAGTCGATTGCAGATGAATATAAAGGCACGGGTATTACAGCACATGCTATCGCCCCTGCCATGATTCTCTTTGAAGAGCCGTATGATAATAGTGGTGTGCCTGCCAGAGACCTCGCCGAATTGTGCGTATATCTTTCTACTGATGCCGGACGTTCTCTGAACGGCGCTACCTTAAGAGCTTACGGGGCTTAATCCAAGCTCTTCACTGATTACAGGAATTCGCTCGTCATACCATTTTTTAGAGATTACAAGGCCCCGGTCTGCGATTGTCTTCAGGAAGGCATCTGCAGGTACCACGTTTTCAGCAGGAGCGGCTCCACCGCCCGTTATCGACCCTGATCCAATCATGCATGCAACAGTAGTAGCAGGGATGCTCGTGGTTCGCTGAATGGCCGTCAGCTCATTTTTCTTATCATAGAGTTCGATCATCTCATACACCAGCGTTTTATCAGCGCCCTCCTTCTTCCCTTTCACCAGCACGCGCATCAATACGGCATCCTCATGTTCTCCCCCAAGCCGTCTTTTCATCCGCCTGATCAACACATCTCTATAGGTCAGGTGTGTTCTAACGTCTATTTTTTGTTGGTCTGCGAAGCCAAGGCCTATCAAGAACCGCATTTGATCGGCGTGGCCGGGCCATCGGATGGTCTTATGATCGAGGGTTTTAACCTGATCGGACAAGTCATGAACCAGCGTCGACAGGCCGCCGGCAGTACAGAATGCTTCCATGGCGCCGAACGGCTCCCCAAAGTACAATTTCTCATCCCGCGTCAACGAATCCGCCTCGATTACTTTTCCGTCTTCAATGAGCCGTACGGGCAGCGTATAATCTTCCAGAATTTTATTTGCAGACCAGGAAAGCCGAAATTTGAACGGAGGCTCAGGACTTAGAGGTACATCTCCAACACGCAATCGGACCGTATCTACCTCATCAAATTCTGCAATACCAGTCCGGCTCAGCACGTTAACCAGCCCTGGAGCCAACCCACAATTAGGAACGAGCCATATTGATTTCCGCTTCGCTTCTTCATTCATGGCCAGGATTTCATGGACCGTATTATCGTCTCCACCGAGGTCACAAAAATGAATATTTTGATCCAGACACAGGCGAGCCAGGCGAGGATTCAGTGTAGAGACAACGGCTCCAATCGCCACATCTGACGAATTCAAAATCGAAGACAAGACCCTGAGGTCACGCACATCCACTTGAAACGATCGGAGCTTGGGGCTCTTCAATCGTTTATCAAGTTGTTGCAATAAGCGGGCGTGAGAATCACAAACCTGAACGTGCGAGACGTTATCCCGCTCAACTAAATCTCGGGCGATCGCTGAACCAATCGGACCTGCCCCTATTACGGTGACCTTCATACAACGGAAAATGGAGGTTACTGGTGGAAACTGCTCCCACGACGGCGAGGTTAAGCTGTTCCAATCTCAAAAGCTCTTCTCTTTAAGTTCAAAGTTTAACGTTCAATGTTTAACGTTTAATGTTTAACGTTTAATGTTGGTTGGTCCCAATCGACAGTCATTAGACGTTAAACATTGAACGTTGAACATTAAACTTTGAACCCACGCTGGAACCCCTGCGCCCTCATTAAAGTTAAGAACCAGCTATTATGTATATATAAACCGAACCTAAATCATGGGAAAAGGAGACAGAAGAACAAAGCGTGGTAAGATCTCAGCGGGATCTTATGGTAATGCACGAGTAAAGAAAAGCACAAAAAGAAAAAGAAAAAGAGAATCTGGTAAGCAAAGAGCTGCTTCTGCATAGGTAATATCCACGATACCCCTGCTCGTTCAACTCATCGCCTTTTAGGTGGATTGAGAGATTGAAAGTAGTATCGCATTCCTATACTCAAATTTATAACGAGTTGCGATTCGGGTAGAAAGTCAAAAACAGGCACTACCTCAAAAAATGCATCCAGGGGTGCATCTGGAAAATGATAGGCGACCCCCAAAGGTATTCGGACTCCGATTCGAGCATCTTCTTCCCCCCACTTCATACGGCCGCCGATTCCATAGTACGCAAAGGACCTGTCTTCGATAAGACCCTCAAAATCTGATCGATGGAATAAATAATCAGCATGGACCTGAATACCCGGGTCTTTCCCAATTGACCATGCTGCGCCTCCATCAATCGCTGTTGAATTTGACGTCCATTTCTTTAGACTTAGCCCGGAAGGCCCCCCAATCATAGCCCCAATTCCGAAGGCATTTCTCCGCTGAGCCGCGGCAGGCTCGATCAGAAAAAAAGCGACAAGGAGCGCGCCTCCAAGAAAATAGAAGAAATTAGATCTTTTCAATTAAGTTGGCACAGGTTATGTTTAGCAAACGATTTGATACTAAGATTCTTACCTCTTATCGTTCCGCCCTCCCCGATGATACGGGTTCGGGACGACTATTAGTAGAGGTTAAGATCAACCTCCGCCCTCAGTTCATTACGTTCAAAGCCTTTCCTAAACGCTCTTAGACGCTGTAAAAAGGCGCTATGCGGGATTCTATAAACACCCCAACATTCTCTAGGTATACAATAGAAGGCACCCTGGGCTCAGGAGGCATGGGAACAGTATATCTGGCTTATCATGAGATTTTAAACCGTCCTGTAGCGTTAAAGGTACCAAAACGAGAATTAGCCAGTAGTGACCACTTCGTTGAACGCTTTCTGAGAGAAGCAAAAGCCCTTGGCACCCTCCATCACAGAAATATTGTTACCGTTTATGATGCCGGTATCGAGAACGACACGCCCTACATCGCGATGAAGTATATCGCTGGCGAAACGCTCAGCGATATCATCAGAAAAAATGGCCAGGTAGAACTAGAGAAAGTCATACGATGGGGCCGGCAAATGGCCGACGCCCTGGCTTATCTCCATGACCAGCAAATCCTCCACCGGGACCTCAAGGGAGCCAATGTCATCATCGACCTCTCCGGCGACGCCATCATCGCCGACTTCGGAATTGCACAAATCGAAGCAGACAGCAGCCTGACGCGTGGCGTTTTAGGGACCCCGGCTTACATGAGCCCAGAGCAAGCCATGGGAAAAGACCTGGACGCTCGAAGTGACATGCATGGATTGGGAGTTATTCTGTACCAGGCTCTTACCGGTGAATTACCCTTCCAGGATGAAAACTCACTGGCTCTCATTCAGAAAGTGATTCATGAAACGCCGGCGGCCATTTCGGATATTCGTCCAGAGACGCCCGTATGGCTTGAGGACATCGTAAAAAAATGCCTTCAAAAACACCCTTCCCATCGGTATAAAGATGACCGAGAACTGATTAGCGCCTTCGATAATGGATTGACACGACCGACGCGGACGACGTCCATGACGTTCTTACCAGCCAGGCGTAAAGTTGAGCTTGTCAAACCAAAAGAATTCAAGCCGCAGCCCTCCGTCCGAGTCTTAGATATCATCCGTTCGAAAGCCAACACGGTGTACGCAAACTTTGATGGGGAGCATACCATTACCATCTTTGATGCTGAACCCAAGCACAAACGGCCGTCCTTATTCAAGAAAATCCTGCAGCATGGTATGTTCTTGAGTTTTGCTGCTGTCCTGGCCCTGATCCTGGTTGCACCCCTTCTCTTCTCAAAATTATCGGGAGGCTCTCCTGCTGAAGCAAGTGGGCAAACAGAAGAACCGCGCCGGCCAACAACGTTATCTAGCAGCCAGGAATTGGCCATCGAGGACACACCCGAGCGGCCTCCAAAGAAAAAGGAAAAAAAACAAAAGGACTTTTCACTGGCCACACTATTCCGCCCTGAAGAACCCGAAGTAGCCGATTCTATAGCCGCTGACACGCTTGCTCTCAGCGACTCACTCACTGCGTTTGTTATTCCGACTATACAGACAGAAAACGTTCAACCCTTATCAACACTTCCTATTGATGCTCAACCCGACGAGCCGGTTGAACTCACGGCGCCAGAGCTCCCAGTTAATGAATCTCCGCTACAGAACCAGAGTTCAGCTTCTCGTCCAATTACTATAGATACGAGCCTGTTACCTGCAACCCTCGTTGAACTTCTTAACAAACCTACCCGCAGAGAACTCATCCGCACGTTAGAAGAATACAGAAAAGCAGATCGGGTTCAGTATGGCAACAGAAAGCGAGTAAAACAGCCGGACCTTGCCTATATCTTCCTCATGAATCAGTCCGAGGATGGGATGTATGCGGTACTTGTGCCTTCACAAAATGGGTGGACGGATATCTATTCAGGACGAACAGTGACCCTTGAGAAAGGTGAGTTCTTTATCCTCACTAATGAGAGTAAACTCAAAATAGTGAACATCGAACCGATTTGGCTCGAAGTCTTCCCCATCGGCTCTGAAGCACCTGCCGCACAACTCAAAAGAAAAGTTACGGGTTGGTAGCCCACACCTACTTCTTTTTCTTCTTGGTCGCTTTAGGCGGCAGAGACAATACGTACTCATGTCCTTCCTTCAGATAGGCCGCAAGCAATTCAACTTCTCCGTGCAAGGCTTCTGGAATACATACGTATCCCCTCATTACTGCTCCGTGCGACATAAAAGGTTCGGCATTGTAGGTCTCCTTGAACTTCTCCCCAGACTCTTTCGACAATCGGATTCCCAGTTCTCCGTCTTTATTAAGCAGGGAAAACATATGACCGTTAGCCGACGTGTAGGGCATCGTTTTTCCTTTGCGCTCAAAATCAGGATTCAACTCGACAAGCTTATCGTATAACTTAAGAACCTCTTCATACATAATTTATCCCTTTTTTAAACGATCAGAACGCCCTGCCCAATCCATCCGAGGAACCGAGGCGACGAACAAGCAGGGTCGATATACCGATCAATATCATCAAGAAGACACTATACGCTGCTGCGGAGCCGAATTCATACACGCGGAGCTGCGATAAAATCTCAACACTGATTGGTCGATTACTAAAAATGTAGAGTACAATCGATGACACAAATTCACCCAACGCCGTTACAAACGTGAGCAGCGTGCCAGCCAGGATACTGCCACTGATTAGAGGTAGCATAACCCGGCGAAACGTTGTCAAAAAACCAGCTCCAAGATCGGCAGAAGCCTCTGACAACCTATCGTCATAACTTTCCAGGGCAGCCAGGGTAGATCGAACAACAAAAGGGATATGGCGAACAAAATAGGCCAGGGGTAAAATCCAGAAACTGCCCACCAGTATAGCTCCGAATGTAAAGGGAGTGGGCTCATTAAAGGCCACAATCAAGTTAATGGCAATAACCGTCCCCGGAATCGCAAAGGGCAAAATGGCAAGAACCCTGATGATGTCCCTCCACACCATACGAATAGCTCCCTTTGCAACAACGATAGCCACTACTACACCAAAAACCATATTCCCCGCAGTGGCGATCAATGCCATCTTTAAACTATTTAGAATGGGTTGTAGGATTTCAGGATCGATAAAGAGGTTTATATAATTCAGGAACGTATACCGCTGAGGCAGTAACTGATACGTCCAACTCCCTTCCTGGGCAAAGGAAATCAGGACAACGGTAGCTATCGGGAGCAACAAAAAGAGCAGAAGGACAACCACGCCCACCGTCAAGAACGCCTGAGCAAACCCTCCTCGTATCGGTACCGCTGCTGAAGCCGTTCCTTTCCCTGCATTGATGCCTCTTGCATTGCGATTCGACCACTCCATAAACAAGAGGAATATCAGGCAAATAAAAGTTAGCACCG
>JAHQVL010000262.1 GCA_019634345.1 Rhodothermaceae bacterium
ACGGCTGGAATCCAAACCAGAGCGGGGCCGATAGCTGGGATGATGGATAATACAGCCATGACTGCTCCCCAGAATGTAGCGCTAGGGATGCCGAAGAAGGCAAAAGCAATTCCAGCCAGGGCTCCCTGGATGCCTCCGATGACGAGCGTGCCTTTAACCGTAGCAAGGGTTACTGATATGAATCGTTCCAGCATCAGGCTTTCATCCTGATGAGAAAGCGGCATGTAATACAGAATGCGGCGCAAAATTTCTTCTCCTGATATGAGGAAGAAGAACATTGCGTAGAGCATAATGAAGAAATGGAAGAAGAACGAGGCCGTCCCCGTTGTGGCAGCTCTCAGTCCATTAAATAGAAAGTTGCCAACGTTTCCTGCAAACTCGGCAAGCTTTTCAGTCAATTGATCCTGGTATGGACGTAGTTCTTCTGCGAAAGGCAACTGACTAATAAAGGCATCTAATTCTTCACTTGTTGGAAGGCCCTGGTCAATGAGGGCAGGGACTGACTGGCTAACCTCATAAGCCTCAGAACCTACGATGCTGATCAATGTGATTGAAGGGCCGATGATTACAACGAACACGATGGCAAGGCTAGCTAAAGAAGCGAGTACCTTGCGTCCTTTAAACCACCTTCGAAGCCTGCGGTACATGGGATGTACAATCCCAGAACACAAAGCTGCCAGAAAAAGGGTCATCAGAAACTGCTTGATCATTGAAATGAAAAAGACAGAAATGGATGCTACTAATAAAAGAAGAAATGCCTTCTGAAAGCGTTGCTGATTAAAGCTGGTTTCGCTCATCGATCCTCCTTATCTAACCATGTTGGTCTAAATACTGTGTCTGCATGTTGAACCCAGGCTGGCTCTGGAAACCAGCGTAAGCGGCTCACCCGGGGATAGGTTTCGAATATATCGCCATTTCCCATAACGCGTGGGTCCTGGCTGGAACTAAGATAGTCAATTAAGGCCTGGTTTAGTTCATGCTTTATGGTTTGATAGCCTGGTGCTGTTGCGAGATTATTGAGGCACGCCGGATCTTTTCGAATATCGTACAACTCTTCTTCAGGACGCAAGTCTACCGAAAGGTGAAAATATCTACTCACAGTTGGCGCATCTCTGTTTTCAATCAGATAGGTTAGAGAAGGGGCTGCGTCAATATCATGATATCCATTGTGCATGTCTTCTAGCGATCCATCAGCGGCAAACTTCTGGGGAGCACCAGCCGGCCATCGTTCAGGTTTGAAGTTTTTGATATATAAAAAGTTGTGGGTTCGGATAGCCCTTTGTGGATAAGAAAGGCTATTGAAGCGAGAGGAGGAATGCCGCTCTCGTGCTGAGAAAACAGCCCTTCGCTCAGCGTCAATAATTCCTGAGTCCTCGGACTCTAATATATTTAGCAGGCTTTTGCCTGATAGTACATCTGGGGATGGATGAGAGACGTTAGTTGCCTCGAGAATAGTTGGCGCAAGATCAACAAGGCTAATAAGGTCGTTTGAAGTACGATGTCCCTTCGTATGTGCAGGCCAGCTAATAGCAAGCGGAACGTGTATACCGTATTCGAATGCATTGGCTTTTGCGCGAGGAAAGGCCATGCCATTGTCTGAGGTAACAATGACGATGGTATTTTCGAGTTCACCCTTTTCTTCAAGTAGGGTAAGAATGCGCCCCAGGTGATGATCGAAATGCTCAATTTCGTAAGCGTAGTCAAGGATGTCACTTCTAATTTCTGGAGCGTCGGGTAAGAATTTGGGCACCTCGGCGTCATAAAGCTTTTTACCGGATTCGGTACCAATACCGTCTTTAAAGACGCGATGAGGTTCATGGGCCCCATACCAAAAATAAAAGGGTTGGTCGGCTTCTCTTTTGTCGAGAAACGCGTTGAAGTTGGCCGAGTAATCTTTGGCGTTTATCCCCTGTGGGCTATTGGGGGTAGAATATTCGTTGTATTCAGGACCTGCTGGATTTCGCTCTCTGCCCGATTTTTGCCAACTCCCAGGCCCCCATCCCTTACCCGTAAAGCCCACTGCATATCCAGCCTCTTCTAGTAAGTCAGGGAAAACGACGAAGTCTTTTGAGAAATAACTGGCGTGTGTGCCGGCATGCTCTAGTTCCCATGGATACATGCCGGTCAGGAGGGCAGCGCGTGACGGACTACAACCTGGAGAGGCAACAAACGCATTTGTAAACAGCACGCCGTCTTTGGCTATCCTGTCGAAGTGAGGGGTTTGGGTTGATGTGCTCCCATAAGCAGACGCATACGGATAGGATTGGTCGTCACTGATAGCTATGAGTATGTTCGGCCGTTCATTTCCCGAATTACGAACAGATGCATCCAATCGATCTGAGGCTGTATGAGAAACACTGCAACTCAGGAAAGAGAGAAGCAACAAAAAGGGGAAAAGAAGCACGCGTCCCATTATATTACGTGGGTAAACCCATGTTGATGATGTAGCACCTGGATAGTACAAACATCCAGGCACAAACTCCAGTGAGCCCGGTGTCCGGAGGCAAGAGCCCGGGAAAAGGGCTCTGTTTCGCACGAGCACGTATAAACCCTATGATTATTCCGTTTGAAGAGGTTGGCCGACTCCCTTTTTCCACAGACAATGTTGCGATCGCAACAACCGACCTGGACGCCGGGTCTACTATCTCGATGACTGCTGAGAGCGGGGAGGCATCTATCATAACACTGTCTCATACTGTTCTAGAAGGGCATCGATTCGCTGTACAATCAATTCGCGAAGGCGAAGAATTGCTGTCATGGGGAATGCCCTTTGGGCGAGCTACACGTGCCATTAAGCCAGGAGAATATGTGTGCAACGATGGCGTGCTGGACGCTTTGTCTGGCCGAAGCCTGGACATTCAATTGCCAGGCACGGCAAACTTTTCGGATGAGATAACATCCTTTCAGTTTGACAAGGACCAATTCGCTCCAAATACGCAGGTAGAAAGGCAGCCTGTTGATCAGTATTTCATGGGATACGATAGAGGTGTTCAGAGAGGAGTAGGAACACGAAATCATGTACTGTTGATCGGGGTGTCGTCGAGGGTGGCTGGCTTTGTGCGGCACGTTGAAAAACAATACGAATCCATCAGTGCGTCGCATCCAAATATAGATGGTGTTGTTGGCATTGTACACACTGAAGGCGATGACGCCGGCATAAACAACAAGGAGTTGGTACTACGAACACTTGCAGGGTTTGTCGTACACCCAAATACAGGGGCTGTTATCTTGATCGATGATGGGAGTGAGTCCATATCCATTGAGGATGTGAAAACGTACATGGCCGCCCATAAGTACCCTGATAGCCAGGTGCTTGTAGAGACCCTTAGCGTTCGGGGTAAGTTTGTTGAGCCCGCCAATAAGTGCCGTCAGATTTTGGATGAATGGCTCCCTCTTGTAAACAGTGCCGTGCGAACCCGGCAGCCCATAAGCGAGCTTAAAATTGCTCTCCAGTGCGGAGGTTCAGATGCCTTCTCGGGAATTTCGGGCAACCCCCTCGCAGGTTGGGTGGCCCGTGAGCTGATTCGCCAGGGCGGAAGCGCCAATCTGGCCGAGACGGACGAGTTAGTCGGAGCAGAACCCTACATATTGAAAAAGGTGAAATCGCAGGACGTAGCGCAACGATTTCTGGATACGATCGATCATTTTGTGAAGCGCGCCGAACGGCACGGTAGCTCAGCCGCAGGTAATCCGTCTGGTGGAAATAAGTTTAGAGGGCTTTACAATATTTACCTGAAATCACTGGGGGCGGCGATGAAGAAGCATCCTGATGTGTGCCTGGATGATGTGATTGAGTATGGCCAGCGGATGACACAGCCAGGATACTATTTTATGGACAGCCCTGGGAATGATCTAGAGAGTATTGCCGGACAGGTAGCGTCCGGGTGCAATTTAATTTATTTCGTCACTGGAAACGGCTCTATCACCAATTTCCCTTTTGTGCCCACTGTGAAAATAGTAACTACCACCCGTCGGTTTGAGCTATTGAAGGAAGACATGGATGTGAATGCCGGAGCTTATTTAGACGGATTGTCTATGGATGAACTTGGAGCAGAGACATTAAGCATGACGCTAAATATTGCCTCTGGAGCGCAGAGCGCAGGGGAAAGGGCCGGCCATTCTCAGGTTCAGCTATGGAGGAACTGGAAGCAGCCAGAGGACGGGTCAAGTTTGGTGGGTAACAAGGAGACTCTACACGAATCACTACTACCGGGGCACCCTATTCAACTTAAGCAGGGCAAAGTGGGGGTGCCTGTAACAGTAAAGGGTTACACAACGCCCAGGGGGCCTGCCTTTGAGCAGCTAGGTCTCATTTTGCCCACAAGTTTGTGTGCTGGGCAGGTAGCACGGATGGCAGTGGACAAGCTGAACGAGATGGATGTACTGCAATTGTTTGGTGTTGATCGGTTCGTAACCCTGGTACACACAGAGGGTTGTGGTGCATCGAGTGGTTCCTCGGAGGATATTTTTATGCGCACGATGCATGGTCACTTGATACATCCGAACATTAAGAGCGCTTTGCTTCTTGAGCATGGGTGTGAAAAGACGCACAATGACTATTTCCGAAACTATTTTCATCGCGAAAACCTCCATTCCGATACCTTTGGCTGGGCAAGCATTCAGTTAGGCGGAGGCATTCAGAAAACGTTTGACCATATTGAATCGTGGTTTAAAAGACATGCCTCCGGGAGCTCTAGGGCTACTCATGAATTTGAAGCTGGCGCAATAAAAGCAGGGCTGCTTATTGATGATAGTATCCCCTCGGATTGGTTAGAAGAAATAGCGGTGTGGATTGCTGGATTGATTACTGAAGGCGGTAGTGTTGTCGTTCCTGCATTAGAAGGGCGCCAAAACAAAATACTGCAGATCTTGGGCACAAATAACGCCCCTGCAACATTGGCATATAGCCAATCGTTTATCCAAAATGGGTTGCACGTTATGGATACGCCTTCATTAAACTGGCAGGAGACGATAACAGGACTTGGGGCGACAGGGATTAACGTTATGCTGTACATTGGAAATGATATGTCCAGGGCTGGGCATCCTTTTATCCCTTTGCTTCAGGTAACAGATGGAACTGCGAGTGGTGATCACTCTGCCACTGGCAATACAGCTTTGCCTGAAACGCTTTCACATCTCATTTCAGAAACGTTGAGCGGTACATATCAGCCCATCCGATACACATTTAACAACATCGATTTTCAAATTACACGCGGCCTTTACGGCATCTCATTGTGATCATGACACGAATAAGCTATATCCTCGCTTTTGTTTTTTGTTTTTTTTCTTTCGGATGTGACTCGGGATCGGATAGTGGTGAAGATAGTGAGCAATCCTTCCTTACTCAGTTGATAGCTGATGATGCCTCCAATGGGGCTGAATTTGGAAAACATGTGGCGGTCAGTGGAGACTATGCAATTATTGGAGCGCCTGGTGACCAGGATGAGAATGGAAGCAGAGGCGCTGCGTATATGTTCAAGCGAGAAGGGGAGGCTTGGATACAAACTACAAAGCTCAAAAGAAGTGATACAAATGACGGTTTTGGAGAAAGTGTGGCTATTGATGGGGATTATGCAATCATTGGTGGGAAGGATGATGCATTTATTTTTGAGCGAATGGGCGATGAATGGCAGGAGGTGGTTAGGCTTGAGGAGTTTGCGGTACCAAATGGCTCTGGTTATGGGGAAAGTGTTGATATTAATGGCAATTATGCCATAGTGGGCGCCCCTAGAGTGTCTGGCAGAAACGTACCATTTATCGGGAGTGTGTTTATCTACGAGCGAAGCGGGGGGAGTTGGAGTACCATGCAAAAAATTGATTGCAGAGCAGAGCTATTCTGTGGATCGTTTGGAGCCAGTGTGGCAATTAGCGAACGCATGGCGCTTGTAGGTATTCCAGCCGCATTTTCGGATGAAGAAATTGATGGGGCGGTTTCCTTGTACGAGATTGATCCAACAGGTACTGAATGGAATCAATTTTTACGTTTTACCAGCAATGTAAGGGCTGTATCTGCCGATTCAGGCGCGTTTGGTGCAAGTGTGGCTCTACATGGGGAAAGTGCGATTGTAGGCGGCCTTTTTATGAGGAGGGCATTCTTGTTTGAGTCGGAAGCGGAGGACTGGGGGAAAACGGCGACGTTTCGGCCCACCATCGATGGTGTAATCAATTCATTTTATGGCTGGAATGTTGCCATCGGTGAGGAATATGCTGCCGTTAGTGATGTGACAGCATCAGCGGATCTAAGTCAATCGGAAGAAGATGCGGTTCACTTTTTTCGACGTCAAGGAGATACTTGGGCTGAGATAGGCCGTGTAAATGTGAGCGAAGTAAGGGATGGCGACTTTTTTGGGCATAGCCTCTCTATCAGTGGTTCATCTCTCATAGTAGGTGCACCCGCAAAGAGAACCCAAGGCCTTCGTTCAGGTGCTGCGTACATTATTGATATCCCTAAACTGGTGAGCACGCTGTGATTACTTCGAAAGAGTTTGTGTACAGAGTGTTGCCAACTTTTTAATGAATGTAATTTAATAGTTACGTCTTTGTAATGAGCCTCTGTGATGCTTGTGATACGGTATGACTTTTGAATCAAAAATAAGTAATCAATTATATTTGTCTCTTCGTGATACCTGGCTCTGGGTATAACGATCTTCGCCCGTCTCTATCCGCGGCACTTCAGTAATCGATTCATACTATTCCGTTCATCTTGAAAAGCATCGGCTCCCTTCATGCACCGACTCCTTTGCCTGTTATTTTTATTCCTATCTGGTTGTACCACGTTATTTAATGCCCCAAATTCATATAAGTATTTAATATTTAAAGTCCCAGGCGGTACACATCAGTTGGCTCCTATACTGGACTCAGAAGAAGGCGAGGGGGCCTTTGAGATGATAC
Source organism: Rhodothermaceae bacterium (assembly GCA_019634345.1). Classification (GTDB taxonomy): domain Bacteria; phylum Bacteroidota; class Rhodothermia; order Rhodothermales; family JAHQVL01; genus JAHQVL01. Next base: position 6,892 of record JAHQVL010000262.1, read on the forward strand.
AAGTCAACAAAAAGCTTGAAGCTGTAGGGGATACAATGCGCGTGTGGATGGAGCATTTTTCTCCCGGTGCTTATTTGAATGAAGGGGAGGCGCAAGTAGCGGATTTACTTATCATGTGTTATCCAGATCATTTACCCGAATGGGCAGTCGGAAAACATGTGTTTCCGTGGCATGAAGGTGAGATCCATTTGTATACCGTGAGTGATAATGTCATTGTTGTTGCTGATAAACGAATCGATACGTTTGATCTTGTTCTCCACGCAAATGCCCAAGAATTAGAGGAAATTGCTGGGCGTTGATTGGTATAGGTTTTGATCCAGCCTTGATTACGTAAAATTTCTATTCAATTCTTCTCTTATGAGAGGCCCATTCCGATAGCGAGTCATTTTTTGCCTTATGCTTTCTGACTCCATGCCCCTTCTTGATATACGGTCTCTTCGTAGGGTACTACCTGATCGTGCAATCCATGTGGCGAATCGTTTGCTTAATGCTCTTCTTATTAAGCGGGTGCGTCTCTCTGAATACACCCAACTCCTATCAATATCTAATCTTTGAAGTGCCGGCCGGGGCGAATCAGCTGTCGCCAATTCTGAATTCGGAATACCAGGAAGGCGCCTTTGAAATGATCCCTTTGAATAAGAAACTCGAAGCAGAAGGGGATACCATGCGGGTTTGGGTGGAGCATTTTGCGCCCGGATCATCTCTCAATGAAAACGAGGCACGTTTTGCCGATGCACTAATGATGTGTTACCCAGATCACCTCCCTGGCTGGGCCATTAACAAGCACGTTTTTCCCTGGCATGAAGGACAAATATACCTCTACACACTCAGTGAAGATATCGTAGTTGTCTCCACAGAACGAATTGACACATTCGATCTGGTATTACTGGCAAAGAGGAGGTCTGGATAGAATCTGGGCTTACTCAGTGATTTCGTCTGCTATCTGCTTCAACTGGTTTACCCCATTGGTATACACTTTATAAGCAAACGCTTCTTTCACCTCGAGCATTCCTTCTGGCATTTCGCTGCTTCTATCTTGCTCAATCCATTTTTCGGTTGCTTCTGCAGCAATTTGTGCGGATTCCTTTATGCGCGCTTCGGGCCAGTAGCCATGAAGTTGGTTGAGAGCAGGAGCGATAAGGGAGGCCTGAGGATTTCCGTTTTTAACCAGGACTTCTACCTGGCTTGCCAACAACTTTATTTCCTGATCGGACCATGAGTAGCCGTCTACAAGCATGCTGTCGAAAGCTGCTTTGCCAATAATGTGAACAGCTGCCATTTGCTCTACATAGAAAAAAGCAACGTCAGGCTCAGTGCGTGTAATTCTTTCTTTGAGATTCAAAATATTGTCTGAGACAGTAAGCCAATCACCTGTTGAGGCCTTTGCGTCCACAAACTGAGCGAAAATGAGTGTATATGGCGCTTCATCTCTTGCAATAGGTGTCACACCCTGAGGAGTCCCAACATCACCAAAAACAGAGGGGCTATCTATCATCTCAGAATATCGGGCTTCCATAGCCTCGGCCACCTCTTGGTTGTCCGTTTCGTTTTCAGCAGAGGGTTGGCAAGCAGATATACACACGAGTAAAAGTAGAAGAGCGAGATTATAGACGATTTTCATACCAGGCGTGACTAAGATGAATGGATGAGAGCATAACAAAAATACTATACAGGAACAGTAAGGCAATTGTTGCAACAGAACGATTTGAATTTATATAGCTAGTCTTCCCTTCAAAAAATCGTACAAAAGTAAATTAGTTTAACTAAATTAACAGGGCCCAATTAAAAGGACATTAAAACAGATCAGTCGATATTAACATGACATCCAATCGTAGAGATTTTCTTAAGACAGCTGCGGCTACAGCAGCCGGCCTAGCAATCGTGCCATCAGTCAGCTTGCAGGCAAAGCCTATCTTTAAAATTTCATTGGCCCAATGGTCGTTGAATCCTTTACTATTTTCTGGAGAACTTGATAACCTGGATTTTGCCAAGGTATCCAAAGAACACGGGATCGAGGCTATCGAGTATGTCAATCAGTTCTTCATGGACAAAGCTGAGGATATGAAGTACCTCAAAGAGATGAAGAAAAGAGCAGATGGGGAAGGGGTAACCAGTTTGTTGATCATGTGTGATAGGGAAGGCGCTCTGGGGCATCCGGATCAAAAGGAGCGAATGCAAACAGTAGAGAACCATAAAAAATGGGTTACGGCTGCAACATATCTGGGCTGCCATACGATTCGCGTGAACGGGTATGCTAATGCTGATAGGAATCACGTACCAGATTTTGAGGACGATATGAAACGCGTGGCTGATGGGTTGCACCATCTCTGTGTGTTTGCGGATGAGCACGACATCAGTGTTGTAATCGAGAATCATGGCGGACTGTCCAGTAATGGAAAATGGCTTGCTGGTGTTATCAAGGCAGCCGATCATTCCCGTGCTGGTACGTTACCTGATTTTGGGAATTTCCGAATGAACGAGATGGAATCATACGATTCATATAGAGGCGTTAAGGAGCTAATGCCGTTTGCGACTGGCGTGAGCGTGAAGCCAAGGGTGTGGGATGATGACCTCAATGAGAGTGATCTCGATTACGAAAAGATGATGCGCATTGTCCTTGATGCCGGATACCGTGGATACTGCGGGATCGAACACGGTCCTCGAGGTGCTGAGTGGGAAGGTATCA
>JAHQVL010000263.1 GCA_019634345.1 Rhodothermaceae bacterium
ACACGAAGCAGATGATGAGCCAGAACTCTGGCAGGAGCGCTTTGAAGAAGAGTTTCTTGCTCATAATGTGGCACTAATTGATGCACTCGAAGAACATCTTTATCATGAGCACTATGATCGTCTCTATGAAATCGGATGTGGCCACGGTCAAGTAGTAGAGTATCTTGCTGAGCGGATGAAGACGATATCAGAATTTATCGGGATGGATATCAGCGAAGTGCAGATCGAAAAAAACAGGCACTACTACAACCATCCGAAGATATCTTTTCAGGCAGGTGATGCCGTTTCATGGGTACAGGAAGAAGCAAAGCCACGGAGCATTTTCCTGACCAATGGAGGAGTCTTCGAGTATTTTCTGCAGGAAGAGCTAGAGTTAATGTTTTCTCATATTGCCAGTAAGTTAGCGCCAGCTATAGTGGGCATTATTGAGACCATTGGATCAGACCATGATCTTGCTAAAGAGCATGACTCTCTTGTTTATGGACGTGAACTAGCCTTCTCTCATAACTACCCATATCTCATGGAAAAAGCCGGGCTGAGCGTCGTCTATCACAGTGAAAGAGTAGGAACGATTGAACATGGCGGAGGCCGGTGGATACGCGTGCTCGGTATCAAAGAATGAGCAAAAAACGGTGGGCTTTGAGCGTTAAATCACAACTATTTATTAAAGAATTTTATGAAAAGGGATTTTTATGGTCCCCCCCGTACAGCACTATTTGTAATCTATCTTATTTCCTGGCTTATGGTAGTGGGTTGTAAATACAATACAATCGTCGAGGAGCCTTTAGTTGAAGAACCAGTCTATGTCGAGCCCACTCCTCGGTATGTTGAAATTGAACCTACTCTCAAAAGTATCCAAGATAGCTTGTTCCAAACAACGTGTACGACCAGTATGTGCCATAACTCCACAACAAAAGCGGCAGGACTTAATCTATCTAGAATGGCATCTTTCAATAACCTGGTCAACATTCCTAGTCTTCAGGATTCTACCATACTGCGAGTGTATCCCGGGAAACCTGACAGCAGTTATTTCATCTGGAAACTAGAAGGGCATCGGGATATGAAAGGCCGTCTCATGCCTGTATGTGCATCACAGGTGCAATGCCTTGATAGGCGTGTCATTGAGGTTCTTCGTGAATGGATTGCCAATGGCGCACCTAATGCAAATTAGGTCATAAAAAACACCTCTCACCTATGCCTACATCTCAAAAGAAGCCAACGTGTCGGTTTTGTAACTATGATTCCAATCACTGTAGATGTACATTTGGGGATTGAGGCCTGGGGTTTTATCTTGTTGGGGCATAACGAATAGGTGCTGCTTGAGGTCTACACAGAAACAAATCCCCCCACCAAACCCCAAAGTCAACCATGAAACTATCCGGCATTGCTGATGAAGCAGGAGCATCTATAGACGCGCAGATTCGTGCTCATAAGGAGCTAGGTTGGTCCTATATCGATTTGCGAACCGTAGATGGTGTACAGTTCACTGAAGTATCGGATAGTATCTTTGAATCCATATGCGAAAAGGTCGATCAAGCGGGCCTCAAAGTAGCTTGTTTCGCCTCAGGAATAGCGAATTGGGCGTGCAAGATTACAGATCCGTTTGAACAATCGGTGGATACGTTAAAACGAACGATTCCACGCATGCACAAACTCAATACCCGGTACATACGCGTCATGAGTTATCCCAACGATGATCTCACTGAAGATGCGTGGGGTACGGAAGCGGTACGTCGTATGCAGGAGCTTGGGAAGATAGCCGAAGACGCCGGCATCGTACTCGTGGTAGAGAACTGCGATGGTTGGGCGAGTATCTCAGCCGATCACTACGCACGGTTCTTTGAACGCGTGAATTCGCCTTCCGTGAAGGCGGTTTATGATACCGGAAACCCCTCCTCTCACGGGCAATCCAATACCTGGGAATGGTACGAAAAGGCCAAACCCCATATCGGGTTTATCCATATCAAGGATCACTCAACACCAACTGCTGAAGATCAAGGTGAACATACCTGGCTCACTGAGGGCAATGGGTTTGTGAAAGCAACATTGGACGATCTGAAGAAAGAGGGATACTCAGGATTTGTATCTATAGAGCCTCATCTCCGTAAGATCATTCACGAAGGTAAAGAAATTGATCAGGCCGACCTGGCATACAAGACCTATGTTGAGTATGGCAATAGATTGAAGGCACTACTCGCTTCTCTCTAACTTATTGGCTTACTGATCGTACGCGTCATTTTTAATGGATATGGTCCCGATTCGTATAGACGTATTCGCTATTCTCATTTTCCTGGGCGTCATTCAGGGACTATTTCTTTCTATTATATTTTTCCGGGCTAGGTCTAACCAGCTTCCAAATCGGCTCCTCGGGCTGCTTATGCTCACCCTCGCAGCCTTTAGCCTGGACATGTTTTTGGGCTATAGTGGATACGTAACACGTGTCCTCCATTTTGTCGACGTCACTGAAACGCTCAATTTTGTAGTAGCCCCGCTTACATATCTCTTTGTGATCGCATCGCTGCTCAATCAACAAAAATTACAGCGCATTCAATTCGCGCATTTTATCCCTGCACTGTTTTATGCGTTTTATTTTCTGTTTTTCTTCCTGCAAACAGAAGACTACAAATACAACGCGTACATTGATTATTCCCATCCTCACCTTCCGTATATCGATGCTCCCGCTAGATGGCATGAAGATCCTTTGTATATAAAGAAATATATCAACGAACTGCAGTTTGTTCATATCGCGATCTACCTGGGCCTTTCCATCAGAAGTTATCTAACCTGGAAGAGAAAAAATCAGGCAACGACGTTCTCATCTCTGGTAGTAGGCGTTTTAATTGGAACCGGTATAAGTGCGGTACTGATCATCGTTGTACACCTGGGATTTGAGCGAGGGCTAGGCGAATACATACTCGGATGTGTTACTGCTCTTTTCATTTATGCATTCAGCTTTTATGTGGTCAGCACGTCCTCGATCTTTAGGGAGCCTGTGAAGGCGGACAAGAGCAAATACAAAAAATCATCGTTGCCAGAAGAGAGAGCCCATGCTGCCCTAGAGCGTTTAGAAACCATCATGGATTCCGAAAAACCCTATCTGGACCCTTCTTTTTCCCTTCCCTCTTTGGCTGAAAAACTAAATTTATCTACTCATCATCTCTCCCAGCTTCTCAATGGCCATCTGAACAAAAGCTTTTATGAGCTTGCAGCAGAATATAGAGTCGAGGAAGCAAAGTCCATCCTTCAAGAGCCTCACCAGGTGCCCATTGAACAGGTCGCAGAGCAGGTGGGTTATTTCTCTAAGTCGTCCTTCAATACGGTGTTTAAAAAACAAACCGGCATGACGCCCTCTCAATACAGAAAACAGGCTGTAAACAGCCTTTAATCACCGTATTTTGTTCGTGCCGATAAACTCGAACGCCATTCCGATCAACTCGTACGGCATTTTTTGCGTTGAAGTGCTACGTTGAGCAAGCACCCAGAACCCTAAATGACCGAATATGTTGATTAGATCGCTTCTCGCTTTCGTATTTCTTTTTTACCCCTTGATACTTCATGCGCAATCGACCTGGCATGCGTATGGTGGTGATGGTTCAGGAACGAGGTACATGCCCTTTGACCAGATCAACCGTTCCAATGTAAATGAACTTGAAGTAGCCTGGACCTTTAGAACAGGTGAACTAGGGCAAGACGCCGAGGATGGGAAGGACATCACCTTCGAAGCAACGCCTATCTTCTTTGAAAACACGTTGTATTTCCCAACCGCCTTCGGAGAAATATTCGCTCTCCACGCTGACTCGGGTACGCTACGCTGGACGTATAATCCTGAAATAGATCGTTCTATGTATTTTTCCGAGGTCACCTCACGAGGGGTCTCCCTCTGGATTGACACGGAAGCGGGCGCCAATACAACTTGCCAGGCACGAATCATAGAAGGAACGATCGATGCGCGGCTTATTGCGATTGATGCCCGAACCGGGAAACCTTGTAGTGGATTCGGTACTGAAGGGGTTGTAGATCTGAACCCTGGGCACAACCGCTTTCCCAAGGGCAGATCCCGCGATTACCAGGTAACCTCCCCCCCTGCTATCCTGGGCAATCATATCATCGTTGGGTCATCGATCGGGGACAACTGGAACGTAAACACAGGCCGAGGTACAGTCCGTGCATTCGATGCAAGGACGGGCGACCTTCGCTGGGCATGGGACCCCATAGATTACAAAGCAGACAGCGTCGGTGCGGCAAATGCATGGTCGATCATGGCCTTTGATGAAGAGAGAGACCTGGTGTTTGTCCCCACCTCCAGCCCGAGTCCTGATTTTTATGGGGGAAAACGTCCCGGATCAAATGCCGGTGCAAATTCCGTAGTTGCATTAAAGGGGTCAACGGGAGAAGTAGCATGGGCATTTCAAACGATCCATCACGATTTATGGGATTATGATATCGCGGCCCAGCCGGCACTGATTGAAATTAATCGTAATGGAGAGCGTATTCCAGCCGTTGCGCAGGCCACAAAAACAGGGATGGTGTTCATCCTTCATCGAGAAACCGGTGAACCTCTGTATCCGGTAGAAGAACGGCCTGTTATTCAGTCGGACATCCCTGGCGAGTCTTCGTGGCCCACTCAGCCTTTTGTGACAAAACCGGCCCCCATCATGCCCCATGAAGGCTTATCCCCTGACGATGCGTGGGGTCCAACCGAAGCAACACGTGAAGAATGCCGTGCTCTTTTTGAAAAACACATCTCAACAGGCATTTTTACTCCTCCTACTGAACAGGGCACCCTTATGTATCCGGGCAACGGATCGGGTACCAACTGGGGCAGCACAGCCTTTGACCCGGATCGCGGAAGGCTTGTATTAAACACGTCTAGGCTGATCACTCTCGTTCAACTTTTCCCTGCTGACGAATGGAATAATCAGCGTAAAAGGGCCAGTGAAGAAGGTATTGACTATGAGTTTGGCCGGCAGGCTGGCGCCCCTTTTGCGTTTAAACGCCGAACCCTCCTCTCCTCCGCTATTATGCCCTGCAACCCTCCGCCCTGGGGAGAGATTGCCGCCATAGATGTTTCCACGGGAGACCTTGCATGGAAGCATCCTCTTGGTGAATGGAATGGTGTCGAGGGAGCCTGGAATAGTGGCGGACCTATCGTAACAGGAGGCGATCTCGTGTTTATCGCGGCTACCCTTGATCAAAAAATACGCGCCCTTGACCTGGACACAGGGGACACGCTCTGGGAAGCAGAGTTACCGCGTGCAGGTATAGCCACACCCATGACGTATGAATCCAATGGTGACCAATTTGTTGTCATTGCCGCGGGCGGGCATGGAAAGGCCGGCATGCAGATTGGCGACTTTGTAATCGCATACAAATTAAGCGATTGACGTTCAGTGCATATAGATTAATTAACACTCCACTTATCATTGTTGAAGCAAGTCCGATACCTCTTTTGAAGATCAGATAGTCAACTTGCTTGAACAATGGATAATCAACACACTCACACCGTAGACCTTCATCACCCGGTTGCAGATTCTCTCAGCGAAAGCCTGGGCACGTATTGGTCAGACTATAGAAAAAGCTTAACATCCAAAATAGAGCAAATTGAAACGCTCATAGCCACGTCAGACGAAAACAAGCTCGAGAACCTCAAGCGGTTATACGTGAAATGCTACCATCTTGCGGGCACGTCAGGCACTTATGGCATGACAGGTGTGTCGGAAGAAGCAGGCAAAATGGTATCTCTTCTCCAACCAGTCGTTGATACGGACAAACTCGTTGGGCCCGATCTTTTCTCGAATTTAGAAAAGGGGATTCAAGCGTTGAGAGCCGTTGCTCTTGAAGCAAGTACTCAAGATCTCGACTTTGAAACGCCCAAAACACCTCTTCAGAGCAGGTTTGCTGCTAATGGGTCGCATCAACCCTCAGAGGTGTTTCTTGTAGATGGTGACCCTGACTTCTCCAAGTTTATGATGGTTTATCTTGAGAAGCTGGGCCACAGGGTGTACTCGTTCGCAGATCCTCAAGATTTGCTCACCATATCTCAGGGTATTCGTCCAAAGGCCATCATCATCGATCTTGTTTTTCAAGATGGGATGGTCGAAGGCGCACGGATCATCAAACAGGTACAGAGACATCAAGACTCCCCTGTGCCGGTGATTTTCACGTCGTTTAGAGATGACGTTCAGGCCAGGGTATTGGCAGCCGGAGCAAAAGGCACCTATTTCTTCAAAAAACCAATCGATAAGGATCGATTGTTACTCACGTTGGATCGTATCGCCTTTACACCGAAATCCTTCAATGCACGGGTGTTGCTTATTAACTCGCACCTGGCAAGGGGCGACAAACAGTTAGAAGCCTTCCAAAACAAGAATATCGAAACGATGCTTGTTCGAGATCCTTTGCAGATTTTTGACGCCATGCTGCAGTATAAGCCCGATCAAATCGTCATTGATACAGCCCAATTGAATAGTTTTCAATTGGTAAAGGCTGTTCGGCAGCATGAGGCGTATCAGGACATCCCAATCACCATTTTATCTGCAGCGCCTTTTGATACGGGAGCATTGTTAGCTGCAGAGGCTGGGGCCGACACGCTCATTCCATCGTCCATGTCTCCAGATCACATTGTTAGGATCCTGAAAGCACGAGCTGAGCGCATCAAATTAACAGTACCTGAAGCCACGATTTGGGAAGCGTAATGGAAGGTGATTATTCAGAAAAGAATATGCGAGAGTGCTTCAGAAGAGCAGGGTAAGAGTCGACAATTAGGATAAATACCTGAGCCCGAGAACGCTATCAAGTTCTCGCACTTTGAGTGCGTTCTCGGGACTCTTCCACGGAGGAAAGTTCGGTTGTAGCCTCCCTCCATCAAGATATATTCAACCCTCTATTATACACGCAATTCAAAAGGGTAAGATAACACGTCAAAGCGGTTCTTGTTAATTACTGAGTACCGTGTTATTCAAGTTCTTTGAGGATTGTTTGATGGCCTAATCTTGTTATCCCGAGCCCGCCGAGGGATCTATGCGTTGAGAATACACATCGAGGCCGTGCTTTATTATATCTTTACAGTGGGATGTCACTATGTGGATAGCGTAATGATTTAATCGGAGCCTGATTGCATTACTTAAATGAAGCTCCTCTCAAACTTATGCTTAAACACAATACCATCTACGCAACAGCCAGGCGTTCTGCGTATTTTTTCCGGAGCTTAGCCACCTTAGGCGCAATCACCGCAGCGCAGTAAGGTTGCCTGGAATTATTGGCGTAATAATCCTGGTGGTACTCTTCCGCCGGGTAGAAAATATCAAGAGGCACAACTTCAGTAACGATGGGGTCATCGTACACCTTATCGGCAGTAAATGCCGCAATGACCTCTTCGGCTACCTGCTTTTGAGCGTCATCATGGTACATGATTGTTGAACGATACTGGGTACCGATATCCCCTCCTTGACGATTCAGTGTTGTGGGATCGTGCATGACCAAGAAGATCTCAATCATCTCCTTGAAAGAAATTTCACTCGGATCGAAGGTTATCTGCACGACTTCAGCATGCCCGGTATCACCGTTGCATACCTGCCTGTACGTTGGGTTAGTAATGGCTCCGCCGGCATATCCGGAGACCAGGGAAGTGATTCCTTTAAGGGGCTTAAACACGGCTTCAATACACCAAAAACAGCCGCCGCCTATTGTTGCTACCGCTAAATTATTGTCTGCCATTGAACAGGTTTGTTTTTGCTTAATCGTTCAGCCTTTAGTACACTCCAAGGGAATAATGTTTCGCTCCTACTAACATGCGATAATATGAGTCTATATGGATTCATATTATCGGTTTCGGGTATCGCGTTTCGCGTTTCGGGTTTGGGTACTTCTAATTGATGAAATAACATATGAATACTGGTTTTAATCGCCGGCGATTTTTGCAGTTGTCTGGGCTTGCTGGGGTTGGGTTGAATCTGGAGCCTGCAACGGGCCCACAAACAGATAATTCTCAGAATCCTGGACAGGCCAACTCTTATCAAGGAACGTACTTGCAAAAGAGGATTGAACGCATCTCCCTTGATGCAGACGCTCTTCCAGAAGCAATTATGCAAGAAGGTAGTCCTACTCCCTGGACAAATTGGGAGAAAGGCCCTGTAGAGGGTTTGCAATTATACCTTCAGTTGGAAAGTGGGGTTTGTTGGCTGGGAGGGCCTCAAGGTGCAGCTCGATACGATCCCTCAGCGACTCACTTGTGGGATCGATGGCAGTATTTTGGAGCAGAGCGATGGTTATCTGACAACGAGGTGCAGAATATCGTTCTTGAGGCGGGCCCGTATGAAACCATTTGGATTCGAACAAAAACGGCTATCGCAAAAATTTACTGGGAGCCGTTCACACTCGGCAAAAAGGCGCACCACTTTGACACAACAACCGAACTCTTTCACGTGCGCAATGGTTTTGTTGCCCGAAGTAAACTCACAGAACCCGCCAATCCAAATAGCGCGATCACGAGCGACACCGATAATGACGGATTGTGGACGGCCATGTATCTCGCCGCCATGGCGTATCGCTATGCAGTTACCGGCGAATTCGATGCACGGATGAAAGCAAGGAGAGCTTTTGATGCGCTGAAAAAACTGGAGAGAATTACACCGATCAAAGGATTGTATGCACGAACATACAGGCGGCTGGATGAACCTCTCCCCCATCAGGACAATGGAGAATGGCATCCCAGTGAAGACGGAGAAACCGAATGGAAAGGCGATACCAGCTCAGACGAATCGGTCGGCCACTACTATGCCTATGGATTGTATTACGACCTCGTAGCTGACCAACAAGAAAAGAAGGAAATCAGCATCCTTGTTCAGCTGCTTACCGACTATCTCATTGCCAACAACTACGACTTGATCGATGTAGACGGAGAGCCCACCCGATGGGGCCGGTGGGGAGAAGATTATTACGAAACTGCTGAGGGAGACTACGAGAAAGCCCTCCGATCCCTTGAGTTATTATCCTTCCTTAAAACCACCTATCACATAACAGGGGATCGCATTTACCAGGAGGCATACCTGGAGCGCGTTCGGAAAGGGTATGCCCACTATACGCTTGAGTATCGGCGTTGGGGCAGCGAAGAATGGGAGATCAATTTTTCCGACGATGAACTGTATTACCTTTCCATCTACCCTCTACTTAAATACGAAGAAGATCCTGCTCTCCGGGCGCTGTATATGGACAGCCTCCGGTTTACATGGAACCAGGTGCAACCAGAGATGAACCCCTTGTGGAATTATATGTCAGCAGCACTGGGAGCAGGCCCATTGAATGAAATCCATCGATCGGAGAGCAGAAAAACCTTGGAGCGCATTCCGATGGAACTGGTCCGCTGGAATACAATGAATAGCCACCGGATTGATGTGCGAATGAATCGCTCACCCGACAGGCATGGCAACGATTTTCTTGTACGCGTCTTACCAATAGATGAGCGGCCCTTACACAAGCACAACGGGAATCCGTATGTCGCAGACGGCGGGAGTCCCAACCAATTGATGGAGCCAACCTTCTGGTTACTGCCCTATTGGATGGGGCTGTATTATGGGTATGTGTGAAATGCGAGAGCCTTTCACTGTTTCGGGTTCTTTGTGGCGGTGAGGATGGCTATTCCTATGAGAATGGCTATTGTGCCTCCGATGGTGTTTAGATGCCAGGATGGGGCGGTCAGGGTGGGGATGGTGATCAGGAGGAGCATGCCGCCGATGATAATAGCTAAGCGGGCGGTTAGGCGGTAGGCGGTTAGGCCTCTTTGATCTGCGGGGAGGTCTGCATTCGCCCAGGCCGGGGTCTGGAGGTCTTTTTCTAGAGACTCTATGCGTGTTTTGTAATCGCCTGCACGTTTGTTCACTAGCATGGATGCAAAAAAACAAGCGGTGCTGGCTCCTGTACCTATTAGCATTTGCAATTCATAACGCGTGACCTCTAATCCCAACACGGATAGATTAATATCCAGGAATAAAGCGTTGAATGAGTTAGCGGGTAAGCCCTGAGTAAGATTCATAATCAGGCTAACACTCACAATTGACACAACACCCACTACGAACGAAAGCATTCCTGACCACCAGGGAGTACGCGTAACTACCAGGCCAAGGAGAACCGGGATAAACATTGGAGCGCTGTATAACGATGTTGCTTTTGTGTGGACATCAAACACACCTCCCAGCTTCTCCATATTCAAAGCAATCAGAATGGATATAA
>JAHQVL010000264.1 GCA_019634345.1 Rhodothermaceae bacterium
CAGAAAGATATATTCCAGGCTTCCTGGATAGACCTGTGAGGCGAAGAGAGATATATTCCAGGCTTCCTGGATAGACCTGTGAGGCGAAGAAAGATATATTCCAGGCTTCCCGGATAGACCTGTGAGGCGAAGAAAGATATGCTCCATGCTTCCTGGATAGACCTATGAGGCGAAGAAAGATATGCTCCATGCTTCCTGGGTATAGGTTCGAGGCGCAAAATGGGATGCTCCGTGCTTCCTGGAAATGGATTCGAGGCGCACAATAGTATGCTCCAGGCTTCCTGGAACAGGATCTGTACCACCAATAATTAAGTGGCAGCTTGCCTATGGAAGAGGAATCCGGGTTTTGAGGCTGATAAATCAGATCATTTCACGTTAACCAGCTTTACTGTGATGAATGCTAGATGCGTGCGCTATGCCAAGAGAACCGTGCCAAGAGAACCGTGCGAAGAGAACCATGGTTGTGGCTTTCTCCACAATTAACAGACATCCATCATATGGAAGAGAAACTCGAACAGGAGCGATTGCTTGAAAAGAGAACGCTCATTTTGCATTCAGATAGGGTAGAAGTGAAGGTGTCCGATCGGAAGAGTGAGCACACTGAGTTTTTTAGATTTGAGGACATTTCAAACGACAAAACGTTTAGAAGAGTAAAGTCGCAGCCTAACTATGGTTTGTATGTGCTTAGCCGCAATGCTTCAATTATTCTGTTCTTTTGCACCCTATTTGGTGCTATTGAAGAGTGGTCCTGGTTTTTTGCGTTATTTGTGTCTGCTACAGTCTTTTTCATCATACACGCCTTTTATTCCGCTTCCTACATCGAGATACTCACAGCTGCCGACAAACCGCTTACCTTACTTAAGTACGATCCTACAGAACAAGCTGTAGAAGGCTTTGTTGATTCTATGTATGAACGGCGAAACAGCTACCTGAAAGAGCATTATTACATGCCATCTGACGGATCAAGTAACGATGGGCAGTCCTTGCTTAAGCAGCTTCTAGAGATGAATGTAATCTCTCAACCGGAATATGATCTCAAGGTAAACCCCGCTAAAGGAGGCAATGTGAGCTTGAATTAGGCGGGTCTGCCTTAAGTATATATTTCTAATATTGCTCCCTGAACCAATAATCTTACCGTTCAGTAAATTCCCACTCAGCGAGCAGGCGAGTATTTGGGTCGATGGAGACTGACGTAATCGCCTGGTCAAATGAGAATGTCTCGGTGGTTGGTGTTCTGCTATTCGATTGAAGAACGACAAGCTCCTTTGATCCATCAATAAGTGTAACCTCGAATTCTACTGCAATCTCAAACGAGTATTTTGGCTGGACCTGTTCGAGATGAACGGTGAGTGTGGCTGCATCTGACTCCCAGGATCCCTGAAGACGGGGGATACCACCCTGGTGAAGCCATTGACCAAAGAATTTGGATAGGTCCAGGCCTGAAACGTCCTCCATGTGCCTGCGAAAATCACCAGTGTGGGCGGTGCTATTGATAAACTCAGCGTAGTATGCGCGAACGCCGTCATGGTATGTTTCCGTGCCCATCATTTCACGAAGCATATGGAGCGTCCATGCCCCCTTTTGATAAATCATACCGCCGGATACATCATCCAGGTCTGGCAATTCGTCACGAATGATCTGGAAATCATAGTCTTTGTTGTAATGGTCGATGATTCGATTTCGGGCGTCTCGCAAACCCTGCTTGAAGTCATCCACCCCATAGGCATATTCACGGAAGAGTAGCGTGTAGTACGTTGCAAAACCCTCGCTAAGCCAAAGGTGATTCCAGTCGTATTCTGTGACCGCATTTCCAAACCACTGATGGGCGATTTCATGAATGATGACATGCTGCCACCGGCGGTCACGGTTGCCTGTAACCGATCGGTCTCCGTAGAATACGGAGGAAGCAGCCTCCATCCCGCCGCCGACGGAGTTTGACTGAATATTGGCCAGCTTTTCGTATACGAAGGGCCCGATCAAATCTGTGTAGTAAGCCAGAGCCTGTTTTGTTGGAACGGCAAAATCATAAAACCCTGCGTCGCGGTCTTGTCGATAGACCCAGGTTTGGATCGACTTACCGTCAAAGGTATCTACATACTGAACGGCAAACTCTGCGGCGCCCAGCGCAAACAGCCAGGTAGAAATAGGGATCGCGTTTTTCCAATGGGTTCGCCGGAGGCCGTTCCCAAGGTCTGTTTCCTCCATGAGCAGTCCATTGGAAACCACCTGCATTCGGTCGGGGGCTGTGACGATGAATTCACTCGTTGCTTTGTCGTAGGGATGATCCACTGTTGCCAGCCAATTGCGTGCCTTGGACGACCAGTTGTCACTGAACACGGTGAAGTCCCCGTGTTTGTTAGCGCCTAAAATGAGCCCTATAGCCGGTATGCCGTGGTATTGAACAGAAACCTCAATGCGCTCACCTTTGTCGGCTTCGCGGCCAAGGTCGATAAAGAGTTGATTGTCTTTATGTTCGTAGGCCAGTTCCCCCTCTTCAGTATAAACCCGGTCGACCGTCATGCCTTTCCCTTCCAATTCATCCGACTGTTGTACAAGGTCTAACCTCAACTGATTCTGCCCTTCGGATTCATAACGAGCATCGATCGAAGCGACTACCTGAATCCTCTCCGAGTTGTCGGTAAGTTGGATGTCAAAGGCATAGTTGAGGATGTCAATGCCCTCGTTTTTTGGATAGATATCTCCTACCCAATCGTAAGCAGTGTCTTGGGCGAATGTAGCGTGAGAAACTAAGAGGGCTGTAACGAGGAGGATGGAACGGAGGGTGGGCATGAGTAACTCAGGGTTAAGTGTAGGGCTTGATTGACACTTGATTCTGAGTTGAAAATATAAAAAGGGATATACTTATACACTCCGCTTTGACAAGATAACAATGCAAATCAATCCACATGCGGGACTAATAGAGCTGAGCATATGCTGCTGAAGGAAAAAAGAAGAGAGTGTATCTTGTAATTAGCTCTGATTGAGGCGCTCCGCATTCATTGAGTTTCTGTAATAGGGATCGACTTCGTTGCTTGTTTTGTGGATGAGCAGGGTGGTCCAGTACATCTTTTTGTCTAGCCAAAGTACCTTGAGCCGGTACCCAAAGTGGCCCTTGATGGTTTTGGGGTCCAATAGCGTCATGTTAAAATGCACCCAGGGGGCAGCATTCATCTTCTCAGCTTGTGGTGGCAGGTTGGTTGGAGTGAGTTCGTTTCCATTCAGAGTGACCGTGCCGTACATCGACTGTTTTGGCCCTATGAGATCATCGTCGGTCATTACACCCAGATACTCGACTCTGTACTTATAATGCCGCCCCGTACTGCCAGACGAGGGCGTTTCCAGGAAGACGTATCGGCATTTGATGTGTTGTCGTTTCTTCCCTTGTTCACGGGTGATTGTGCCTTCCCAGGTCCCCGTAATGTCGTTAGGGTCTCTAGAAGAGGAGGATCTATTGGGGGAAAGGTATTCGCGGATACGTTGTACCAATGCGTTGATATCACTATCAAACTGTTCATGCCGAATGCGTAGTGCATTTCGGAGGCTTAGCCAGGTTAATTGCTCCGGAAGGTCAGCAGATTGAGGCATGGATGCCTCTTCAACGAGAACAGGGATAATGTTGGCTCCCATACTGTAGGCCGTCAAGATTTCCAGCCTGACGATATCATTGGGTTGCTCAAGCCTTCGGCCGTGCTCATTGGAAGCATTGAGCCAGTCCTGTCCAATAATGACCAATAAGGTATTGCAGGTACTCAGCGCCGTGTGGATATCCTGGACAAAGTTTTCACCAGGTTTGATGTTGCTTACATCGAGGTAGACATGCTCAAAACTCAGTACCAGCCGGTCTCGGATACTCCTTGCCGAGGCCGCACTATCCCTATGCCGGTAGCTGATGAATATGTCTGTTTTGTCCTGGCTCATAATAAGTAATATAGGCACCCTAAAAATAATCTCCCTACAGGATAACAGTCAGTGAGAAAAATGAATGTGTAATCTGTGTAGTGTTGGTTGAACATAAAAACGTAGTCTTGCGTGCAAGGAGCGTTTAGGAATAAATTCAGCATTCAGAACATTCAGATATAGACTCGATGCCCCAAGATCTTAAGTACACGATTTTCGATGGCCATAATGATGTGTTGTTGCGCCTGTATAGGCTTCATGACGGTGATGAACAGGTATTTATGCGCCGAAACGAGGAGGGCCATCTAGATTTGCCTCGTGCACAGGAGGGGGGCTTTGGCGGTGGTTTTTTTGCTGTATTTGTGCCTTATCCGAGAAACCCTCCCGTTGCATTACCAAAGGACATACAGACAAAGACGGGCTATATTACACCTCCATTTCCGCCGGTTGATTTTTCGTTTGCGCAGCAAACAGCCATTGCCATGTCATCGTGCCTGTTTCGAGTAGAGAAGGCCTCTAAAGGGCAAGTGCACGTTGTTCATACCGTTGGCGAACTGAAGCAATCGTTAGAGCAAGGTGTGCTGGCGGCTATCTTGCATTTCGAAGGAGCCGAGCCCATTGATCCCTCGCTGGAAGCACTGCCGCTGTTTTATAAAGCGGGACTTCGCTCTCTGGGCATCGTGTGGAGCCGTCCCAATGCATTTGCCTACGGAGTAGACTTTCGGTTTCCTCATTCGCCGGATATTGGGCCAGGGCTTACGGATGCAGGGAAAGAACTCGTGCGTGCCTGTAATCAGATGGGTATTATGATTGACCTGGCGCACCTTAATGAGCGAGGCTTCTGGGATGTTGCTGCGCTTACGGATGCTCCTCTGGTATCAACGCACACAGCCGTCCATACGCTGTCTCCTTCCTCGCGCAATTTGACGAATAAACAAATCGATGCGATCGGCGAATCGGGCGGGGTTATAGGCCTCAATTTCGCGGTGCGTGATATCCGGTCTGACGGGCGGCGAAACGAGGACACGCCACTAGAGGATATGGTCCGTCACATTCAATACATTAGCGACCGCATAGGCATCGATCATGTGGCACTCGGTTCCGATTTTGATGGTACCTCGGTATCCCAAAATATAGGCGATGCGGCCGGTTTGCCCAATCTTATCGAAGCCCTGGAAAACGGCGGTTTTGATGAGGCTTCCTTGCATAAGATTACTCATGAGAACTGGGTGCGCGTTCTTGGTGAAACCTGGAAGTAAGGAAGACTGGTTTCTCGTTTCTTGTTTCTGGTCTCTTGTTGAAAGGCAGGTTTTTACCCATGAAACAACCAGAAACCGATCAAGAGAACCCATCAAGATTCATTTGATTGTACTTAAGGCCCAGCGCGGTCCGGGAGGGGCACGGTGGCGTGGAAGTCATTTTGGAAGCGATTAGTATATTCGCTCAGCAAGGACTGGACGCGTTCCAGGCTATTGCTGGACACGATCAGCCCGGCATGATGCTTTTTGTCGAGCCGCCAAACAACCTCTTCGTCGGAATACCCTGAGAGGTCAGGATGCTCCTGGCGGGCCAATGAAATGATCACTCCTGAATAATCTTTGCGAGGTTTGGGCGGGGTATACTTTTGTTTGCCAGACTCATAGGGCAACGTTTCGATCTCGGCCCACGCACTCCACAAATTGATGCCACTTGATGCTTCTACCATTTCAGCAATGTTCGCCCCGCCGACGCGCGCTGACGTTTCTAAGAAGTAGACCGCACCGTCTTCCTCGGCCTTAATGAATTCGGTGTGGGAGACTCCCCGTAGCAATCCCATCGCCTTCATGACGTCCGCATTCATTGCCAGGAGTTCTTTTTCTACGGCAGACCCATATTCTACCGTATGGGAGCAGAAAATACCACCTTCTTGTGCTACTCGAATGGGGGTTTCAACATAGCGGTGGGCTCGGGCGAAACGGACCTTGTGGTCAAAGACGACGGAGTCGACATGGTAGATGTCGCCCGGTACAAACCGTTCGAGCAGGTAGTGGGATTGGTCGTCTCCAAGGGCTTCTATGAGCCCCCATAACTCATCAGCACTATGCACCTTTTTGATGCCCATGGCTGAAGCCTGTGATCTAGGCTTTAACACCCATGGGGCGGGTACTTCTTGGGTGAATGCGTGAATCCTGTCATGGTTGAGCACGTGCACGAAAGGGGGAACTGGAATGCCGGCTTCCTGGGCGCTCATTC
>JAHQVL010000265.1 GCA_019634345.1 Rhodothermaceae bacterium
AATGAAGAAGCCATTGCCCTGTTAAATGGAGAAGGGGGAGCCGTATTTGGTGAGTTCAGTGCTGGCCTGGCTGGGCTGGTGCGTCTTAACGAAGAGCGTGCTGCCGAAGCAGGGCGGCGGGCAGAATCCAGGTTTACAACCACCCGATACCGGATCATTGTTCTTCTCGTTTTTACGATTCTGATTTCAGGAGTCATAGCGGCCTGGCTTGCGCAGTTGGTGATCGTCCCGGTGCGTCAACTCGTTAAAGCTGCTCGCAACGTAGCCGAAGGCGATTTTGACGTGCACCTGGAGAATGCATCAAAAGATGAGGTCGGGACACTCACGCGTTCGTTCAGTTTGATGGCCCGGTCGCTGCAGACGCAGCAAGATGATCTTCAGACAAAGAACCAGGATCTGGAGTTAGCCTTGCAAAAGCTTCGGGATACGCAACAGCAATTACTCTTGCAGGAAAAGATGGCGTCCCTTAGCCAGCTTACAGCCGGCATCGCCCATGAAATCAAGAACCCGCTGAACTTCATTACAAATTTCAGTCATCTCTCCGTTGAACTGATGAATGACTTGTTGGAGGAATTGCAGTCCAATAGCAAGCGGCCGGTCGCTGAAGTGATGAAGGAGATTCAGGATATTTTGGACGACCTCACCTTTAATGCGACAAAGATAAAAGAACATGGCAAACGTGCCGATAGCATTGTGTCGAGCATGATGCAACACGCCCGTAAAGGCAGAGCCCAGCGCCGTTCTGTTGATGTAAATGCGTTATTGGAAGAATACGTCAACCTTGCTTTTCACGGGAAACGAGCCAGTACGCCGGACTTCAAGGTGACGATTGAGCGAAACTACGATGAGGCGATTGAGCATATCGAGATTGTGCCTGAGGATATAGGCCGGGTCATTCTTAACCTGGTGAACAATGCCTTTTATGCAGTGCATGAGCGGGCTAATACGGGAGAGGAGTCCTATACACCGACGATGAGTGTGGTCTCCCGGCAGGCCGGCAAACAAATTGAGGTTCGAGTAAAGGATAATGGCAAGGGGATTCCTGAAGAGGTGTGCGAGAAAATCTTTGAACCTTTCTTTACAACAAAGCCGGCTGGTTCAGGCACGGGACTGGGCCTGTCGTTGTCTCATGAGATTGTGACAAAGGGGCACGGGGGGACCCTGGCGGTGGAGAGCCGGGAAGGGGAGGGGGCGACTTTTATTATCACATTGCCGTATGAGTCGCAATCATGATTTAGGGTGAGTAGAACGAGCCGCCTCCATCGAATCTGCCCCAAAATAAGGGAGGTCGAATGACGGATCCAAGAGTGCTGAATGAGTTTGAATCGTCAGGCATTCCATAAGTTGGTCATCTAGTTGGAAAGTACCAAAAATATTTGCGAAGAAAAATTACACAGTCTATGGAATTCCATCAAGCTCACGCCTAATTGGAGAATCGAGCGCCTGCTTCTGTATGTCCTGTTGATATGGATTCGGGTGAAAGCAGTACTATCCGTTTCTTAACGTATAACTTTGGTTTATCTGCTTTATACTGGAGTGATTGTTTTATCCGTGAATCACACACTAAATCTGGCTCCCTTCTTTGAATACGATCAATGTAAAGTTTTCGAAAAACCATGCGACTCTTTTCATAAAGGACTTGAAGTCTCAGGTACAAGCCTACTTTGACAGTAAAAACATATCTTCGAAAGCAAATAGTGAGATGGTTTTCAAAACCATTGCATTATTGACCCTGACGTTCGGGTCCTATGCGCTTATCATGAGTAGCCAGGTGCCTCTCTTTGGCATGTGGGGGCTCACCGTCTTGATGGGTATTGGAGTGGCTGGCATAGGGTTCTCTATTTCACATGACGCATTACATGGAGCCTATTCCTCGAACAAATATGTAAACAGAGTATTGGGGTTTACTTTCGAACTCGTTGGTGCAAGTGGATATATCTGGAAAATTAAGCACAACATTGTTCATCACACCTATACCAACATTCATGATGTGGATGATGATATAAATCTTTCTCCATTATTACGCCTTTCCTCTGGGGCACCGCATTATTTCTATCAAAAACACCAGCATATCTATGCATTCATTGCATACGGTTTTACCACGTTGCAATGGGTGTTTATTAAAGACTACCAGAACCTTCTAAAGAAAAATTTAGGACCGTATGAAAGGATGGAGCATCCAATCCATGAAGTGCTTTTTCTGCTAGTCATGAAGGTGGTTTATTATTTGTACATGATAGTGATACCACTCCTGGTTCTTGATATCAGATGGTGGCAGTTTGTAATTGGATTTATGACTATTCACTTCATTGCTGGGATGATCCTCAGTATCGTTTTTCAGCTAGCTCATGTAGTTGAGGGACCTGAGCAATTTAGTTGCGATGAAAGTGGCGTGATGGAAAATGTGTGGTTGGTTCACGAAATGAAAACCACTGCTAACTTTGATAGCCAAAACAAGCTGTTGAATTGGTATGTGGGAGGCCTGAATTTTCAGATCGAGCATCACCTGTTTCCGAAAATTTGTAGTGTACATTATCCGGCAATCAGTCCTATCATCAGGCGTGTAGCAGAAAAACACAACATCCCTTATCATTATCACCCAACTCTCGGTAAAGCGATTTTATCCCATTATCGAATGCTTAAACAATTGGGTGAAAAGGGTACTCCTGCTACATCGACCGCATCAGTTTCTTGAGGCCTTTGATTTGTTCTTTGATTTCTTTTTCCATTGCTTCAGAACGGTTGCCGGCATCTAGTTCGACAAGCTTTTTATCGATCTCCGCCACTTTTTCTTTCAGGTTAAATGCTTTGATTTCTTCTTCAGCACGGCGTTCTTTTTCTTCTAGCTGGAAGGCTTCAATCTTTTTCTGTATTTCCGCTATTTTAGCTTCGGTATCAAAGCCCGCTATCTTCTGTTTTATCTCCTCTTCTCGTTGCTCCGCATTGTACTCTTTGATATCGGCTTCTATGGCAGCGATGCGTGCTTTGAACTCAGCCACTTTATCTTCATCCACATCACGATTTGAAGCTCTTAAACTACTTAGATGGCCTCGAAGTGACGAGATCTCTCCTCGAAGACTGCTTTCATGCCCCCTGATAGAGGAAATCTCTCCTCGAAGGCTGCTCTCATGGCCCCGCAGTGCAGAAATTTCGCCCCGAAGACTACTCACGCGTCCTCGATTCGAAGAAAGCCTTCCTCGCATGCTACTTACTTCTCCACGTAATGAGGAGATTTCTCCTCGATAGCTGCTTGCCTTACCCAGAAGCCTGCGCGAATCTGCATAGTTATTCAGAATAGAAATAACTTGTCTCATCCATGCCTCGGTATTGTCTTCAATCTCCATGATCTCCCCATCAATGCTCCAGGTTCGTTCCAGGCCTTGGCCTCCGCCTGTGATGACCATCTTATACAATTTTGAGTCTTCAGCTTCTACGACCATCCAGCTATCGACATCGTTTGAACTGTTTGGATTTGTTGTTATTAGGACTCGACCATCGTCATCTATTTCGATATCCCCATGCATCCTCATGCATAGCCGTATATCCCCCGTCATCATTTGGACTACACGGTCTGAGTTGAGCTTTCCTGAGTATTGATTTCTATTAACCCCATCTTGCCTACCTGTGCTGAAGGAGCCCGTGAAATTGTCTTTTTTGTTAAGCGATCCTCTGAAATTGACCTCGCACTCATAATCTTCTTGAATCGTCATATGAGCTTCGCTTATGGGTTTAGCGAGGCGCGGGAGCATTTCTAGGGCAGAAGGCTCAATGCTTTCTGGAGCAGCCACGGGTTTGGGGGCTGCTTCTGCAGAGGGTGGCTGGCTCGCAGCAAGAGGGACGGGTGCCTCAGGAGCTAGCGGGGTTTCGGGCGCTTCTTGTGGAAGAGTAGCAACGGCAGGCAATTCGCTCGTAGCCTGTAGAGAGTGTACCGGACGGGCGATTACTGTTGCGATACCCAACGTGGATACGAGAAGGAATAACAATCCATTTGCGACCAGGTTTTTCTTTGGGCGATTGGGATCTAGAATGGCCATAAGTCTTTTTTCGAGTTGTGATTTGCGGATCATGGGTAAAACAGCGTAGGAGGGCTCTGCGATCATGTCGTCAGCAAGTGTTAGCAGTTCACTCGCATAAGCAGAGGGCCTGGTACCGAGGAGGAGGACTTCAGCATCACAGGCTTGCTCCCTGCATATCGAAGCCATGCGTGAAGCGATCCAGCTTAGCGGATGAAACCAGTACATGCTCAGCGTGATCTTTGATACAAAATGCCGTAATGCATCATAACGGCGGACATGGATTAACTCGTGAGCGAGTACCATCTGAATTCGATCTTCTGACCAGGTTAAGGCGGAGTCGGGTACAAGAATGACTGGCCTTAGGCTTCCTGACGTCATAGGGGTCGAGATCGCGTTGGACATGAGCAAACGGACGTCGCGGGAGATGCCGAGCTGTCTCTTCAGTTTGTCGAATTGATCCGTCCAATCCGGGTCTAAAACAGATTCCGCTTTGTGGGTGAGCCATAGGAATCGCAGCTTGCCAACCAGCAGGGATACTAGAGCGGAAATGACACCGATTACCCAGACCCAGAAAATAGTTGCGAATGTTCTCGAAAAGGGATCAACGCGTAGCACTTCTGGCGTTGCCTCGTGTGCATAATTATTGTGTAAGCTAAGCGTTCCATAGGGTGCCTTAACATGACCTGATACGGCAGCAGGGTCTTCAACGGCTATAGGTGCTTCAGCTACCTCTAGATAAGCGAGATCAGGGGCCATCGTGTTTTCAGTAGGGGGGAGAACGGCAACCTCCCATGCAGGAAGCCAAAACATGCCGAGGGGCAGCACAAGCATCACAGAAAAGATCACGGTCCAGACTAGATGGCGAGCTTGGGCGGCAAATCGTTGCAGAATAACAGTCAGAATGATGCCTGCTGCAAGTAATATAGTGGCTCGAATGAGCCAGCCGGTTGCATCAATTGATTCAGGTGAAAGGAAAAAATCCATTAACGTCCCTCTTTTTGTGCGCGGTCGATCAAGCGCTTTACGCGTTCCCGTTCTTCTTCAGATAAGTTGCTTTCCTCCATGTCCAACAAGGCGGCCATGGCTCCTTCTACGGACCCTCCAAAGAAGGTGCGCAATACATATCGAAGGGCGGAATGCCTCGACTTCTGAACGGGAACTGTAGGTGAGTAGAGATACCGTGGACCATCTTGCTCGTATTTGAGGTGATTTCTTTCCACCAGGATGCGCAGAATAGAGCGTACAGCAGCGTTCGTGGGGGGCTTTTCCATACGATCATGAATTTGATTGGCTGTTGCGCTCCCCAATTCATAAACGATGTCCATCACCTCACGCTCTCTTCGCGTCAATGTCTGCTTTTTGGCCATGAATCTCTACGATTATTTTCGATTGACTTGTGCTTCCGAAGTAAAGTATAAGCATGAAGTGTTGAAAAATCAACACTGTGTTGATTTTTCTTCATAGTAGTGCTGGATAAGGCTAGGAAATGGGCAAAAATAGGGTGAAGAACATGAATAAAATGTAATTTGGACACAGTTTAGTTGCTTTTTCTTAGCAAATGTTTTTGTTAAGTTAATGCCGTATACTTCATCCGAGAGTTAAGTTACTGTAATCGCTTGATATACCGCTTGAACTACAGACTCACGCACAGGATTGAGCCCCATCACCAAGGCCCATTGGGTGAATGACGATGGCTTACATCCCTGGATTTAAACACGATATATTTATTAGCTACGCCCACGTAGACAATGCGAAAAACCCTGGCGAGAAGATGGGGTGGGTGGAGACGTTTTGCCAGTACCTTGAGGTTGAGCTCAGTAAAAAAGTCGGGCGGTCTGATCTTGTTGATATCTGGTGGGACAGTACCGACCTGGATCCAGGGCAGCAATTCGATACAAAAATCGCTGATGGAGTGCATGAATCTGCGATATTCCTTGCTCTGTATTCGAATGGATACCAGGCCTCAAGGTATTGCCTGGAGAATGAACTGACTCCCTTTTTCGAGAAAGCAGATTCTGATGCATATGGGATCGTAGTTGGGGATAATCGCCGGCGTATTTATCACATGCTCCTGGCAGATATCAACTACAACGAATGGCCAGATGCATTCGACGGTGGGTCGGGTTTTCCCTTTTTCGACGGCGGGAGTCCGCAAGATGCCAGTATTCCGGGTAGTGAGGAATTCAGGGGGCAGATTCGTAAGCTGGCAAACTCGCTTCACCTGTTTTTGGATGAATTCAAAGAAGTTGCTGATAAGGGCAGCGGCAGTGCAGGTGCTCCGGCCCCAAAGGATCCAACGCCTGCTGGTCCGGACCAACAAACCGTATTTATTGGAGACGTCCCTGAATCATTAGGGAAGACGGCCCGAAAGCTGATTAATGATCTTGAGCGCGAAAATATCTCCATTATCCATCGAATTCCGCCGCCTTATCCTTCAGAGCAGCACGATGAAAAAGTTAAAGAGCTCGTAGAAACATGCTCACTGAGTGTGCACTTGCTTGATGCATACCCGGGGCGGACGATGGACGATGATCCGACGAATACCTACCGCCAACGTCAGATTGAAATTATCAAAGAGGCCTCATTGTCTCAAATTATCTGGGTGCCAAAGCAAGTGGATATAGAGGGCGGGGTAGACGATGAAAATTATCAGGCCTTTCTGAAAGATCTCATGAAGGGCCAGCGAGAGGCCGAGGAAGTCTACGAATTCGTGCGTATTTTGCCCACTAATTTGAAGTCGCACGTACTCGATAAACTCACAAAATTAAAGGAAGAGCAGCAAAAAGAAGAGAATGCGCCCGCTGAAGGTGAACAAGCCGGCGTCCTGGTAGTGACCCACCAAAAGGACCAGTTACATGCCTTTAATGTC
Source organism: Rhodothermaceae bacterium (assembly GCA_019634345.1). Classification (GTDB taxonomy): domain Bacteria; phylum Bacteroidota; class Rhodothermia; order Rhodothermales; family JAHQVL01; genus JAHQVL01. The sequence continues at coordinate 6,886 of JAHQVL010000265.1, forward strand.
GGCTCATTGCTGGTAAAGCATCATATGCAACCGTATATCAACCCTTCCGAAGATGATCCCACGGCAAACTTTAGTGAGCTCAAAGCGCGGCTGGACAAAGTAACGATGTTGATGGTGCTTTATGGGCAAGTGGCAGAAGGGTGGGTGCGCCAGTGGCTTGGAGAGATACTAAAACTTCAGATGACATCCGGGCTTGCCATCCAGGAATATTGCGTCATTAACGTCCCGCCAGAAAAAGAAGCAGTGAACTTTGACTTCGGTCCTATACCCGTCAACTTAATCGATCTGAACAAAGGAGAGCAAGACCTTGTTGCCGTATTGGATCGCGTGAGAGGTGCCGCCTAATGAGTTGGTCGTTCCCCGAAAAACCTTTTATTGGACTGCGCCCTTTCTTTCAGGATGATAACCTCTTGTTCTTCGGAAGGCGAGAGCAGACGCAGGAATTGCTAAAGCGGCTTCACGATAATCGTTTTCTTGCCGTCATCGGTAGTTCAGGATCGGGCAAGTCCTCGTTAGTGAGAGCCGGCCTGGTTCCCCAATTACTGGGCGGGGCAATGGTGGCGAATCGGGATGCGTGGTTAGTGTCTACGATGAAGCCAGGTGATGATCCGATTTATAGCCTCGCGGAAGAGTTGGTGATGTCCACCGGAGAGTCGAGCGTTGAACGGATTACGCAATTCAAAGAAGCGATTGATAGCGAAGGCCTGAAGGCAGTGCTCGAATTCTTAAAACCGCATCTTCAGGCCAAGTCTGCCAACCTGTTACTGATTGTCGACCAATTCGAAGAGGTCTTCCGGTTTAATCTGTACACCAACGATCCCGTTAAGGTTGAGCAGGTGACCGAGTTTGTGAGCATGCTGCTTGGGCTGACGAAGCAGGCAGACATCCCTGTTTATATTGCGCTGACGATGCGTTCGGATTTCTTGGGTGATTGCGATTTCTTTAGTGGGCTCCCTGAAGCCTTGAACGAGGGCCAGTATCTTGTGCCTCGTTTAACGCGTGGCCAGCGAAGAGAAGTGATTGAGGGGCCTGTCAAGCTATTTCGGGGTGAGATTACGGCTCGCTTGACTGATCAATTGCTCAATGAATCGGGCGAAGCCGAAGATGATTTACCCCTTCTCCAGCATGCGCTTCTGCGAACGTGGAACGTCGCACCAGTGAATGAGAGTGGAACCAAAACCTTAGACATTAAGCACTACGAACAGATTGGCGAAATAAAAGGGGCGCTGAATCAGCATGCTGAACAAGCGCTTGATCCGGATAATGAAGCGGACCTGGAGCTCACAAAGAAGGTCTTTCAAACGCTCACCCGGATGGATAGCAACAACCGGGCAATTCGCAGGCCTGCGAAACTGACTGTGTTGAAAGCCATAACCGGTGCTAGTACCAAAGAGATCAAAGATCTCATCAAACGGTTCCAGGATGATTGGAGATTGTTTCTTGTTGAGTACGCCAAGGACAATCCGGATAAGTACTTTGTGGATATCTCCCATGAGAGCTTGATTCGCCGGTGGGATAGGTTGTCAAAATGGGTTGTTGAGGATGCCGAGGAAGCATCCTTATATACACGGATTGCACTGCGTGCCGAAGAATTCAAGGAAACACGGGAATACCTTTCTGGAGGATCTCTTGAACGCGCGATGGAGTGGAAAGAGCGGGTTCAACCCACTGCCGCCTGGGGTAAACGACACGTGCAGGATATAGATTTTGATGAGGTCATCGCCTTTTTGGAGGAAAGTAAAAAGGCGGAGGACAAACGATTAGCAGAAGAAGAACGGCTCGAGCAGGAAAAAGAGCACGTTCAGAAAGAACGACAAGAAGTAGAACAAAAAAAGGAACTACTGAAGGCCAAAGAGGAAGCAATCGTAGCGAAAGCCCGTGCGCGAAATGCTATGATGCTAAGTGGGGCCTTGATCTTGCTTATTCTTTCGGCTGCTTTACTTTTCGTTTTAGATCAGCGGAATTCAGCCATCTCAGCAAGAGATAATGCTGTTGAGGCGAATGAAAATGCGGGTATGGCCCTCCTTGAGGCAAACTATAATCAGGCCAAGCTATTTGGACAAAAGGCCCGTGTAGCTCTAGAAGACAGCCGGTATCCCGAATCCTGGTTATATGCGGTTCATAGCATTAATGAAGTCGTTAACCCCAATAAAGATTTCTTTGAGCAAGTCATAGACTGGGTTAATTTTTTTGATTCCGATGATGAGAAGTATTTACCCGTTTCGATGGGAGCCATTATGGCGCCAGAAGTGGTCCCTTCATCGACATGGAGCAATGGCGTATTGCCGACCGAGGAAGCCGTAACGGATTTAGCGTATAGTCCAGATGGCCAATATGTTGGCCTTGGATTTGTTGATGGAAGGGTACGCATCCTGGATCTGGATCCAGACGCAGAACAGCGGGAAATCCTGCTGTGGCCGCCGTTTCATCAAATCACAAATCAGACGACGCGTGTGGAGGGCCTTACTCCTGAGCAGCAACGCTGCCTGGGCTGGAAGCGAGGCTATCTATTCCCTGACGAGACGAGCAATTTCTCAACCGGTATCGTAAATCAACTAAGCAGGTGCAATATACCGGGGTCCTTACATCGTGAAGTGATTGACAATGCACCGCGATTTCATGAGCAATACGTATGGACCATCGCATATAATGCCGAAGGCAACCTTCTTGCTTCTGCAGCCCCTGATAATAGCCTGTTCTTATGGGAGTTTTACATAGACAGAGAGGGCGATACACAGGGCCGGCTCAAGCATTTTCTGTATGTAGAGGACAAACCGGCTATGTCGTTGGCTTTCGTTGCCAATAAAGATACGCTGATAGCAGGGTATGAAGATGGCATCCGATTGTGGCAATTGAATCTCGATAATGCCAGGACAAATCCGGTGGTGGTCGACACCATTCTTACTGGCAATGTATCTGTTACCAGCCTCGCGATGAATGAGTCAACAGGTACACTGGCAGCAGGATTGTATGACGGTCGAATTGGCCTGCTGCCAGAAGGAGCCAGCGAGTTTATCTTCTTTGATGAAGGTCATGGCAATGTTGTGACGGATCTGAGCTTTAGTGCGTCTGGAGACACACTGGCGTCTGCTTCTCGAGACCGGACGATAAAATTGTGGAACGCTGCAGAATCGTCATTAATCAGGACCTACACAGGGCATATTGCAGCGGTAAATGGGGTTAGTTACGATCCACGTGGGCGTATTTTGGCTTCCGGTTCTCAGGACATGACGGTCCGATACTGGAATTTAGAAGACTCTACGGAGATTGCGCGTATCTACCAGGAAAACTCCATTACATCGGTTACGTTCAACCCAAATGGGTCAAATATCCTGTACGGCGTTGAAGAACTCGACCAGCTTAATACGCTTCGAACGACCATCATGCCTTTTAGTAATGATTCGCTTGAGTTTGATATCAGGTACGCAGGTGTTAAGCCCAAAGAGAGTAAAGAACTCATCCAGGATTTATACAAAAGGTCGATCGACAACCTGGGATACGAATTAAACGGCATAAACTTCATTGTACCTGATCCGTCTTCTGGAGATATTACAGCCGCTGGAGAAGAGGTGCTCGGGCTTTTGAGGAGCGATGTCCTTACGTACTCGAATGTTGCGAATCGAGGATTTCCCCTATTCAAAACCACGGAAACAGTACTTATCCAGGACGGCAGAAAAAGCGCCGCGCAGGCCGTATTCTTCAAGGAAGAATACAGGCGGCCGTTTGAGGTTTCATTTGAATACTCAATTACAAATGAAGCAAAAAGAGGGTGGCATGATTTCAGTACCCAACCTGCTGATGGGCTCGTGCTCATGCTGCTGAAAGACAAAGGTCCTTATGAATACCAGCCCATACCTGCCGGTGGAAGCCAGGCATTCATTCAGGATGGGTCAGGTTATGGGATTCGATTCCGTGTATTTACAGCAGATGGCACGGACGAGCGTATTGAACTGGAGCGTCGAGGACGTGTACAGAGAAGATATATACCCTCCGGAAATAACGAACCACCTGTGTATACTGCTGGGGAATGGCGCAAGGTGAGTGTTCGGGTAGAGCAGAGTGGGATTCGAGTGTTTTATGAGGGTAACGAAGTGATCAATTGGCGGAGTGCATTGGATCGGCAATATGGAGGTTTAGGATTCGGTGCGGCAACGGGAGGGGCAGATGCCGAACACAAAATCAGGAATGTGGTCGTGAATTCCTTGTAATGTAGCCTTGTGATTTGCCCTGCTATTTTCTATGCGCACGTCTTATACGCATCTTTTCTTTCATCATAACGAGTAGGAAGGGAATCCCCACTACTATTGCAACAATGATTATGCCTGCATTAAGTACGACAAAAATGCCTGTGATTACGACCAAAATAAAAAGGGTCTCGTCGTAAAAAGGGCCGTATGAAAATTCAGGATTGAAGAAGCGGAGGACCCAATTTATACAGAGGTAAAGGGCTGCACACGCACCTACATAAAAAAGAGCGCGGAGCGTCCACTTCTTAATGTAGGCCTCTTTTTGTTCTCTTCTCTCTTTACGGGTAAGAGGTTTGTGCTCCATGTAACTAGATGCTTCGTGTTATAAACTCTGCTTATTACTTGCCTTCTTTTCTCGAAGCTTCCTGGCTTTCTGCCATTTTCTTTCGAGCTGTTTTTTCTCTCTTCTCCCGTCTAGCATCATCTTTATTAAGAAACCAAAGATATACGATACGAAAAAAATGCCTCCGGCATTGAGTACAATCCACCCAATTACAACTACGACTAAACCAATAACGATCTCATTGTAAAAAGGGACGGATGTAAATTCAGGATTGGAGAACCGGAGTATCCAATTCACAATGAGGTAAGAACTTGCAGCGAGAACAAAATAGAGCGCGAATCGATGCCCCCATTTGCCTATTTTTGCGGCACGTTCTGTTCGTTCTTTGTCATTACCAGGTTTATGCTCCATGTAACTATATGCATCGAGTTACGTGGCGCTAAGTAAACACTGTTGGCAATCTTATTTCCCGAAATACGCATTGACCATTTCGAAAAACTCGGCGTTTACTTTAGCACCATCGATTGATTTGTAATAGGTAATTTTCCAGGGGCATTACATGCATCTCAACGTCTGAATGAAATAGATGGTCATGAGCTTGTACATCCATAACGCTGTTAAAGTCCGTTGTGTTCACGAACCCTCTTCAGAATCGTAATGCGTGGACGGCTAGTAATTTGAGGATGTTATTAAACATTTACAATAAGCAGGATACTGATGCTGATCAAATATGATTGCCATGACAGCAATGAGGGGAAAGCGTATCAGAGGTATGAATCGATCACTATATTTTCTCAGGTTTTTGTATAATAGTAGGGAAATGTATATTTCGCTTTAACAAACCCTACTCACTTTTCAAATTAACCAATGAAGTTCCGAATTGGCACTACCCCTTTATTACTCCTGTTGATTCTTGCGCTCCCACTGGCGGGGTGTAATTCAGATACTGGAGATGAATATGATGCTGCTGAGAGCTCTACTGATACAGCAAGCATGGAAGGAGACTTCAAGAGTCCGCTCGGAGTTCAACTCTGGAGCTTTAGGTCTAAGGCACAAAACGATCCCATGGGCACGTTTGAAATGACGGCTGATATGGGATTCACCCATGTTGAAACAGCTGGTCTTTATGGCATGCCTGCTGAAGAATTTGCGACTGCGATTGAGGATGCAGGTTTAAAAGTAACATCGATGCATGCGTCTTACGACGAGTTCAAGAACGACATTGAGACGGTCATTGCAAATGCAAAGGCTGTTGGTGCTCAGTATGCAGGTATAGCGTGGTATCCTCACGAACAGGGGAATTTCACGTTAGAAACTGCTGAGCAAGCCATTGCTGATTTTAATTCATTTGGTAAATCATTAAACGATGCTGGGCTCACCTTCTTCTATCACAATCATGGCTACGAACCTTCTCCCAATCCAAATGGAGAAGGGACACTGTTAGATCTTATTATTGATGAGACGGACCCTGAGCTTGTCGCGTTTGAAATGGATGTTTTATGGACCTGGCTACCAGATGTAGATCCTGTGGAACTCATCCAGCGTCATCCTGGCCGCTTTAAGCTCATGCATATTAAAGACATGAAGCAAGGCCTTGAGCGTGGTTCGCTCAGTGGAGGGCTTCCTGCAGAACAAAAATCTGTGATTGGTGAAGGCCAGGTAGATTGGCCAGTTCTACTCAAGGCTGCAGAAGACGACGGATTTGAGCATTTTTACCTTGAAGATGAATCAACCGATCCGATAGGCAATGCACCGAAGAGTTACGCGTACTTGAAGAGTTTGACGTATTCAGACGCATCGGGTGAATAAGTATCCAGAAAATAAATATAGAGGGCTGAACGATTTTTTCGTTCAGCCCTCTGTGCTTTTAGTGCTATTCCGGCGTATCTATTTCAGCATCAGGAGGTGGTGCAAAAAGAGCTGCTTCTGGGGATGTTTTACTGAGTTTGATATCGGAGTAGAATGCCTCTCCGCGTTTGTCTCCCAAACGCCGTCCTTCTGCATCCCAGCGATAAGATACTATCTTTTTGGGGAGGAGAAGCCCATCAACTTCTTGCCACTCCTCATACACGCGCGCGTTATAGTTCTCACTCGGAGTTTGTGTGCGGAAGGTAGCTGTGTATAAAAGAACGCTCATCTCATAGGTTTCTGGGTCCAAGTGGACGATGTAATAATCGTCAGATGAAGCGCCAACCCCATCATTGTACGAGATCTTTACAGCCTCGTATTCTTGGTCGTTGATTCGCACACGGCCGAGGTATTCTCGGTTCGTTCCTGGGTCACTTAAGACGAATGGGATCGCGAAAAAGTAAAAGTGGAGGCCATTCATAAACCGGGGACTCCCAGAGAACGCATCAAGGCCAGGGGTTATCCAGACATCACTTCCATCATACCCAATCTGGTACTCATCAGTAGTGATGAGCGTCCTTCTTGAGTGCAAGTCGATGTGGTGTTGCTCAACCCGATCGCCTCTTCCAAACGTAAATTCCAACGAGCCGAACGATCGCCACCTATCGATTCCGCCATGGGCTTCAATGCTTTTGTCAAGGGCATCTTGTTCAACCTGTTCGACAACAGGAGTCACCGGTACACTCGTTTCATGTGATGCCTCAGGGTAGGTGCATCCCGTTGAAGTCATCGTTATGCTGATGAGTAAAACTCCCGCGATGCCTGAGATAAAGGCCAGGTTTTGCAGGGTTTTATAATAGGGGTTATGCATGTTCAACAACAGCTTCTTTTTTGTTCGACATCATGGCGTCTAAGCTGTATTTACCTGGCCCAAGTGGCAAAAGGCCCAAGAGCACAAAGAAATTTTTAAAGGCATGCGCAGCAGTGCCTTCTCCAGATACAAAATGACGCATGGCTGCTACAAACATAGTAAATGCAAGCATAGCTGCGATAGGGCGATAAAAAAGCCCTGCTGCAATCATGACGCCTCCTACGGATTCAGCAAACGCGGCCAAGAATCCGAAGAAGGTGTGCCCGAAGTTGATGCCAAAGGTACTCATCGCGCCACCAAGGCCGGCCCATCGCTCCGGTCCGCCAATCAGCTTTCCCCATCCATGGAAGAAGAGAAAGCCGAGGCCGAAACCGAGACGGAAGATGAGCAAACCAAGGTCGCTGTATTTGGATAGTTTATTCCAGATCATGAATTGGTGGGATTTAATGCGTCGCAGGTATTAGTTGTACTTAACGGAGCAGCCATAGGGTCGCGAGGTCGCAACGGATACATCTTTGCCGTTCATTGCCTCTTTGAGTGCTGCACGAACATAATTGGTTGCATTTTTAGTCTCAGACTCTCGGGCTCTAGGTTGGTCGTCGATGCATCCTTTGTAGTTGAGGGTACCTTCCGGGTTAATTATATACATATGCGGCGTTGTTCGAGCTCCGTACTGTTTCCCAACGGTGCCTTCAGGGTCGAGAAGAATGGCTGTTTGGCTACCACCCATTTTTTTGTTTTGCTGATTCATTTCCGGGGCTTCATAATACCCTTGTTTGCCAGGGGCCGAGGATACGATCGACAACCACACTACATCTTTGCCCGTAAATTCTTGTTGCAATTCAGGCATGTTGCCAGAGTTGTAATGGCGTATGACGTAGGGGCATCCGAAGTTAAGCCATTCGAGGACAACAAATTTGCCTTCGAGGTCTTCGAGGGTGTAGGTATTGCCATCTGTACCTGGAAGACTAAACGCAGGCGCTGCTTCACCTATTACGGCGTCATCACTGGCGCTGTCTTTCCGGATGTCTGTAGCTGCAAACATGAGGAGCAGCAAGGGGATAATAGCAAATGAGAAGAGGGGTGTGTATCGTTTCATGATTGTATGGGTTACGGGTTCTTAATTCAAAGGATTTAGTTTTGTGATAGGGCAAGAGCTCTATCCGGAAGCGTATCAAGGGCCTCCAGTACGATATGTTCTGTCAAAATCTCAGGCAGTAGAATAGGGGCTGCAGATGCACCCGGATAGAGGACATATAGGGGCACTCCACTTCGGCCATGTTCTTCGAGAGCCTGTGTGATTTCGATGTCTTGATTGGTCCAATCTGCTTGAAAGAGTGTAACACCCTTCATGGCAAATGCGTCTTGAACAGCTTTGTTGTTTAGCGTGGTTTTTTTATTGACCTGGCACGTGAGGCACCAGGCGGCTGTAAAGTCTATAAACACAGGTTGTCCATCTGCCCGAAGTTGAGCAACCTGCTCTGTGGAGAAAGGGAGCCAGTTTGACGCGGTTTCTGAAGGTGTTCGTATATCAGCCTGGCTTGACGTTCCCAGGTAAACAGCGCCAAGGGAAAGCGCAAGGGCGATAACAGCGATGCTTCGTGTTATAAGGCGCACGCGGGACGTAATTTGGATGCCTGGCCAACGGCCCAGAATCCAAAGAGACAGCCCGAGAAGCAGCATCCCCATGAGAAGCAACGCAAGTCCGTCAACGCCAGTCTGCCGGCCGAATACCCATACGAGCCACAGCGTGGTAGCCAGCATAGGGAAGGCGAGCACTTGCTTAAGCACCTCCATCCAAGGGCCTGGCTTTGGGAGCATCCGGACGAGCGCCGGTGTCATAGACAATGCCATGTAAGGAACGGCCATACCAAGACCTAAAAAGGTGAAAATTAACAAGGCCTGGGGAGGGGGGACTATAATGGCAGCACCCAATGCGGCACCCATAAAAGGAGCGGTACATGGAGTTGCTACCAGCGTCGCTAACACGCCGTCAAGGAAGGATCGCCGCACATGATTCCCTGCTTCTCCGGATTGGTTTATAGCTCCAATGCGGGTCATGCCAAATCCGATTTCAAACACACCGAGGAGATTGAGGCCTATTCCAAAGAATAACAGGGCCATGCAGGCCACAAACAAAGGAGATTGTAGCTGAAACCCCCAGCCGATTTGATTGCCGGCCGTCCGCAAAATCAAAAAAAGGCCGGCCAGGAGCCAGAAGGACACAACGACACCCAGGCCAAACGCATAGCCTTGCTTTCGTATCGCAGACGGCGGCTGATCGCCTTGCTTTGCAAACCCTAATACTTTGATAGACAAAATCGGAAATACGCAGGGCATTAGATTGAGCAGCAACCCACCTGCAAAAGCCAATACGAGCATCCAAATGAGAGAAACGGACGTACTTGATTCCTGAGGAGAT
>JAHQVL010000266.1 GCA_019634345.1 Rhodothermaceae bacterium
AAACCGATAGATCAATCCAGCGCTTGCGCTTGGCTAGCCGCGGCTTCTGCTGCGGCTTTTTCTCTTCTTTTTTGGCGCATGAGGCGGTGGAATTCTCTGGAGGCTCTGAGATGTTCGCTTAATGTGCGGGTGAAGGTGTGGCTGCCATCGCCTTTGGCTACGAAAAACATGTAATTGTGGTCGCGAGGCTGAAGGACCGCCTTGATGGATGATGGAGAAGGGTTGTTGATGGGGCCTGGTGGTAAGCCGCGGTATTTGTAGGTGTTGTAGGGATGGTCGATTTTATAGTCTGCCGTGAACAGGCGTCCCCATCGGCCTTGTTTTTTGCCATTCAGTTGGAGAAGCGCATATTCAACGGTTGGATCGGCATCCAGGCGCCAGAAGTCTCGATGATGCAGGCGATTGAGATAAACGCCGGCTACATCTGGTTTTTCCTCTACATGGTTGGTTTCCCACTCGACGATTGACGCAACGCGGAGCACTTCATTTACAGAGAGTTTTTGCTCCTCAGCTTGCTGCTTCATTTCAGGAGTAAAAAACTGGTCGAACTCGCCTTTAACTTTCTTTACAAGCGATTTTGCATCGGTCAACCAATACACAAAGTAGGTTTCTGGCAGCATGTAGCTAAATAAGTGCAACGTATCTGTTGATAGCTCGGTAGCCAAATCTACGTCTTCCAGTGCGGCAAGGAAGTCCTCTGGAGGAAAATTGAGTTGTTTGGACACCACAGCAGCCACTACGTCTGGACGGGAGCCAGGAGGAATGGTAATGCGCACTGGTGTTTGAAGTCCTTTTCGAATGGTGTTGAGCAGGTCATAGTTAGACTGCCCGCTCTCCAGGGAGTAATGCCCGGGTTTAACTTGCTCACTCCATCCTGTCGCATTCGCTACCAGGGTAAACGTACCTGGATTTTTAAGGACACCTTTGGTAACCAGTGAATCCACTACGGTTTCAAAGGAGGCATCAGGGAGAATTTTAACCGAACGGGCCTCTGCGTACTCAGGAGTATTTACTCCGTAAACCATCCAATACCCAACGCCTCCTGCAATCCCCAACAGCACAAAGACCACTAATGCAACTATCAGTATCGTTTTTCGCATTTCACACGTGTATTAAACATCATTTTGAGGGGGTTTCTCGCCATAGTGTTTGCGCTCCAAAGATCGTATCTCATCTATGATACGCTCAAACAATCTCCGAACGGCTTCATTTGAGAGGGGTCCTTCATTGTGTTGCTGCACATTATCAAGAACAAATTCCTCCCGCCTTGGATCATACACCGGAATCCCATTATTCTTTTTGATTTGCCCAATCACCTTTGCACAAATCGCTCTTTCATTCAAGAGACGAATTATTGTACGATCGAGCGAGTTGATACACAACCGCCAGGGTTCCATATCTTCGATTGAGGGGTCCTCTGGTACTTCTGGCAACCCGTTTGCCAATGGCTCCAGCATCTTCTGTACCGATTCAACGAGCATACGAACTAACTAACCTCAATTAACTTACTTTAAGGGAAGGTTCAGCGGTTATATACAATGTACTCGTTTTGCCTGATTCCAAACTCATTGCTCCAGCCTTAGCAATCATTGCGGCATTATCTGTACAGTATGTAATAGAGGGCACGTATAAAGAAAATCCTTCCTTATCCTGTAGGGCCTCCAAGGCCTTGCGCAATCCTGAGTTTGCAGACACCCCTCCCACTACAGCGACTTCTTTTACTCCTGTCCTTCGCACGGCACGCCGCACGACCGTCACCAACATATCGACAACAGCCTGCTGAAAGGAAGCACACAGATCTGCCATGTGATCTCGAAGCAGCTCTTCTCGCTCCTTTTCAGAGAAGGAATTTAAGTAATATAACACAGCCGTTTTGAGGCCGCTGAACGAAAAATCATATCCTCCGAGCGAAGAGCGGGGAAACTGATGGAACGTAGGATCTCCCTGTGCGGCCAGGGCATCTACCTTGGGGCCGCCCGGATATCCAAGCCCGATCAGCTTCGCAACCTTGTCAAACGCTTCGCCGGCGGCATCGTCTCGCGTAGAGCCCATGACAGTGTGTTTAAAATCGGCATCGACCTGCACAAGCTGGGTATGCCCCCCCGATACAATCAAACACAGGAAAGGAAAGGAGGGTTGATCCTCTTCGAGAAACACCGAATACATATGCCCTTCCAGATGGTTGACGCCCACAAGGGGTACATCCAGGGCGTACGCCATGGCTTTTGCAAAGGACAACCCTACCAACAAAGAGCCGGCCAGCCCAGGCCCTGAGGTAACAGCGACACCGGTAATATCCTCGTTCGTAATCCCAGCTTTTTCCAACGCCTGGCGAACCACGGGGACAATGAATCGCTGATGATCTCTAGATGCCAGTTCCGGCACCACGCCACCAAACGCCTCGTGAACAATCTGAGAAGAAATCACGCTTGATACCAACCGCCCATCATCCAGGACGGCAGCAGCTGTATCATCACAGGAGCTTTCTATACCAAGAATTACTGATCTTCTCATAAATCTTCGGTTGAATATACGAAACGGGCGTTCATTTTCGTTTTAACTAGAACCACCAGAACGCACAATCTGATCTACACGAGCCAGGTACGCATACGTGCTCGATCTCGTGTATGATACATAGAGCACAGAAGATCCCACATGATGTGGAAACCAGGCGGAATTTAACCTATACCTGTTAAATTCCGATTCTAGCTTTAGTACAGCCAAATAAATCCTGATGGATTCATCCGATCCAGTAACAAACATTTTACAAACAGAACAAAAGATTGCCCTAAAAGTTATTGACAGCGTAGAGATTGGGGCGTATACTACTATATAAATTATACCCTTTTAAAACGTAGAAACCATGCGAATTTTTATTACGCTTGCTTTGTTATTGGTTGTTTTGAGTACGTCTACACCTGCTCAGGCGCAATTGCGCGACACAGCAATCGCTCAAAAGGCTCCAGCAAAGCTCTATAATTCAAACAGCAGCAGTTCCTTTTCGCTGAACAAACTGTTTGATCCGTCTATATTTCGCATGAATCAATCCATCGAATTTTCCTCCAGTTCATTTGGAGGGCATACTTCATCAGTGGGTATGTTTACCAATTCGATGATGTGGCAGTTTAGCGACAAGCTTGCTGCTCGTGTAGACGTAAGTGCTGCATATTCGCCAAATGCAGGTTCTTTCAGTGATCCTACTGGCAATATGAACGGAAATACACGAATTTTTGTGCGTAATGCTGAAGTTGCTTATAAGCCTTCAGAGAACGTCGAATTGCACTTATCCTTCCGCCAGAGCCCATACGGCAGATATGCGTCTCCTTATGGCTATTATGGTGGACGTGGATACGGATACAATCGATTTGATGCCTCCTTTGGTACTTCCGACGATCTTTTCTGGAGAGACAGTGGCCGTTAACTATAGCACAACATACTCCCAGGTTTTACGTTATACGCGGTATTCCATCCAGGACATGCCGCGTTATTTTTTTCTCTAGTTTTGAGGATTCGACTTCATTCTTTATGAGTTCAGAACAGACAGAACCAAATCATCAAGGACTTTTCCTTCTCGGAGCTCTGGCACTTGTATTGGTCATCGTGTTTGTTTCTCGAAGCTTCTCTGGCGGCATTGACCCTTACCGTGAGAACAATACAGGGCAGCTTGTAGGCGAGGTTATTCAAGTCAGCGTCCGTAATGGATGTGGGGTATCTGGATTAGCCGGTGACCTCACGCAGTATCTTCGAAACAACGGTTTTGATGTGGTAGAGGTAGGCGACCACGTATCGTTTGACGAAGAAAAATCCATGGTTTATGACCGCATTGGAGACCTGGAATCTGCCAAGAAGTTGGCTGCGGCTGTGGGGATTCCGGAGGACCAGGTTATTCAAGACATCGATGCAGATGAGTACCTCGACGCGACCATTGTCATCGGAAAAGACTACGAGAGCTTAACTCCATTCAAAAATACAGCAATACATTAGATCTGCACCATCACTATATATGACATCTACTGATTCAAACCGCTCACCAGAAACTTCGAACCAGCCAACAGACTCTTCCGTGACAAGCCTCCCTGTAACCGAACTTGCCCAACATGCGATAGAAGCCGCCTTTTCAAAAAAAGCGACGGACATTGTCGTAATGGACATGCAAAGTGTTAGTGGTGTAGCTGACATTTTCATTTTATGCACCGGCACGTCGGACTTGCAAATCAAGGCCATCTACCAGGCTATTAGGGCTCGTATCAGAGAATATGGAGATGAACTCCCCTGGCACATGGAAGGCACGGAAAGCCTTCAGTGGGTATTGCTCGACTATGTAAACCTGGTCGTTCACATCTTCAGCGAAGAAAAGCGAGCGTTCTATGACCTGGAACGTTTATGGGGTGATGCACCTAAAGCATCCGTATCTGAAGAAGATCTGATTGAATCTATTTCAATTCTAAAGCCCAGCTGATCTACCCTACCATTCCTGGCACACCGTTTGTTAACGAATATTCATTCGTTCTATCCCCTGATAGCCCCTCCTGACCTTTCTCCTAGGCCGTCTTATTCCTATTTTACCTAAACGGATAGGGGAATACGCGTTTTACGCATTTTAATAATATAATAGCTATAAGCCGTCTACTCCTCATACTATTTATTCCATCATGAAATTTAAGTTACTAGCAGCTGTAATTGGTATTATTCTTCTTTTGATTCCCGATCTTGGTTTCACTCGAAAAAATGGAGCCCCTTCAAACCGGGTTGGCGCTCCTACCCGTGCCGGTGACGGTTCAACATGTGCTACAAATGGCTGTCACGATTCATTTACCCTCAATGCGGGGGCCGGCACTCTCACCCTGACAACTCCAGATCGATTCGAAGCGGGCGACACGGTAGACATAACCCTTCGCATCGAACAAAGCGATGGCGTTCTATTCGGATTTCAAGCTACTGTCCGAGGCGTGAATGACCTCGTCCGATCAACAGGAGAAATTCTACTGACCGGCGGCACCAAGTTCTCCGATGCCTTAGGAGAGTACATTACCCATTCTGCAGCGGTTGCCAATGCAGGATCGGCTGAATGGACGTTTCAGTGGGTAGCTCCTGATACTGACGTGCAGGACATTGTTGTTTATGCAGCGGCTGTTTCAGGCAATGACGGCAATGCGGCCAACCAGGATTATGTGTACACCGCGAACTCTTCCATACCCGTGCGCACGTCAATCGAAAATCCGGACGTACCCGGTGCATTCGAATTGTATGCGGCCTATCCAAACCCGTTTAATTCGACAGCTACCATTACGTACTCCCTTCAGCACCCAGAACCTGTTCAGTTTGCGCTGTATGACGGATTGGGAAGGCTGGTCAAATCCCTGGATGAAGGCTATAAACAAGCCGGCACCCATGAAATTCTTGTCTCCGGAGACGACCTTCCAACAGGCACGTATTATTATAGAATCCATACACCCTCCTCACAAAAAACCCATACATTAACCCGTATCAGGTAACGTAACACCTTACGGATTGATGTATGATTTTTCTTAGGGCCGGTGCGCTGTTCGCAGCACTAGGTGTGATAGCCGGGGCTTTTGGGTCGCATCTATTGGAGGATGTGCTTACAGTAGATCGCCTCGCAACCTTTGAAGTAGCCGTTCGATACCAGATGTATCATGCTTTAGCTTTAGTTGGAATTGGATTTTCCAGGCAGAGCATGAATTACCGGGCGAGCGGCTATTTGTTTATTGCAGGTATCCTGGTCTTCTCCGGAAGCTTGTATCTCCTCACATTAACGGATACCTCCTGGCTTGGAGCCGTTACTCCGCTCGGCGGGGTGTGCTTTATAGCAGGGTGGGGATTCCTACTGTTTAAGACGCTTGGAACCGGGACTCAATCTCAGACCACCTCATCGTCTTCGAATGATAGAGACATGCTCGGATAGAGACCTTTTTCCTCGGCCAGGTTCTGTAAAGCTTCAACAATATCAGAAACATCCTCGGAGGCCAGGTGCGTCTCCGAATCAGAAGCGAATTCGTAACCGATTTCAGATTCGTCATCGGGATCCATTAGCTCCCATTCTGTTGCTTTCTCTATTACGTACTGTTGATCCTGTGGAGAATAAAAAGCGACATACAACTCTTTACCCAATTCAGAATCAATCAAGCTCAGATTTCCTGTAGCGCCATACTCCTCGTCATAGAAAAGTACTTCGCTCAAGAGCTGAAAAGAAAAAGCTTTATGATCAAAAGACATCGGGGGCCTATATAGTAGTTATTAATTTACGCGTGGCACTGTATCGCCAATCAACTCTTGCAGGTAATCAATTGATTCTTGGTTACCCAAAATTTGCAATTTTACTTCAAAAACGTCAGAAAAATGCCCTAACAACTTCGATTTCACCTCTTCCTCGTTCACGGATCGGCCAAGTTCGTTTTGTAAGGACGTCACTGTTCGGTTCTGAATACCACAAGGGATGATATAATTGAAGTACGAAAGATCCGTATTTATGTTATACGCAAATCCGTGCATGGTCACCCATCGGCTGCAACGGATACCCATTGCACAAATCTTTTTACTCTCGCTCTCGTCCTTCGTATCAATCCATACTCCGGTTTTGCCCTTTATCCGGGTGGCTGCTATTCCGTACTCCTGGCAAAGGCGTATCATCACTTCTTCAAGGTTTCGAAGGTAGAGATGTAAATCACGGTGAATACGATCCAGGTCCATGATCGGGTACCCAACAACCTGTCCGGGTCCATGAAAGGTAATGTCCCCTCCCCGATCGATATGAAAAAACGTAGCTCCCCTTTGGGATAAAAACGACTCCGATACCAGCAAGTTATTTGAATCTCCGCTTTTGCCCAATGTATACACAGGCGGGTGCTCAACCAACATAAGAACATGCGGGATAACCTGAGGTGGATCAGCACGCTTAGCAGTAATCAAAGCCTGTTGTACCTGCCTCTGTAACTTCCATGTAGGCTCGTAGTCTACACGCCCCAACGAACAAACGACAACTTCTTGCATTGGCTTAACAATCAAATTTAGCAATTTGATTGGTTTCGGGTTTCGGGTTTCGCGTTTCGGGTTGGTTGCATGTTCGAAGCTGGAAAACCAGAAACAAACCCGAAACTCGGAACGCAATCAGAGAATCCGCTTTGATTGCTATTAGTTCTGTATACTAACTCGGATGTTGAAGGTGCCGGAGGTGGTTTGGGTGGAGGGGATACGACTGTCTTCGCTATCGAAATTCTCTATGCGCAAGCGGAAGTCACCGGATACGCGATTACTGAATTGATAGGATATCTGAGGGGTCAAGGTGAAACGGGTAGAGGCGGTGACCACAGAGACGTTGTTGCCTAGTGTGGAATTGTTTATGTCGTAATCCAGACCATCATCAACTGCAGCGATGGCTTCTTCCAAAGCGAGACGCAACTGGTATCGCTGATCATCAATAATCGCACGGGACAACGTAAAGCTAAAGCTCACCCGGTTGTCTAGCCGCTTTTTAAAGAACGGCAGTTTCATCCCTCGCTTCTGATAGCTCGCCGAGAACGACAATTCACTGGTTCTGCTTTCGTTTACAGAGAAGCTGGTCGTACTCAATGAATACGTATTGCTTTTATTCCAGGCCATGTTCATCTGGATCTGGTTCTTAAAGCTTAGATCCAGGCCAACCAGTGGCTGGAATCGCTCATTGACGCGAACCGTTCCTGTTTCTACATCAGGGACCTGATAGATCACCGTTTTTCCACCAAGGTTAAAGGTGTTGGTGGAGTCTGCACCTGCAGAAAACACATTGGACCTGTAATCGGTGCTAAAATCAGCGCTGTATCCATGGCGGAGGGTAGCATTTTGAGCGAATAGTTCAAAAACCGGCCAGTTGGATAAGCCCGTAAAGTTGACGCGCCATCCTGGCAAAGGAAACGGCAACAGACCTCGGCTATCCAATGCCCGGGATCCAACCAGATACGTACCCAGGAAGTCCTCAACCAGCGCATCGTTCGTGAGGACGACCCTGCCGTCCCTGTTTGCATCGGTGAGTGTATTCACATCGGCGCCTGCATCTTCGATGTAGGTATCCAACTGATTCGCAAAGAGGGATACATAATCTGCCCTAAAGGCCCAAACGGACGCCTTGTTATTGCCACGCTCGGTTTGAGAGATGTCAATCGTGTTTTCTGTAATCTCGCTGATGATCTCATCAGAGGGGCGATAGGTCAAGTTTTGGTTTGTCCCCCAATCCACATTCCAATTCAGGTTAATCGTTAGGGTTGAGCTTGGATTGAGCGCAGTTTGTGCCTGGATTCTGTTGTTGTCAGTAAGCACATCCGTCACCTGGAGGTTTGGAGTCACTACACGGGAGGTAATCGGCAAGCTCCTTTCCAGCCCAAAACGATAGGCGACTGAAGGGCCTTTATTCCTAAACCACGAATCAATCAGGCTGTAATTCACATCTACAGCAGACAGTTGATTAAAGCTATTGAACTGTGCCCTACCCACGTTACTCGAAGAAGAATTCCTGCTTCCGGTATACGTTATGCTAAGATCTCTAACCCCCGTTGCAGCCAATACCAGGCGCCGGAGAAGCGGCAGAGGCTTGGGCAGAGGCAACTTGAAGGACGGCTTTTTCTTTTCTTCCTCCTGTTCTACACCGGGCTGTACTCCACCAGGGATTGCCAGGGAGTCCGCACCAATCCCCTCTTCCTCGTCGGTCAGACCAGGATTTGGTTGAACAAAGGCTGAATCAACAAGAACAGAGTCAGGAGCTACAAGAGCAGAATCAGGTGCTACAAGAACCGAGTCCGGCAAAATACCTTCTACTGCTTCCTCTTCCAACTCTTCATCTATATCAGGCAATGGAGGCAAGCCTTCCGCTTCGCGTCGCTCATTTTCTAACCGCCGCTCTTCTTCCAATTGCCTTCGTCGTTCTGCTTCTTCTTCCCGTTGCTGCTTACGCTCTTCTTTTGCCAGCTTCTTTGCGTCTCTTTTTTCCTGTCGTTTTACTTCTCGTTCTCTCTTTTTGCGCTGGCTTTCCTGTTCAGCGGTCCTCTGCTGTTCTTCCATCTTTTCGTAAAACGGAATTTTACGCCATAGATCCAAAGGCCGGAGGGTTACCCCGCTCCGAACGCTTACCTGATTTCGAACATTAGCCCCAGTAAGCCTTCCTGCTGCCGCATTTTGCCAACTGTACTGGACAGAATAAGTTACCGGTTGAATGGTAATCCAATTTAATGCACCCGTACGGCTAAAGGTTGGTTGGAACGTAGCGTTGAACCGCTGGTCATGCTGTTCGGTACGCAGCATGTCGCTATTTTTAAAGAGTCCGTCGAAGGCATCCACCGCAGGCAAAGGTTCAAGGCGTTCTTCCTGGAATACAGAGACCCCTTCATCGTCCTCGACAATCCCGACGGAGTTGGTCGCATAGAAGGTTGAATCCAATCGCTGGTTTATATAGGTCGTATTAAACCCATCACGAAGGTCAATCACCGTAAATACCGTATCCACACCCAGCTGGTTGAGGCTCTGGTTCGTACTCGTGTCAAAACTCAGATTGAGGAATTGAAACGGGTTGTACTGGACGCTCATGTTTCTTCGATGCGTAAACGTATGCTGTTCACGAATCGGGAATCGGGCGCGCTCTTCCAGCGCGGTTTGCCTTAGTTCTGACCGCTGCTGTGTAGATGAGAAGTTTCGAGCCGCAGAAGCAGACGCATTGATGGACTGAGGCAGGTAATTTAGACGAAGATCACCCAACAATCCAATCACAGGGACAGGGTCCAAGAACCAGAATGGCCGCACTGTTTTAGGCTGCCTGACTGTAAGGCGGTATCCGAGGTTGCTCGACCATCGCCAGGAATCGCGCAGCTTTTGAGAGGGGCTTCTGGCATCAGAATCTGTGTACGAATGATTAAACGAGAGCCCATCGACAAGGACCCTCATCAGTCCATTGCGGGAATTTTGTTTAGAGACACGGAACGAGTAGGAACGCGTGAAATTGAACGTTTGAGCCGCCTCAGTAACATTCTGGATGCGCTCTTCTTGCTCCACTTCGCTGATGTCCAGGTCTCGAATCTGCTGCTGGATTTCCTCAAGACGAACATCCCCCCTGCTTGGTGCAAACCGTGGCGTAGAGGTATTTGATTGTACCTGCGCAGAAACAGGAATCGACCAGCCGGCTCGTTCGGGCAGGAATTTATCCAGGTTCAAATCCCCGGCCATGCTCCAGTTGTTGATGTTGTTTTGATCACGTTCTCCGAGCGAACTCTCCAACGAACCGAACCCATCTGTTTGCCGACGAACATTAGCCTTGAACCGGCCTAAGTCAGCAAACTTGATATCAACGTTCGCCAAAGCAGCCCATCCATTGGTTTCATCGTACCCGGATGCACGAAGCTCATTAACCCAAACGGTAATATCTCCCAGCCCTTCTCCCAGGTCGTCCCCTTGAGGCGCCGGGTTTCGAATCCCAATCACCATCGTATTTACACGTCCAAGAGAAGGCGTCCCTTTAATGGCCAGCCGGGTACCAGGGGGTGCAAATTCTTCAGCATTGGGCCCCTGGAGCACGCCATTTTCAAAGTTCCAAAATAGACTATCGGTAGGTATCCCCAGTTCATCACGCGCCACCTTCAACTGGTTGAACGCCCCCAGCTCAATATTCACCGAGTTGAGGTCCACCATCTCTCCATTAAAGAGTTGCTGGGTTTGCCATATCTCATCCCGGTCGTCAATAGGAAACACACTTGGTGAGAGCGGTTGTTCGTACTCGTAATAATCGTTCGACTCATTTGCCCCAAATCGAACAAACAACCGTGCACGGGATCGTGCTTCGTTCTTTTCCAATGTAGCTAAGTCCACGCCATCCGAATCCTCCCCGTGCATGTGGACAAATAACCTGAGATTGGAATACTTCAAGAGGTCCAACGGAGTTGGATAGGTTTTAAAGATGGCGCGTTGAGAAGCGGGCGGTAAATTCTCAGCACGTAATACCATTGCTTGTTCACGTGCATCCTGGCGTCCACCCGTTGCTAACCGGGTTTGGCTAATCACTGTACCGATCGGCGATCGGTAGATTTCATTATCTTCTTCGTTATTAACACTGGAGATCGTAAAACGGGTATCGGTAGTAACAGCAGGGAAAGTCTCATCCAATATCTCGCTATCCACTATTTCGCTTTTTCTCCACTGGCTACCAACGAGTTCAAGGGTTGCAAAGCGAATCGTTACCGGTACAGAATGCCCTGTTGTCCAGATTCTCAGCGATTCAATTTTACTAAAGTCTTGAATTTCCCCTACTCTACGCGTAAATGCTTGAACGGGGATACGAACCTGGTACCAACCCGTAGGATTACCTTCTCTATCTGCCACCTGGCCAACGATAAAATCATCGAGTTGATCAGGCTGGCCCTGTTCATCCAGAACGGCTCTACTCAGCGGAACTTCATACTCAAAGTAGTTATTCCCGGTGTCGATAGTCGAGTTAAGGTTGAGGTCCTCTGAGTCTGGGAACTGGGAATTCCCTCGTTTCACAGACGTGTTTGTTGCGAGTTTATTCTGTGTTTCAAACGCGTTTAACTCTGTAGAGGTAAAGTAGCGGCTAAAGCGCTGCTGGATCGAAGGTGCTTCTGCGTAAAACTGTGTATTCAGGAAGTATTGATCATTCCCAAAATAGTGATAATCATCCCCAGAGGGATCTTCTCTAATACGAGCCAGCGCTTGTTCATATTGAGGCGTATTGGTATTGTCCGCCTCAAGAGCTGCCAGGTAATCAGCAAATAAAACCTGTTCTGTTGCCAGGGGATCGTAGCGCACCTGGTCATAAGAAGAGAGGCCATCGAGGCCAAGGTCCTCTGTAACATCGTTTTGAATGTTAATCCGGGTATCCGGCACAACACTCGGCGTACGTCCCCATTGATCCGGAGGCGACCCTAGAGAAGCCAGGGAAAGACCATCCTCATTATTCAGTTCGCCATTCGGAATTACATCCTCAGAGATAAACCCAAGGTTCACAAATAACTTCGCGTCCTGCCCAGTATCAGGCAGCCCTTCAGGAAACGGCTGCATAATAAACTCGACGAATTCGATGTTTTTCAGGTTAAAGTCGTTAAACCCTTGGGGTATACGCTGAACCATACCTCCCCAAACGTCCTGGGGCTGGCTGAAGAATTGACTGAGTTGCGTATTATAATTGTACGGCCCCCGTTCGGTTGGGTCGAAATACATATCCAACGTAGAGAGCGTCTGATCTACCTCACCATCTGTATCCCTGGTTGGAAATACGTCGTTGATACGAACGATTTGAGTGGAAGGAGTGATTGGAATCCCAAGTTGATTGAGCGTGTTGATGTTCAACGTATACCAGGCGAACGTTCCTCTCCAGTTCGTTCTTAGCGAGTCACGAGTGGACCGAGGCAGCGAGGGATCCGGTTCGACCAAAGGGCTGATCGAATCGGGAGGCGCTGTTAACTGCCACGCACCTGCCTGTTTCAACGAAAAGGTGGTTTCGAATCCTTCGAAGTCATCCACATACGAAATCCCTTTGAGTTCGTCACTGTTAAAGTCCCTTCCAAGATCTTGAAGATCGCTCCTTGAACGCCTAAAGGCACTGGTTTCTGTATGACCGGGCCGCAATTGCGCAAACTCCCCAGACAATGTGATCGTACTGGGCGCTCTTGTTTGGATCAGGGGCATGGCGTCTACCGCACGCGTCAGCCATCGGGGTTCGAGCTTAAACGTTCCATCCAGGCCCCAAATGGTGTTTGCAATCGGCTCTTCACCGAGGCGGAATTTATCGATGGGAGACTTCTGGCTCAAGCGCATCACCGTGGTGCCTACGTTGAGTTTATCCTCATATTCGTAGAATACGCGCGCGCCCATCAGCGTCTTTTTCTGGATATTAAACAGCGAGTTGGACTCATACTCGATATCGATATTTCGCCCGGCTGTGAGGAATGCCGGGTTTGTAATACTCACTGTTCCGCCCGAGTAATCCACAACATAGTCGGTCCCTTCTTGAAGGGGTGTGCCCCCTGCAGTTACTCGAACCGAACCCTCTACAACCCCCGCAAAGGCATTTAGATTGTAGAAATCTTTCACAGACCCTTTGTAGGATCCCACAATCTGATAAACGTCCAACTGGGTATCTCGACGTGCGTTTTCCCGTTTCCTCGTATAAAGATTAGTAAACACAAATTTATCTCTGGCAGCCTGTTTCTCCCCTTCAGGAACGGTTGCCTCAATTTCGTCTGCAATACGTTGTCCAAAGGGTTCAAGGTAGGGAAATATGAGTAACCCATTCCCTGGATCGATGGTGTAGTTGACCAGGTAATCAAACTTATCATCAGGTCTGGTAGCTTCATCCACATTAAGCCGATCAAGCCCAAGAATCTGCAAAAGGGTTTGATTGCGTCCTACTCCTGGCAGTGTTTTAGACGATGGTTGGCCTGGAGCCCTGAATTGCACTTGTAATTCAAAATCATTCGCATTTAACCCGCGCCCTTTCAACGGATAGATATTACGCATCTCGTAATACCATGCCGAAGGATTAAACTGGTTAGCCACGTTAGGCTGCTGCATGTTCGTCGGACGCAACAGCTTTAATATCAACCGTGAATCACTCTCGGGCTTCTCACTGGCAAATTCACCCACCTGAAAGCGTTGACCATTCGCAATATATTCGAATGCAACGGCAAGGGCTTCACTATCCTGAATTGGCGAACGCATTGAGATATAGCCAAGCACCTCATCAAAGGTGTAATCTCGGCCTTCTTCTAGCTTCTTGAAGAAATCTCCTGTTTGATAATCGAGTTCATCAAAGCCATCCCCCTCCAGGCTTTCCTTCGTCACCACAGCCTCATCATGAATATCCCTATCCCGGTTTGGAAGCAATGCCTCAACATAGGCATTAGCCTCTGTTCGAACGAGCGGACTCTCACCCAAGTCTACAATCCCAAGCACTTTTCGTAGATCTTGCGTTTCTGCACTCGGAGGTTGCAATTTCCAGACTTCTATTCGAGTGATACGCTCGAAGCCGTTAGCCACCGTAATAAGAGGTGGCACGGAGAGGGCTTCTTCCCATCTATTTCTGAAATAGTACGACAAGAAGAAGTGCTGCAATTCTGCATAGTCCGTGGGTTTCAAGTCGAACTGAACCGTTTCGGATCCTCCATCAATATTCAGGCTATTTGATTGCCCTTCCTGCTGACTGATAACCGTCTGAATTTGAATACCGCCAACCTGGAATTCACTTTTAATCCCAAACAGGCTTTGCCCACCTCGAATGAGCGAAGAGGGCGTCTGCAGAAATACGTTTCCGGCTTCGATGCTTTTGATGATGTCATCGTCATAGCCTTCGTACTGGAGCTTCAACTGGTTCTGGTAATCAAAATCGCGCTCGGTATCCCAGTTCACGTCGATTTTTAATTTATCCCCAATCGATCCCACTATACCCAGGCGCAAGTCCTGCCTAAACTCGGGGTCAACCTGAGTGCTTCGCCCTGTTAGAACAGCTTGCTGGTCACTTTTTAGGATATTGAACCCCGCGTTGATATTGGCCTGCCCGTTAACACGCAAATCAATATCCGTGGTACCAAAGATACTAGAGAATGCACTTTCTCGTCCGCCGGGTACAACGATATTAAACCCAAGCCCTCCTCGATTACGCTCGTTTCGCCGGCGCTGTGCACTTTGCTCAGCCAGGCGCTCAAACTCACGTTTAATCCCAACCTCTAATCGTTGCAACTTATACTGATCGTAATCTAAGATGAGCGGATACCGAACATCACTTCCGCCTACTTGCTCGCGAGCGATGTAACTATTCCCGGTTGAATCCATCTCGACTTGATGGCGCCAAAAATTCCCAAGCCTGGTTGACAGAGGACGGGTATTGCGTTGGAATAGAGAGGATGTACGTCTATCGCCTCGGAATCGGGGAAGGAACTGGTTAAACCTGCTGGTATCTGCAGCCAGAGAGTCTGTAGTATCTGCTGCGAGAGCTCCATTAAGGGATAAGTCAACAACAACGGAGTCAGTATCCGCTGGAGCGAGGCTTCGTTGCCCTACGTCTTGAACGGGAAAGGACGTCCTGGGCATAGCAGCGCCCACTATCCCTATCAACAGGGATAGCGAAATGGCACACAAAGATGCCAACAACCTCAAAGGACGCTTTGAGGAAGAGACTGATGCATGCTGAGCATCTCTCGCTGGATTGGAAATAAACCTACTGGATCGCACTGTCTCGACCGTACCTCTTAAATGAACTACCTTGGTTACATCCGTACCTTCACTAAATAATTCTTCAGCAACGTTATGCTATCGGGTCACGATTCGTTTGTAACAAGAAGTACGTATAAGCGATCTCCTGTCTTTACTTTAGAATGGCTTGTTGACGGGGATATTTGTGGGAATCTACAAGAAATTGCCGGAAATCCCTGTCTATAATGTATAAACTATGTACCTTAGCAGCAACACAGCTTTTGCTATAGACCCTGTGTTACAAGGGTTTTTTCATTTTGTTCTCCACCCCAAGAGTAAATTAACCAAATTCCCATGCAAAACCGCCAAATCACCCTACTCATTGCGTTTTTAGTATGTCTTTTTGTTTGCCTGGGTTGCACAGAAACGGTGCAACCTCCCCCTATAAATACCCAGGCAGAAGCTTCCCAAATCCGTGCACTTCTTGATGCGCAAGTCGGCGACTGGAATGCGGGTGACATTGAAGCATTCATGCAGAGCTACTGGAAGAGCGATTCACTCCGGTTTGCGTCCGGCAATGGGGTGCGGGAAGGCTGGCAAGAAACCCTGGAGCGATACAAAACTACCTACCCGGACAAAGCCAACATGGGCGAACTTACGTTTGAGTTGTACGATGTTAGTGTATTGTCAGCAAGCGCTGCTACGGTATTTGGACGGTTCAATCTAAAGAGAGAGGCTCCCTTAGAAGATCTGACCGGCTTATTCACCCTCATTCTTCGTAAAAAAGATGGTGTATGGGTGATCGTGCACGACCATACTTCTGCATAACGAAGGATCCAACCGGATTTTATATCATTTTTTAGCCTTCTATTTATCATGATTCCATTTCAATTACGGGCGTGTTTCTTCCTGACGCTTCTCGTCCTGTTTTGTATTCCTATTTGTGCTGCACAAATCGCTGTCGCTTACTAAGATGCTAGCCTCACACAAGCCTGGTGACATGCTTAGTATCACATACATCCAGCGTGGACAGCATAAATCCGCCACCGTTCAACTTGCTCACGATCAGGAACTAGAGGTACTTCTTAATGAAGCACTGGGCTGGACCCTTTCTTCAGAACAAAAGGCCTTCAGATCAAGTTGGCTGGACGGTAATTAATTTGAGATCCTCGACTATGGCAGCATCATTAGAAGATAAACGGATTGTACTTACAGGATCGACGGGCCGGCTGGGCCGGCACATCATTAAAGCATTTGCCGGTACGGGTGCGTCGCTGATTACGGTGGATCGCTCTATTGACATGGAGTTGGTTGAGCAAAACGAGCACATTCTCTTAGCCACCGTCGCAGATGTTACCAAGGAGTCCGCTGTAGTGGATTGTTTTGCGCACATTCTAGACGAGACCGGAACGCCAGACATGGTGATTCACACCATCGGAGGATGGGACGGACGGCCTTTACTGGATACTTCACTGGACTCATGGCAATCCCTGCTCGATCTCAATCTCACGTCCTCGTTCCTCGTATTCAGAGAAGCCCTTCGCTACATGAACGAAAAGGGAGGCGGACTCATAGGAATTACTGCGGGCCAGGGAGCGGATCGCGGGGTAGCACAGCAGGCTGCGTATTCAGCTACCAAAGGGGGATTGACCCGGTTGATTGAGTCGATTGCAGATGAATATAAAGGCACGGGTATTACAGCACA
>JAHQVL010000267.1 GCA_019634345.1 Rhodothermaceae bacterium
TCACACCAAACACCAAACACCAAACACCAAACACCAAACACCAAACACCAAACACCAAACACCGAACACAATAAAAAGAATCCCCTCCGATTAGTATCTTGTTGCTCATAAACCCAAATCAAAACCTGGATGCACACCCCTAACCGATTAATCCTCTGCACCCTGCACCTTGCACTCTGCACCCTCTTGCTGGCCTGCCAGCAAGAGGATCCAGGCGATGGCCGTAAGCCTGTCAGTGTATTCGTGCTGCCGATTAGTTCGGATCAAATGGGGTTCTTTGATTGGGCCGAAGAGGAATTTGAGAGGCAGCGGCCAGACGTGGACATTCAGATTGAGCAGTTTCCCGGATCCTCATTGAAGGACTATGAGATCAAATTACGGTTGCGTTATGCGAGTGGGAATGCCCCGGACATCTGGTATTTCAGGGAAAACGAACTGGCTGAATATGTAGACCTTGGGTTGATTGACCCGGCTCCGGACTACATAGAACGGATTGTGCAGGAAAACAGCGTCAACGAAATGATACGGGAGGCCCCCTATTTCAATGGCGTCTGTTATGGCATCGTCCACCACGCCGGCTGGACCGTCTTGTACTACAACAAAGCCCATTTTAGAGAAGCCGGCCTTGATCCTGAACACCCACCTGCAAACTGGGAGGAATTGATTGACTTTGCCGAACAACTCACCCAACGAGATCCTGAAGGGACACTGCAACGAACAGGCCTCTCCTTGCGCAAGACCGGGTACAAACAAGGGACAGCTGAAAAGTGGCTTACCTTTTTCTATTCTGCCGGCGGTATCCCCTTTGATGAAAAAGGGACAGTCAGTTACTTCGATTCAGAAGCCGGTAAGGCGGCGTTTGATTTGTATGAGACGGTACTCTTTGATAAACACATCGACAACGTCACATTAGATGGTGACCAACGCGGCTTCGGGCAAGGCCGGGTTTCGATGTTTATCCGAGAGGACCATGTTATTTACTGGCTCAGTGAAAACTTCCCAGACATTGAGTACGGAATAGCACCTATTCCTCCCCTGGACTCCACCCATACATCGTATTCCTCTGGCGGAGCCTTTCCTATGGTCGTAAATAGTGAATCCCCCTATAAGGAAGCGTCCTGGCGATTCCTTGAGTTCTTACTTCAAGACGACGTCTACTTGCGCTATGTGCGTACCGTAAAGGCACAACCCGTGTTGTATTCGGTGGCGGAACGTCCCGAATTCAAGGACAATGCAACCCTGCAGATCTACCGAAATCAGCCGGTGTATCTCCCCCCCAAGTTTGCCCACGATAAATACTCGCTTGAGCTCATAGGCACGTATGTAGAGCGATTTGCATATGGCCACCTTACAACTCAAGAAACCATAGAGCGGATGACCGAGGAGATAAATGCTCAGCTACGATTGCGAGCTCCATAAAAAAAGCGGACGGGGCCCCGATCCCATCCGCTTATTTATCGTGCTAAATAGCACAGCATCCATGCAACATTACCTTTATGTCGGCCCTCTAGCGAGAGGGCCGATCATAAAAGTAAAGATGCCCTCGTCAGCCCCCGAACGTGAGAGCTGATGGTCCGAATCTATTGGATACAACGAGGTAATATCATCCTCGTAAAATTCTATATGGGTGGACTGAGAGAGCAGCCCTGCGGCAACATGATCGCCGAATACACCTGCTGAAGTACAAGGTGAGGTATAGATGCTTTCGCCGAGTTGTGCTTCAAGAGAAAACCCAAATGGCGTGGAAGAAGAGGAACCGTACGTACTTTTCAGGGGGGTATACATAGGAGTCACTGTCTGGTTGTTAAAATTCAGAAAGCAATCTCACAAGGGGATGACTGAATGAGAGTCCTCAAAAAGGCGGGTGGTGTGTGGTTGTTCTCTCTTATAACAAGGGGTGTGCCAAGCCACACATATCTCATTTTATACCCGCTAAGAGGGGTCTTGCTGCTTTTTCAGTCTTGTGCCGTTTCGATTTTGCAAGCAGCCGTTTCGAATCGTACTCTTTTACTTTACTAGAAGGACCCGGCCACTGGCACTAAAGAATTCACCGCTCACTCTATATAGATACGTTCCACTGGGCAGCCCCGAACCATCAATCAAGAACTGCTGCTCCTGCTGGCCTTCCATCAAGCCGGAATGGATCAGGCCGACCTCCTTGCCTAGTAGATCATGCAGCGTGATACGCACCTCTTGATCCCTACTCACTGTTAACGTAAATGCGCTCTGAGGATTAAACGGATTGGGGTAGGCGTTGCTTAAATGATACGTGGATGCTAGCCGCACGCTAATTTCTACCACGGGGCTGTACTCAAAGGTGCCATCAAAGTCGACCTGTTTCAACCGAAAACGATGCACTCCAGCAGCTAAACCCTGCACCAGATACCGATAGTATTGCGCCGTGTCGATTGTCCCCTGCCCTTCTACAAACCCAATTTGCTCATAGTCGCTCGATTGAGGACGTAGATGCTCGATATAAAACCCGGCATTATTAAGCTCACTCGCCGTTTCCCAGGATAAGGTCACATCGGTCTCGTTTTCAACAGCGGTAAAAGCAGTCAATTCAACGGGGAGTGGGGTGTCGCTAAATCCAAGGCTGTTTACAATGAAGATGGTGCCTCCATTTCCCGTCACTACAATTTCAATGGCGCCAATACTCGATAAGTCTGCCCCATCGCCCTCCAAGACACTAAACTCCGAGAACGGGACGGTTAAGTTAACCGGCTCTAAAAAAGCATCCAGCGTTTGCTGGACGAAGGATGAATGGCCTTCGGTTGTATAGAGCGCAATATCGATCGTAACAGAAGCTTGAAGGGTCTGCACCCCACTAATTACAAGGGCATCGGATGTCGAGGCCAGATCCAATCCATCCAAGCCTTCATAGTCAATGTTTTCGGTATCACCATCGCTTCCATCATACACAAGGCGAACAGAATTAAAAAAGCTTAGGGTCGCAATCAATTCACTGTTTCCATTCGATGTTTCAACCGAATTATTCGTGTTGTCCACCTCACGTTCGCCTCCCAGGATAGCAGCATCAGTGGCAATGTTGATGGACATAGCCGGGGTGGAGTGCTCGTCGTCAAAGTCGTCAATGATTAATTGGGCCGTGGCAGGTACAGTGAGAAGCAGGCTGAATAGTGCGATCACATAAATTCTGGCGAATTGATGTGATCGGTTTCTTGTTTCTGGTTTCTTGTTTCTGGTTGTTTCCAGGGTAAAAACCTGCTTTTCAACCAGAAACCAGAAACGAGAAACAAGAAACCAACCAAATAAACCGTCAGGATTTATTTGGTTGCACATAAGAAGCAGCTTGCAGGTATGGGGAGTATTCATCGTGTTATGATGGATGAAAAGAACGCGGGAGTACATCGGAGGGGGTTGTATTGTAGCAGACTATGTTAGGGGGAGGCATTGAATTGTCGTCACACTTAGTGTCCCTTACAGGCACCTGGTATGCTGTTTAGCACGTGATTTCTTATACTTTCTGATCCAAAACGTGCATTTAATCCACCATCCCACTGTACCTATGGCTGATACAGACACAAATGCCAACGAAGCCTCTACGTCCTCGCCTGAAGAGACTCACCCCACAGATATCGTATTGCAAGCCCGGCGTGTATTTGCCGAATACGATCTAAATGCTATCTTGCATCAGCGCATATTCAACCGCCGCCAATCCCTAATACTGATTCTAGGTGTTGTTGCGGTGCTCCTGGCACTCAGCCAAACTGAATTCATTGGCACTGAACCGCCACTTACTCCAGAAAGGGTTGAATCCCTGAACGCATCCATACAAGAAGCGGAAGCGTCTCTCGCAGGCCTGAGCGGATCAGCCCGCGAAACAGTACAAGCAGAAATCAATGAGCAAAAAGGGCAACTCCGTCTTCACGCCTATTATAATTGGATGCGCTATGGGATTATCATCGTTCCCATTCTGATATCCATCTTAATTGCGGTGAGCAACAAACTAAAAGCAGGTTCAAAATGGATATTGCTACGAAGCGCCGCAGAATCCGTTAAGCGCGAGATATTCCTTTACCGTACATCTGCTGGATTGTATCACCCGTCCGCGCTAAAAAAGGACATTACGAAGGACATCCGGCTTGCTGATCAACTCAAGACCATCTCGGATCGCTTGATGAAAACAGTGGCAAACGAGGCCGGCATTGAGCGATACAAACCATCCAAAGAAGCGGATGACGCGATTTTTGTAAAGCCAGGCACCATCGCAACCGCCTCTGAATACATCAATGTGCGCCTGGACGATCAGATTGAATTCTTTTCAACCCGCACCGATAACATGGGGCTGCGGCTGAAATACTTGCAATGGCTCATCTATATTTCCGGGGGTGTGGGCACCTTCTTAGCAGCTATAGGCCTCGAAATATGGGTTGCCCTCACAACAGCCCTGGGTACAGCGTTCGTTACGTACCTTGAATATCGCCAGACGGAAAATACGCTGTTATTATACAACCAGGTATCGAGTGAATTACGAAACCTCAAGAACTGGTGGCTGGCCCTCTCTCCTACCGAGCGGGAATCTGACATCAACAAAAACCTGCTTGTACAGCAAAGCGAAGACATCCTCATGAACGAGCAAGCGGGGTGGGTAAAAAACATGACGGATGCGATGGCCCAATTGCAAGCCAAGCAAGAAAAAGAAAAAGAAGACCAGTTGGATCACAACGCCCTCCTCAAACAAATCAAACAATTAAAAGAGGATACAAAAGCAAAAAAGCAGGCTACTGAGAAGCTTATGCAGGAGATGAAGTCGTTGCTGGAGGACGAGGATGGGTAACGGTTCGAGGTTTCAGGTTTCAGGTTTCAGGTTGTTGGGGCAGAATGCTGAATTTGGGGGGACGAATGTTAGTCGGAGGGTGTTCATGCAGTTGGGAATGGGGGTTATTGGGGGGGCGGTATGGGGATGGGATGCTGGTGTGCGTGATGAGCAGTGGGTTGGGTTGTTTTTGGATGACGAGAGGTTGGGTGAGGTGAGGGATCGGTTTTTAAAGGGGGATTTTTTTGCGGAGTACCGGGCCTCGCTTGACGCTTTTGATGTGGAAGGGACTTACCGATTCATAGAAGACGAGTTGGTTTTTAACGACCATCTCTTTCACATACGCCGGCTTACAGACGTGGCTTCCGAGCGGGCATTTTATTATTTAATGACCGGGCATGAGGCATCAGCGCAACTTGCCATAACGGCTATAGAAGCCATCATGAACTTCGACCGATGGGACTATTTCTTGGACGGGGATCATCCGATTGGTTTTCAAAGAGCCTCAAGAGCAACAACGGCTGTATCTCTATGTGTTGACTGGCTGGCAGATCTCATCACGGAGGCACAGCGGGATCGTTGGATTCGCACGATGGGTGAACGCGGCTGTGAACCTTGTTATCGTGCCATTTGGGGAATGCGGTATCCAGAGCAGGTAGATGGCTGGGCAATCGACCCCTCCAGCACCTACTTTGAACACCGGCCTGGCGACCGAAGCTGGGACCTGTCTAACTGGCCTTATATCTTCGACAAGAATAACCTAAAGGCAGAGCCGGCAGCGGCACTAACCATTGGTGCCATCGCCTATGAGCGGCACATCGGATCCAATCCGGACACCGAGCGATGGATAGAACAAGCCATTCATAGCATCAGCGGCTATAGGGAGATTTTTGAGCAGGATGGGTCCTACAATGAAGGGATCAGTTATGCAGGTGCCACTGCGCTTCACTTGATGCAAGCATATAGCATCCTATACAGGTTTCGCGATCTCGATCTATCCGACCAGCTCAATTGGTCCGGATTTATGGACTACGCATTAAACCTCACCCTTCCTACCCGCGAAGACCCGGCCTCGGTGATCAACTTTGGCGACGTAGGTACCGGGCTCCCCTCCTCTGTCCCTCATTGGATTGCCACACACACGCACGATCCTTACGCTTCCTGGCTGGCCTCAAACCGAGACGCATCGACCGACTTCTGGTCCGTCTTGTGGGCTCCCCAGCAGGAAGATCATCCCTCCGCGTCTCCCCCGGCTGGCCCGGTTCTATGGAGATCGGATCTTGAGTGGATCGTAAGCCGAACGGGATACAGCGTTGAAGACCTGGTGGTGGCCATGCGAAGCGGCCCGCCGTTCAATCATGAACATGCCGACCGCAATAGCATCATCCTGGCTTGTTATGGCGAAAAGTTGGTGGTAGACCCCCATCGGCCCGGTTATTCCAGAACGGACCCAACCTGGATGATGAGAGGAACTGTTGGGCACAGCGGCATCTTGATTGATGGGCAAGGGCATCAATACGTAGACGGCTCCGAGGGCACCAATGCCTCTGAAGCCACTGCTCGCCTTGTTCGTTTTGGGGAGCGCAGTGGGTACCACTTTTGGTCGAGCGATGCCACTCACGCCTATCAACTGGTTCTTCCAGATGTTGCGTTGGTGATGAGAACCGTTCTGGTGTTATACGAGGAGCCAGCGGTTGTACTCATCGACAAGGTGGTAAAAACAGAGACCCCATCTTCCGTACAGGCTCGATTTTTCGCTTATAACAACGACCAACAGGGGCGTATCCAGGCCATTGAAGAAGGATTGCATATTACTCGTCCCCATGCTCATCTTTTTATTCACTCCTACTGCGCCGGGGGCATCCAACCCACGTCTACCCTCTTACCACTACCTGAAGAGATTGCAATGAAGTACCCGTATGGAGAGGTAAGCACCCAACAAGCCGGCACGCATGTTTTTTTAATTACCGTTCTATCTCCAGTGACGGCCGATCAGCCAGCTCCTGCAGTCTCCATTCGTGGTGTAGATGAAGGCCGATATGAGGTATCTCTTCGCGCCCAAAAACGGGTTTGGATAGAAGATGCGGGCGATATACCAGAGATTGGAGTTTGGCAATAGGATACCTATTGCTCGTTGACCAGCACCTTAAATGCGCGCTCCATGGCTACCAGGGTTTCATCCACA
>JAHQVL010000268.1 GCA_019634345.1 Rhodothermaceae bacterium
CGAAGTGAAAGAAGCTGTTGATATAGAGCCAGATTTGACGTGATTGCACCTGATACACGGTAAACTAAGTTAGTTCATAAGTAGGAGTCCTTCACCACATTCTTGTCATCCCGGCCTCTGTGGAGGGATCGATGCTTTATGCTAACACCTATGCTATTTCGAAGCTTAGATCCCTCGATCGCTCCGCTCCAACGGGATGACAAACATAGAGTGTCTCATCGATCTGGATGACAAACATAGACTGTCTAATCGATTGGGATAGCGAACATAGAGTGCCTAATCGATCTGGATGACAAACATAGAGTGTCTAATCGATCGGGGTGACAAACATAGAGTGTCTAATCGATCTGGATGACAAACATAAAGTGTCTAATCGATCAAGTTTACAGTGTACCCAATCAATTTGACTCTCCCGATAGCAACACAGGCTCTCCAAAACCGAGTTCAGTCAATCGAGGCATTTGTGTCTGCGCATCACCCACTACCAGGAAGATCATTTTATTCACATCGATATACTTATTTGCAAGCGTCTTCATATCCGAAACAGTGAGGTCCTTGATGACTTGTTCTTGCTGCTTGGGGTAATCGAAATCCCAATCGTACGCACTGATTTTCTCAAGAATACCCAGTTTTGCACCGAGCGTCTCAAAGCGCCGCGCATTGCTCTTGATCATAAAGCTTTTGGTATCGGAAAGGTAAGATTCTGAATAGTCGCCTTCATAAGTGCCGACAATATCCTTCACGAGCTGCAACGACTCCAACGTTACGTTAGATCGCACGTTTGACGAAAACTGGTACGGTCCAGGAATAGAAGATCCCAGAAATCTTGACCCGGCTCCGTAGGTATATCCTTTTTCTTCCCGTAACACCTGAAGCAATTCAGACGAGAACCCGCCGCCGCCAAGTTTAAAATTCATCGCATTCGCGCTGAGAAAATCAGGATCGGTTTCCTTTAACCCCAAATAGCCCACTCGCAATACAGACTGCTTAGCATTGGGCACATCGACGAAATAAACAGAAGACGACTCAACTGCCGGAGGAAGCTCATACACGGGCTTCTCGACGGATGCAGCATCCCAACGATTCACGATGCCATCCAGTGGAAGCAATGCCTCGTTTTGATTTACAAAACCAGCGATATGGACATCAGTCCCGGAAGGTGATAGACGGGTTTGGTAATAAGCCTTCAGGTCATCCATCGTAATGCGCTCGACCGAGCTCAGCGAACCTAGCAGGTTTTTGCTAAAGATGTGGTCTTTTCCATAGATCAACGTATTAAACGCATTATTGGCAATTGCAGGAGGACTCGCTTTTTGCTGGCGCAACTGATTGAGTGTCCGCTGCTTGATGATATCAAATTCAGCTTCATCCCACCGTGGCTCAAGCAGGATCTCTTCAACAAGCGCCATCGTCGCCTCATAATTCCTCGCCAGGGCAGTGCCCTCTATTACAACAGACTCACGCTCCGCATCGATTGAAAGCGTGGCTCCGAGCTGATCAATAGCTTCTTCCAACTCAGTGGGGGTCTTGCCTTCCGTTCCAGCCATCAACAGCTCTGCGAGCATGTTCGACACACCAACCAGCTCGGGATCTTCAAAATACAGCCCCCCTTCGATTCTAAAGGAAAACTGCACCAGAGGCGTCTCATCGTTCTCAATCCCGAATACCCGCATCCCATTGTCTAGCGAAGCCGTCCAAATGGGAGGTACGTTTACTTCTGGAGTTTCTCCAAAAGGAGGCTCGGATCGATCAATCTTCGAAGGCGTTTTGGGATACCCTTCTTCATTTTCGCTCAGTTCAAACTCAGCCTCTGCGCCATGCACAATGGACTCTTCTACAACTTCAGCTACGGTGCTCCCTGAAACCGCCAGTTCAGACTGGCCCTTAGGCACAAAACTCGTCGCTACATACGCCTTGTCTTTTATGTACGTGTTATAAACACGCAGCACATCCTCTTTGGAGACAGCCAGTATTTCATCAATCTCCTTGGAAGCAAATCCAGGGTCATCAGCGAAAATATTGTAGTGAGCTAGTTGAAAGGCCTTGCCCAATACGCTCGACAATCCCCGATAAAAACGTGTTTCCTGGCCGGCTTTAATCCGCTGGAGGTCTTTTTCTTGTATCCCCTCCATTTCAAATTTACGAAAAGCCTGGTCAACAGCGAGCTTCAAGCTATCGAGTGGGGTTTCGGGAAATGCTCGTACAGAAAGCTGCAAACGCCCAGCCAATTCTGAGGGCCAGAAAAACATGGACACATCTGAAGTGAGCTTTTCTTCTTCGACCAAGACCTTATAAAACGGAGACTTCTTTCCTGAAGCCAGGAGTTCAGCCAGCATATCCAGAGCGTAACTATCAGGATGAAACTCTTCAACGGTAGGCCACACCATTGTGAGCGCAGGTAACTGGGCAAAGTTATCTTCGTGAACAAGGTGCTTAGACTCCCCCAACGAAGCAGCTTCAGGAGCCAAAGGTGTACCATCACCTCGCGACTCAAACTCACCAAAGTAGTTCTCCACCCATTGCCTGGTTTGTTCGACATCAATATCCCCAGCGATTACTAGCGTGGCATTATTGGGTCCATACCAGTTATTGTAAAAATCCTTTACGTCCTGCAATTCAGCGCGATCAAGATCCTCCAAGGATCCAATCACCTGCCAGTTATAAGGGTGATCTTCAGGGAATAGATTTTTGCCAATCACGTATTGGGTATGGCCGTATGGTCTGTTATCTACACTTTGCCTTTTCTCATTTTTCACTACCTGCTTTTCCTTTTCCAGCACTGACTCTGTGACCGTATTGATAAAAAAGCCCATCTTATCAGCCTCAGCCCATATGATTTTTTCCAGCGCATCGTTTGGAACGACCTGGTAGTAATTTGTCCGATCTCGAGAGGTGGATCCGTTTAACGAACCACCCACCTTATTGATAAGAATGTCTAATCCACCTTTGCCCAGGTTCTCAGACTCCAGGAAAAGAAGATGTTCAAAGAGATGCGCAAATCCGGTTCGCCCCTTCAATTCTCGCGCTGAGCCGACATGGTAGGTCATAGCCACTGCAGCAATGGGGTCAGAACGGTCGACATGCAGGATTACTTCAAGCCCATTTTCAAGAACGTATTTTTCGTAATCAACACTCAATTCAGAATCAGGTTGTTGAGAGCAAGCGGAAATCAAGAGTGCGACTAATATACATACCTTGCACAAACTCGATGCAGAAATAGATCGCGTCATGGTTGGATTAAATGGATGAACGAATGGGTAGGATACAGACCAATCAGGAAGCGCGTTGAACAAGATCCCATTTGTTACCATAGAGATCTTCAAAAACCGCGACGATACCGTAGGACTCTTCCTTTGGCGGGCGTACAAACGTGATTCCTTCTTCTACCATATGGTTATAATCCCTCCAGAAGTCGTCTGTACCCAGGAAGAAAGTGACCCGCCCTCCTGTCTGGTTGCCGATGTAGGCTTTTTGTCCTTCATTCGACGGCCTTGCTAAAAGAATAGTTGCACCGTCAGAACCCGGAGGTGCTACCAAGACCCAGCGTTTATCTTGTTCTGGGACGTACCGATCTTCTACCAGTGTGAAACGAAGTTTTTTGGTAAAGAATGCAATCGCCTCGTCATAATCAGCAACAACAAGGGCAACGTGCAATAGGGATTGTTTCAACGTGTTAGTCTCCAAGAGTAATGGACAGTGTTGCTGTGCCCCCTTTAGGATGGGTTGCCTCAACATGTACCTGGGTTCCCGCATCTGCACGAATCAACCAGGTCGCTTCCGTCATGCTCTGGCCTTCTATATGGCCCAGATCAATCTCGGCCTCCTCAGAAAGCAACAGGCCGTTTTCCATCGAGAGATTCGCCTTTACGGGCATGGCGCGGCCTCCCTGACGACGGATGGCCAGCTCCGTCGGCTGAAACCCAAGATTTGACACCTTTGCTTTTATTCTGTAGATGCCTTCATCGAGTTGTTCTTGTTCGGCTTCAGTTATGTCGAGATGCGGCAATATGCTCGCTTGCAGCATCATAAAATCGACATTCCGTTCTACTTCGCGAGGAAGATCTGCAGCAAGTGGATTATTCTGACCAAATTTACGCCATCCGCCAATTTCGACAGGGCCCAGTTCCGGGTGGTCGAAGGGTGTCCACTGTTTGAAAACGCGTCCATCCATGTGCTCGTCCTGAAACGCCAATCGCTCAAGGGTTGAAATCGTCCCGTTCCCATCTGTATCCTCACCAAACGTGTAGATTTCATTCGCAAAAGAGAGGACCCCAAACAAGAGATACATCCCATCAATCGATCCCCCATAGGCCGCATAATTGTCTTCATCCATGGAGAGGCCATAGAAGTTACCGCCGAATCGAGCGGATTCCGCTCCTTTAATATCGCCATTGCTGCCACGCCATAACTGGCCGCGCTTTGTGTTTGTTGACCCGCGAGGCCAATTCCAATCGTAGACGGAAGTTGCAAGAGGGTACTCGGTTAGTTCCAGTCCTTTTTCTGAGACGGCAAGGTAGAGCGCGCGGTCAGAGGCCGGCAGTTTTAAATCAGGCACAGAGGGCGGCCTCAGGATCACGCCGCCCGAGGAATGCAAGTGTTGCGATCCCGCAATGTTCGGATGGTTTTGGATAAAATCCAGCGATACGCGGAGTTCAACTTCAGAGCCAGGATAGGGCCCTGCTCCGTTTTGAGACGCGTTCCAATTTCCAGGATAGTTTCTATTGGGATCAATACCACCGGGCCAGTCTTCGTTGTATTTCCCATCGCCATCATTGTCGATGCCTTCGCCATACAAAGAGTAGAAGGGGCCGGCATCACCAAGTTTACGGCGTCGCATTAATCGGCTGTCTTTTTCATCGATCACCCAGCGCCCCACAGGGTCAACAACCCGCATTTGCAGCGCTTCGTCATCACCATCCAAGTCCTCAGGCGGGTCTTCATCAAGAAGACCATCATTATCCTCGTCCCACGGCTTCATCGTAGAATCATGGGGGCGGATAGGAGATCGGTGATGCAGCTCCGACATATCGGGGATGATATTGGGCATCACGTAGAACGTATTCCGATCCAGCAGTTGTTTGACTTCAGCGTCATCTGAAGTGACCAGCTTGTGAATGAAGCCCAATGCGGCTTCCGTAGACACCACTTCATCTGAATCAATGCCGCCATCTACCCATAGCGCCGGTTTTGATTCGGGTGGGCCTGTTTCAAAATTGGTGATCGTCAACAGCCACAGGTCACGACCCTGGTATGATTTCCCAAGTGAGGAGAGGGCTGTACTGGCTGGATATTGGTTCGCCACGTCTTGCAAGAACGTCTCGACTTCCTCAAAATCGCGATAGCAATCGAAAACCATATCGACTGAAAACGGGGCACAATCTCCAAAGAACAGCTTTTGCTCAGACAGTGGGTATTGTTCTTGAGCAAAAGAGACAGATGTTAAATTGCAATAACAGACTATAAAAACGACAACAAACAGGCGCATAGGGAAAACATTCTCGGTGGACTATTCAGGAGTAAACGAAGCCTCGGCGTGCTTGAGTCGCGCCGTCTGCCCAATGGTATAACAAGATATAAACGTAAATGCACCAAGAACAATGATGAGAAGCTCCCCAAGAAACGGCCAGAAGAACCAGGCGCTCTGTTCGAATACGTACTTGTAAGCGACGTACAGGATGCAGAAGACATTCGCAAACCCTACCAACCAGGCGGGAAACAGATAAATCTCTCCAAACCCCTCATTGTCGGAATACACCCGCAAACTGACAGAAGCCACAGCACCTGACAGCAAAAACAACAAGAGAAAACCGATGTAACGGGCAAAGGTAAGGGATTCGGATATATGCTGAATGGACCATGCAACGTATACAATGGCCGTAGCCAGGACATAAACACATCCAAAAATAGCAAGAGCCAGGTAGACTTCGTCTTCCTGGCTAAAGAAAAGCAATGCTACTCCTGCACCAATCATGGCAAGCGTACCTAATACGCCGATAAACCACTGTGCCGTCCAAAAATCAAATACTGTTGCATCAATTACCAGCTTACCTGCCAATATAAAACTGGCAAGCAACAAAAGAATGGCAAGTATTCTAGGTAACATATATTATACAGGCAGGTCGATCTTAAAACGAGTGCAAATATAGGTGGGCGCACGTACATCTGCAATTTAAAAGTACTCTTCTGGTGTTTCGTTTCCAAATACAGCGATTTTTGTTATCCATTTATTCTTGCAATAGAGATCACTTAAGCGATTTTTCCATCGTTGGATTGGCGTTGTATTCAGCAGATTTTCCTCTCGGTATGGTTATCCACTCCCAATCCTCTCCTTGATACATGCGTCCTAACAAAACTATCTGACCGGCATGATAAGCGATGTGTGAGGCAGATCGATTCAACGCTTCTTCGGCAGTCAACGCTATACCCCGGATAACCACAAAAGTGTTCACAGCCTCAAGTTCAACAGACTCAACAGCACGCATAAGAATTGCCCAGGCAGCTTCCCAGTTCTTCACCAGCTCCTTTCGATCGTACACCCCTTCTGCAAACTCCTGCTCTCTATTCCTCCACGCTTTCTCTCCGTCTGATGTCAAGAAATCTGTAAAACGTGACGTTAAGTTTCCACTGAGATGACGGATGATCATCGCAATGGAATTCCCGTCAGGATAAGGCACATGATTGAGCTGAGCATCGGATAGTTGCTCAAGGGTTTTATCAACAATGGCTTTGTACCGTTTAAACTCAATCAGGATGGGTAGAGGCATTCGGCGTAGATTGGATGGCTACCTTGCAGTTAAGTACTTCTCAACGACGTGGCGCCCCACGTTGCGGCCCAGGTCTACGCCTTCTAACGAGTCGTATGAGAAATGGATTCCAAGATACACCCGTGAGAAGGCACACTCGAGAGCTGCCTCGTGGAAGTTCAAAAAAGACCTGACCGGTGGATCCATCTTTATTTTCCCAGAAAAGGGGCCGGCTTTATCTACTTCCTTTGTCTTCATGGTGTATGAGTATGCGTCGCCAAACACAGATGCCAACACCGTATTTGCGGCCGAGCAGGCCGTCCCATGAGCAGAAGGATACGACGGGAAAGCATAGGTGTGCTGATGGGTATTTGTCCAGGACGCATCTTCTTTGGTATCTGGATTTTCATCGTTTGCAGCCCATCGTATCGCGGTATAAGGGCGCCAGTGATTGTACAGGAACTTGTTATAAAACGAACTCACATACGCATCGTACACACTCATATTCAACAATGCAAAGAGCCTTGCAGCTTCAGCCAATCCCAACTGCTCTTTCGATACCAGGTGCCTTGCCAGGCGATTATGGGAGTTCTCTACAAAATCTTTCCACCACAATGCCAGGTGCGTTTGATCATCGGTGCGTGTTTCACTTTGAAAAGCGCCCAGTTTTTTCACCTCATCAAAAGCACGGGTATAAGCCGGCGAATGTATGTCGGGCGGTGGCGGTGACACAAACAGGTCGTTTGAATCAAGAGCAAACGGCTTTGCTTCTCCCCAGCCTGCGCCAAAAATAAATCCTTCGGGCGTCCCGCTATGTTCATTAAACTCTGCATACACTCCGGGCGCCATAGGATGCCATTGGTAATCGGCCTCCGTATTCCAGCCATCTGCTTCTCGCGTTTGCATGATCCGGTCTGCCACTGCGTCTCCAAGCTGCATTCCTGCTCCATATCCTTCGGTTTGCTTTGTACTAGAGATGAATGCATCTCGCAATTCCCTGAGCGCCTCGTTCTTGTCA
>JAHQVL010000024.1 GCA_019634345.1 Rhodothermaceae bacterium
GAAAAAAGCAGCATGGAAATGTTATCGGGTACAATGACATCGGCATACAGATATGGGGGGATTACAACAGAATAAAAGGCAATTATATCGGAGTTACGGAGGATGGCCAGGCTATCAGCAATAACACAGGCATCCATCTTACAGGGTTCAGCAATGGCCCTACAAACGTCACCGCATACTACAATCAAGTCGGCTATCAGCCCGAAGCATCCATAGACCCCCAAGCAGAAAACGCGAACACCATTGCACATAACAATAACGAAGGTATTCTAGCCCAAGAAGTTGTCGGGTCTGTAAACCTACCTCTGTACAACTCAATCAGGGGCAACCATATCTATGACAATGGAGGGAGCGGCATTGACCTTTACGGTACGCCTGGGTCAGATGCAAACGACACTATTGACGGGGATATTGGAGCCAATTTCCTTCTTAACTACCCCGATATAGTGCGCGTCGATTATAACGCAAGCTTCGACGCGATCGGGATCGAATACTCCATCTCTTCCTCTCCGGCTATTGTCAATTACCCGCTTACAGTGGACGCGTATCTGGCAGATGACCCCGCAAGTGGGGAAGGGAAAACCTATATCGGATCGAGCACCTATACCACGCAAAACAGCATTCAACTCCTGGCCATAGATGCATCCAGCATTACCTGGAGCCCAACGGATGTCATCGTCCTTACCACAACCGACGGCGACGGCAACACCAGCGAGTTCAGCCTGGCATCTGCGGAGATTGGCGGCCCTGGGCACACGGTATCTGCATTCAATGAGTCGGCACGGCCGGCTCTGAAGACCAGCAATCCATTTACACTCTCCGCTCCGTACCCAAATCCGTTTCGGCATCAGTCCACCTTTACCATCACAACAGACGAAGAGGGTCCTATTCGAATTGCGCTCTTTGATATCCTGGGACGAGAGGTCCGTGCCTTATTTGAAGGCAACCTACAGAAAGGATCACCCGCTTCATTCAGTATCGAATCCCAGAACCTGCCGAATGGCACCTATTGGATTCGTGCAGAAACCTCGCACCGCTCACTGGTACGTTCGGTGATTTTATCTCGTTAATGGTTTTGACTCCGAACCAACCCCTTGCATCTTACCCCCTGATTTTTCGTACCTTTAGGTAAGTAACCCACCTGCATACTACCTATGGATCGAGACACGAAGGCCTGCCCCGCCTGCGGTGAAACCATTAAAGCGGCGGCTGTAAAATGCCGCTACTGCCATGAAGATATTGAGGCGTTTGTGGCGGCACGCAAAGCCCGTGAAGAGCATGTCATCTTCGAAGGGCGATCGGCAGCCATCTTTTCGTTCGGACGGCTCTGTATCGCGATCTTGACGCTGGGGATCGGCTGGATCGTCTACAAAATCCAGGCACTAGCAACCAAATATACGCTCACCTCCCAACGCATTCAGATAGAAAAGGGCATCTTCTCCAAAAAGCTGTCAACCGTCGAATTGTATCGGGTGGACGACTTCGACGTGGAGTTTCCATTCAATATGCGGATCATGGGATACGGTCAGCTCCGCATTCGCTCGTCCGACCGTGAAACGCCTGATATCATGCTCAAGGGGATCAAAGACATCCCCCACATTTACGAATCCCTTCGAGAAGCAAATCTCCTGGAACGCGAGCGCCGTGGTGTTAAGGTTTGGGCAGATGCTTAATTGATTGCTTGTTTAGGCGATAGCTCTATAAGTGGCACATTACGCTTGCCCTTAATCGTTGTTATCACCACAACAATCCATCAATTATGCGCCCATCTGCTGCATGTATTGCAGTCGTGTCGTTTGCTCTACTAACGATGTGGCTGTTTTCGTCAACTCATTCTACTCCTGAACTCCCTGATTCCCCTAAAAATAACCCCGAAGCCCGGGCAGCATGGGAATTTGAACGCACCAAGGATCCGTCTACAGGAGAACTACCGATAGGCATCAGGCAACAAGAACTGGCCTTTGCTCAACGTACGTCCTCTTTATCTTCCCCTTTATCCTCCCCGGCTATCAATTTCTGGGAGCAAGTAGGGCCCGATACACTGGGTGGCCGAACCAGAGCACTGGCTGTGGATGCCACAGATGGCAATACATTGATCGCCGGCGCCGTCTCCGGCGGTATCTGGAAATCCGTCGATGGCGGACAAACCTGGGCCCAAACCCTCAGCCCCTCACAACTACTAAGCATTACAGCAGTTGCTCAAGACACACGAACAGGCAGTACCGGCACCTGGTACGCTGGAACTGGCGAGGCAACCGGCAACAGTGCTTCTGGAAGCGGCGCGTTTTATAATGGCGACGGCATTTATAAATCAACCGACGGTGGTGATTCCTGGACCTTGTTAGCAAGTACCTCGACCGATCGCCCCGAGTCGTTCGACCAGGATATGGACTTTATCTGGCGCATCGTGACGGATGCGTCTAACCTCGCAGAAGATGAGGTGTATGCAGCCGCGTACTCGGGTATTTATCGAAGTGTTGACGGCGGAACGTCCTGGACAGAGGTGCTGGACAACAGTAACTCGCTATATACAGATGTAGTCATCTCCTCAACCGGTGTCTTGTACGCCGCACTCAGCCATCCCGGAACGGATGCTGGCATCTGGCGATCAGAAGATGGGGTTTCATGGACCAACATCACACCAGGGGGATGGTCCACGGCGTCATCACGGACTACGCTGGCCCTTGCTCCATCCAACGAAGATGTACTGTACACGATTTCAGAGACTTCAGGGGCCGGCACGCACGATCATTCGCTGTGGAAATACACGCATTCTACAACAACGTGGGAAGACCGATCGGCCAATATCCCTGGATTCGGATCCTTTGGCAATGGTGTGTTTACTTCGCAAGGGGGCTATGACCTGCTTATCTCTGTTAAGCCTGATGACGAAAACACGGTCTTCCTGGGTGGCACCTCCCTGTATCGATCAACCGATGGGTTTTCTTCCACGAATACAGACTGGATTGCTGGATACTCGGATGCATCCGGAGGCAGTGACGACTGGTCCGGGACGCATCATGCAGACCAACATATCGTCACCTATTCGCCTACCGACCCGGATGTCATGTACACCGGAAGCGACGGTGGCGTACACCGTACGGACGACAACACGGCTGCGGATGTAGCCTGGACGTCGTTGAACCGCGGGTACCTGAGTGGTCAGTTTTATTCCGTTGGTGTGGATCATACTTCAGAAACCAATATGGCCCTCATGGGCGGCACCCAGGATAACGGTACCTGGTACGTGGACGAACCGGGCACGTCGACCCTGGGTGAAGAAATTTGGGGCGGCGACGGAGCATTCGTTTCACTCTTAAACGAAGGTGCTCTCCGATATGCCTCGTTCCAGAATGGGCAGATTTATCGCCTGGAATACAATGCGTCGAACCAGCTAACGTCGTGGGCACTGGCCACTACAAGCCTGGAATCAAGCTATCTCTTTATCCATCCGTTCGTGCTGGACCCGAACGATAGCGAAATCATGTATCTACCAGGTAGCCAAACCATTTTTAGAAACACGAACCTGTCCAGCATCCCTGATTTCCAAAATGTGACCCATACCATCGGTTGGTCTGAGCTTGCAAATACAGCCATCACGGGAGGCGGCGTGATCAGTGCGATTATGGCTTCGGAATCAAACCCGGA
This sequence comes from Rhodothermaceae bacterium, assembly GCA_019634345.1. GTDB lineage: Bacteria > Bacteroidota > Rhodothermia > Rhodothermales > JAHQVL01 > JAHQVL01. The sequence goes on from JAHQVL010000024.1 coordinate 3,649, forward strand.
TCATCGCGTCTATTACGGCACATCAGCCGGCGAAGTCTACCGCCTCGACGATGCACATACGGGCGACCCAACAGCTGTAAATGTTACCTCTGGATCGTTCCCCTCCGGCGGATACGTCAACGGTATTGCAATCCATCCGGACGATGCGGACCAGGTAGCCGTCGTATTCTCCAACTACTCCGTGCTGAGCATTTTCTACTCCGATGATGCAGGAGCAACCTGGACGGACGTCAGTGGCTCCCTGGAAGAAAATATAGATGGCAGTGGAAGCGGTCCATCTGTTCGATGGATCAAAATGGGCGCGCTAACAACGAATGAAACCCAGTACTTTGTCGGCACAAGCACCGGATTGTATTCAACGACAACCCTGGACGGGACCTCTACCGTGTGGACCCAGGAAGGCAGCAGCACCATCGGAAACGTAGTGGTTGACATGATCGACATCCGTGACTCCGATGGGTACATCGCTGTTGGAACACATGGAAACGGACTTTACACCTCGATACTGGACAGGCCGATTGCGACTTCAGGACCTGGAGGCATCCTGGAAAATCTGACGCTTTGGCTCAAGGCCGATGCAGGCATAATAGAATCCGGAGGAGAAGTCAGTGCCTGGGAAGACCAGAGCATCGAAGGGTACGATTACACAGACGCCGGCAATGTGGCCTATGCCTACGATGCAGCCGGGCTCAACTTCAATCCGCAGATAACCAACGAAAACGGCAGCATTCGCCGCCTGGAAAACACATCCGCGATTACCCTGCAAACTGTGGTCATCGTAACCGATCCTGATAGCCCCGACGGATTGGACAGCCCTTTCAGCGAGATCGGCGTGGATGATGAAGGCATTCGGATTAACGAAGGCACAACGACGAGCTGGAACGTGCCAGGCTCTGAGGAAGACTTCACGAACACGACGGGACAAGGCTGGCTTAACGGCGCATCAGGTACAGATCCTTCGCACAACAATGAGCCTAATATCCTGGTCGTTGAAGCCCCTTCTGCCAGTCTTATTGACGGAGGGATCGAGCTCGGAGACACGAAAAGCAACCGCTACTGGCACGGAAGCATCGCCGAAGTGATCGGATTTACCAGTTCGCTTTCGACTGCCGACAGAGAACAGGTCCAGACATACCTGGGCATCAAATATGGCATAACAGTCAGCAATGACTACCTGGCATCGGACGGAAGCACGTTATGGGATGCAACGGCTCTTTCTGCCTATCATAACGACCTCATTGGCATCGGACGCGACGATGCGTCTGAACTCGAGCAAAAACAGGCATCGGCAGACATACTTACGGTTGCCCTGGGCTCGCTTGCGGACGACAATGCGTCCAATGCCAACACCTTTGACTCGGACCTATCCTTCCTCCTCCTCGGGCACGACGATGGAGACGTAACGGAGAGCGACGTCATGTTTGGTACATCCGATGCCAAGCTGCTCGGGCGCACCTGGTTTGTTCAACAAACAGGAACAAACAGCACCGTCGAGTTGCAATTTGACCTGAGCCAGGTAACTGTAACCGGCACTGAGGCATCGGACTTCTGGCTGGTATTGGATACGGATACCGATCCGATTACGGACCATCGCGAAATGATTCAAGCGACCAGCATCACTCAGGACACCGTCAGTTTCACGAATGTCACGCTTGAGAACAACGATTACGTGATGCTGGTAACGGACAATCCCGGCGACAAGTTACTCCCCGTCGAGTTGGCTCACTTTGATGCCGTGTACAGCGATGGACGCGTGCATCTTAACTGGTCAACAGCTAGCGAAACAAACAATGCCGGCTTCGAAGTACAACGCAAAGGCAGCAATGACACCTGGATGGCGCGGGCGTTTGTAGACGGACAAGGCTATTCGGACCAGCACGTAGAGTACTCCTTCGGAGATGAAGTTCAATCAGCGGCTGGCCGCATGATAACTTACCGGCTCAAACAAGTCGACTTCGATGGCAGCGTTGCATACAGCAATGAGGTATCCGTTCAAGTACCTGCGCCTGAAGACTATGCGCTCTCTGCGTATCCAAACCCCTTTAACCCAACTACCACTATCCAGTACGAATTGCCTGCTTCCGGGCACGTCAAGCTGGTGGTTTACGATGTTCAAGGGCGGCAGGTCGCAACCCTGGTTGATGAGTCCCAATCTCCTGGTCGATACGATGTCCGGTTTGATGCTGCTCAGCTCTCATCCGGTACCTATGTATACAGACTGGAATCAGGCGGACGCGTTTTGACAAACACCTTTTTACTAGTTAAATAAGACTTGGAGCGTTCATCCTTGCAGGAAAAAAAGATTGATATTCCCGCCTTTAAGGTATTAGCCATCTTTACGGGTGTAATCTTTCTTGACACGCTCTCTACCATCCCTCTCTTACTAGGATCAGAAAACCAGTTGATTCCCTTTCGACTGGTTTTCATGATCATTTTCACCCTGGCTCTATGCGGTGTGTTGGTCCTATTCAAGAAAGGCCGCCTGTCAACAGCGCGCACTATTGCCATCGGATCTACGTGGCTTGCAAGCCTGGTTCACACTATTATCCTTGATGGCTTCGGGTACACAGGGCTTCTGATAAACCTTACCTTCACTATCGGGATTTCTTTTTTTCTTATCCCTCAGAAGAACTTCTCCAGAGTTATCTTTTTCTCGTTGGGAGTTGGCATTTTTGGGATACTTCTGGACTATATCTTTGAACCCCCTTTTCAGATTGAAAGCCGAAACCTGGTCCTTTTAATCACAGTTTTGGCAAGTACTGCATTCGCTGGAATACTTCGCCTGGTTCTCAAGAATCTTAATCGCCTGGATGTGCTCCAGGAAGCGAAAGAGCTTGCCGAAGCTTCCAGCAAAGCAAAAAGTGAATTCCTGGCCACCATGAGCCATGAGATTCGCACTCCCATGAATGGCATCATCGGGATGGCAGACTTGCTGAAGTACACCGAGTTGGATGAAGAGCAAGACGAATTTGTCTCAACTATCCACTCCAGTGGCCAGGTTCTCCTGAGTGTGATCAACGATATCCTGGATTTTTCAAAGATTGAATCCGGAAAGCTTGAATTGGAATACGCACCCTATAACCTACTTCATTGCCTGGAGGAGATGCTAGAATCTCTTACTCTGGAAGCACACAATAAAGGGATTGAGATTGGTCTAGTTGTTCACCCAGAAGTGCCTCAATTCTTAAATGGGGACGTCACACGAGTACGACAAATCCTTTTTAATCTACTTTCAAATGGGATCAAGTTCACCTCTGAAGGAGAGGTTGTTATAGAAGTATCGGTGACCTATCCTGGTGGCCACTCAGAACATCCATTTGTACAAATAAGTATCCGAGATACAGGAATTGGTATTCCCGAAGATCGCATGCACCGTTTATTCCAAGCCTTTTCTCAGGTGGATGCATCGACAACAAGGAAATTTGGAGGCACAGGGCTTGGCCTGGCTATCTCAAGGCAACTCTGTGAGATGATGGGCGGAAAAGTGTGGGCGGAAAGCGAAGGTATCCCAGGAAAAGGGTCTGTGTTCTCTTTCACCATCCCTGTTTCTCAAAAGACCTTCCTATTAAAACCATCTATCCAATCCGATCCCAGGCTGAACGGAAAGAACGTATTGGTTCTTGCCGATAACGAAACCAACCAGGCAATTCTTTCTCATTACATGACGTTATGGAAGGTATCAATGGAAACACGCTCCATGGCATCTCCTCCAGAACAACTCGATCAGTACGAAGTGGTTATCGTTTCCCGGGAATTGGTGCAAGATGGATTACCCTCTTTCCTTGAGCCCTTAGCAGGAACGGCCTCGATTGTTGTTCTAGCTCCATACGAAAACTCGCATCACCCTCTGGGTAACCCTTATCTCAGTACACTGAAGACGCCAATCAGGCCTTCAAAACTACAGGCTGCTTTACTTCAGGCGGCAGAGGTAACCATTTAACCTCCGCTGTCCCTGCGGGGCATCTCCCTTTAAAAAGTCAGTATAACGGATTCAACGCCGGGAAGAGGAATCAACAAACGATCAGCACAAAAACTGGCTTGTAACACCTGCGTTCATTAAGTTATTCTCACCCACACCCCTCATGTACCCCACCTTACGATTCAATTGTCATGAACAGAAGAGCTTTCCTTCAAAACGCGGCGGCTGTGACTGCTGCATCCACACTCCTTCCTAACTGGCTACAGGCTGCTCACCGTGCAGAGAAATTCAACATTGGTTTCCAAAGCTGGGTGGTTCGTGAGCCTCTGAATGCGGACTTTGCCGGCACCCTTAAAAAGATGGCAGGAATGGGGTATCAAGGGATGGAAATGTGCTCGCCATTGGGCTACGGAAAGTACGGCTTTGGTCCGCTGGCAGAAATGCCTGTCAAAGAGATGAAACGTACGCTCGAGGGCGAGGGGATTGAGTGTATCAGTAC
>JAHQVL010000269.1 GCA_019634345.1 Rhodothermaceae bacterium
AGCCAGGCTGATCCTCAACCTACGCGGACTGCTAGTTCCAATCAAGGGAATTCCTCCAGTGTTTCTCAGCCAAGGAATACACCGCGAATACAAAATGATCCTGGTCGATCTGCTGGGAATAATGCAGTAGAATCTGGGCCTTCTTCAGTGTCACCTCCTCTGCGTAATAATCCGCCTAGTCGAGTTGCAAATGCTGAGCCCACCCGTTCACCTATGTCGGCAGAAGGTGGGATACCTAAGTTGCCTTTAAATTCATTTGGACGAGACTACAAAGATCTAGATGTCCGGCAAATCATGGACTGGATGAAAAGTAATCCATCCGAATTACCAAAAGGCATCCGTCAGTTGGTACGGTTTAGGCCCGCTTTTCTTTCCTCAGTAGCAACATTTACGATGGAAGGAAAGCAGTATGAACTGTATTTAATGTGTAAAGAAAGCCTCTTCGAAGTACATGTAGTTCTTGTCGAACAAAATGAGGCCACTTATCTCGTCGATCGAAGTTTTCAAAAGTTGAGTACGTATCTTCGAAAAGGACAGGTCCGTCGTACGCAAGACAATCAAATCATTGCTGTAAGGTCAAACATGGCTTCAAACGACAGCTCGGATGAATTCTATTCGCTCTTTTTGTCCTGGTGGGATTGGGCCAGCCAGGTTCAGAGTTAGTACATATGCTTATTGAAAGGTGTACACATCTTCCAGTAAGGGCCGGTAGATAAGAGGCTTGGGAGGATTGGAAAGGTTAGCCAGGTTTCCTTCAAGAACCGGTTTTAAGCGGCTTACTTGATCTAGAAAGTCACTAAGGTACTCCTCTCTAATAGACTCTACCGTATCAGGTAACTTCTCTCTTAGTGCATCAACCTGTTTTCCGTTTTTCCAAAATCTATAACACAAGTGTGGACCTGTAGCAAGGCCTGTGCTGCCTACGTATCCAATAACATCACCTTGTTTGACGCGAACGCCTTTCTTGATGCCCTTTGCAATTTTGGAAAAGTGCAGATAACCTGTGGTGTATGTACCATTGTGTTTAACCTTTACATACCGTCCATTCCCTTTAGTATATCCTGCTTCTACTACAGTACCATCTGCAGTACTGCGTACAGGCGTTCCTGTGGGTGCCGCGTAATCCGTTCCAAGATGAGCCTTATATCGTTTTTGGACCGGGTGGAATCTACGTAGCGAATATCTAGAGCTGATGCGGTTAAATCGCAACGGGGCTTTTAGAAAAGGCCTGCGCAGGCTATTCCCTTCATCGTTATAGAACTCGGTGTTTCCTTCTAATTCGAATGGAAACGCGGAGTACTCTTCACCTGCATGTGTAAAGTTTGCAGCAATAATTTTTCCGATACCAATCGGTTGATTCTCAACATATTCCTCTTCATAGACGACCTTGAAATTGTCGCCTTTCATGATGCGATAGAAATCAACCTGCCAGGCAAAGATCTCAGAAAGTTCGATAGCTACCATGGGATTTGCGTCCTGATCAGAGAGGGTCTGGTAGAGTGAGCTTTCAATAGAACCGCTAATATGCTTTGTAACGGTTCGAATGGTTTTTTTACCGGTTTCAACGGTTAAAGAGTCTCTTAAGTCGAAAACAACATATTCAATAGGCCCTTTTTCATAGATGAAAAAATCAGGCACTGCATCAGGTTGGCTCTGGTGGTATGTGATATATTTGTTGCCCGCTCTGATTTTTCGAACATCCAAATGAGGCTTTGCAATGTCTACTAGCGTTGCAATAGTTGTAGCAGGTACATTAAACTGATCTAGAATGTCAGAAAATGTATCGCGTTTCTTTACGGAGTGCGAACTTCGGACATATGCGTCTTTTCTGATATTATATTCATCATACTCAACGAGTGAGTGAGTTAGCTGTTGAGGGGGAGTTAAGGAAGCTTGTGCCTCAGGGTGTATTCTTTCATTGGGTTTGAATGCCACCAGGATAAGAAAGAACGTAGTGAGGGCACTTATTTTTAAGAGTAGAAAGAGGGATAATCGCATGCGATTGCAATAGCTAGTATAGTATGGTGAGATACATAGCCTTGGGTAGGAGTAGGAAAAATAGTAAAACTTGAGAAGTTTTACACAGGGTGGTAAACAAAATCATTCAGGGCGCCAGGTCTCTTCATTCAGTTCTAGCATATGGTTTGTCCACCGAGCTAGTACGAAGAGAAGATCTGAAAGCCTGTTGAGGTAGGTTATGGTAAGTGGGTTCACGGTATCTTGGTGGCTTAACCGAACGGCCTGCCGTTCAGCTCTGCGGCATATGGTTCTACTTAGATGCATGAACGATGCAGGAATAGAGCCTCCTGGAAGTATAAAGTACTTAAGCTGCGGGAGTTGGGCGTCGAGGGCGTCAATTTGTTCTTCCAGGTAGTCAACGTGTGGTTGCTCAATGCGAGGTACTTCAACTTTCGCATTGTTTGGTGTTGCAAGATCGGCTCCAAGCACAAATAACACGCTTTGTATTTTGTGAAGCAGCTCCTCTAAAAGACCGCGTTCAGGATGAGATTCTATATGAGCACGAACAAGGCCTAGGGCAGAGTTTGTTTCATCTACCGTGCCGTATGCTTCAATTCGCAAGTGATCTTTTTGAATACGATCTCCGCCAAATAATCCTGTGGATCCATCATCTCCGGTCCGAGTGTAAATTTTCATTCTATAGTGTGTTCAAGTACTGAATTTGAATCTGGTTATTTGAACTCCGATGAACGTTAGATTCAACTCTATATACAGATCTTAATAAGTCTGCAGTGACTACCTTGTCGCTTGGCCCGAAGGCGATCTGTTGACCTTGCTTAAGGACCAATAAGCTGTCAGCATATTTAGTTGCCAATTCAATGTCATGAAAAACAGCCAGGACGGTTAATCCATTCTTTACTTGTTCTCTGATTTGGTTCAGCAAATCCAATTGATAGAAGATATCAAGATTCGCAGTGGGTTCATCAAGCAGCAAGAGTTCTGGCTTTTGCGTCAATGCCTGAGCTAAAAATACCCTTTGGCTTTCTCCGCCACTTAAACTTGTGACGAGCCGGTTTTTTAGGGGCAATAAGTTAAGCTCAGTGAGTATTTTTTCTACCTGCTTTTTGTCTTCTGAGGAAGTCTGCTCTAGCCAACTCTTGTGAGGCAGGCGGCCGAGAAGAACAAAGTCAAGGACAGTAAAATCAAAATGAATGCGTTGATTCTGTTGTACAACGGCAATGTGTGATGCTAATTTGCGGTGGCTCCAAGACGAATAAGGCTGGTTTTTGAAGGTTAGGAATCCATCAAAAGGAAGGACGCCGCTAATGGCACGTAGCAAGGTGGTTTTTCCGCTACCATTCGGCCCCAGGATGCCCACAAATGTGCCAGGTTGTACCTCAAAAGACAGATCATGTACGATCTGTACGTCTTTGATACTGATGGATAAGGAGTCGGCTTTGAGCAAGGTGAGGGCTAGTATGGGTGTATAGCTCGTAAAATGAATGACACAACAACTGTCAACCGCATGTTTACTGAGGCTTCAAAACGTGATGCCCCAAAATTAGTTGCGGCAACAGTGCAATTCTAGTACACAAAACGCTAATGGGAATAGATGGTGGGTATCCATAAGCTGAATTCAAATATAGGAAGTATCCCAGAGATGTAGGTATACTTTTGGATTGATCGTGTATACCAATTGGGTATCTGAGACTACTAATAGTAGCGATACCCTATAAAGAGTCTGCTTAGCTGAGAACAAATTATTTGCCTGGAGGGTCAAAGCAGTGCTATTCGCTATCTATTACTATTTATGTCAAGTATTGTGAATCCTAATTATTCAATTCTACGAGTATTGGTGCTTTGTGGATTAATTCTTTCTGGTTCAGGATGTGATAACCAGGCTGCACAAGAGGACTTTATCGATGAAGCAAGCGCGTTGCCTGAAGGAATTACGAAAATATTAGATGCCGATTTTGTGAACGCAGATGATGGAATTTGTTCTGAGGATCCTGATGACTGGCGGGTTTCGCCTGTATATGCTGGGGTGGTGTTTGTCGACCGCCCTGCGTTTCCTAATCCTGCTACTGGTGCTTCACAGGGGACGATTGTGATACGGGTTCTGCAGCCAAATAGGGTCCAGGGTGGATTTATATTAACTGCGTTTGGTAATGGAAGTGTACCTATCGAACTGGCTCGTATTCCAGACGCCTCCTTGGATAACTTTTATGATATCCGTTTTAGCCCTTCATTGCTTTCCATAAACGGGCTTCATCGATTGTTTTTGTTTGATTCACTTGGTGAATTAATAACATACGGTGATTTAGAGTTGACATCAGCATTGCCTACATCCTGCTAGCTGCGTGTGGATTACCGTTCAGATGCTCGCGTGATGCGGTCCATCAACGCATTCCCTAACTGCTTTCTTGACGTTGATTCGCAGTAGATGTCCGAAATTCCTGCACGGTCACATCGCCTGAAAAAATGGAAGAGCTGATAAGCATAGTCTGTTAGGTCTAGGCATTTTTGGTAGAGTCCTAGCTTTTCTGGAAAAGGGTAGGGGTTCAATCCAATAAATGCGGAAGTGAAGCTTGGATCAACCTCATCGGGAGAATTAACGATATGTACGATTGCTTTAGGTGCGTAGTGTTTGTGTTTTACTCCCGGGCTAGGTGAACTGTGTTCTCCTTCAAGTTGTCCATTAGAAACGACGCTTAGAGAGGTTATTTCTTGAATCTTCTCCACCGGGATCCCCCCAGCTCTAAGAATCCTCGGTTGATCATATCTGCAGTCTATAACGGTGGATTCTAGGCCCACTTGCGATTGTTCACCTTTTAGAATACAGGATATTCTGCCCTTAAGGTCCGTGTATACATCCTGCCATGTCGTGGGGCTGGGCCGGCCTGATCGATTTGCTGAAGGGGCAGCAACGGGCAAATCACAGGCTTGCAGAAAACGAAGGGCAGTGTCGTTTGCTGGCATTCGGATTGCAATAGAGGAGAGGCCTGCACTTACGATTTTAGGTACATGCTCTGCTCTTTCGAGAATAAGCGTTATCGGGCCTGGGAAGAAGGCGTCAATGAGTTTCTTTGCCGGGGGCGTTATGGCCTTGACAAGAGTGTTTATCTGCTCTAAGGAATGGATATGCACAATGAGCGGGTTATCTATTGGCCGTTCCTTAGCCCTGTAAATATTCTCAACAGACGATTCACTTAATGCATTTCCACCTAATCCATATACCGTTTCTGTAGGGAAAGCAACCAGCTGACCTTGCTTAATAAAGGCTGCTGCTTCTTCAGTCGATTCCGTCAGATGGGTGGTTAGGAGCATTCTCTATAGGTTGCTGCACAAGATTTGGTGAGGTAGCCATATTGGCTACTCGTTTGGTCCAAAGACTAAAGTCATCAAGTAGAAGGTATATGGTTGGTAGAATGATCAGGGTTACAACTGTAGAAAATGAAAGTCCACCCACTATCGCTCGGGCCATCGGGAAATAGGGGGGGCCATCCCCTCCAATTTGAGTATCCCCAAAGCACAGTGGCAATAACCCAAGTACCGTGGTTGCTGCCGTCATGACAATGGGTCTAAATCGATCATGGCCGGCTTGCAAAATCGCTTCCCTTCTGGAAATTCCTGTTGATCGAAGGTAGTTTATATGATCGATCAATACAATACCATTATTCACCACGATTCCAATTAAAATGAGCACTCCAATAAAAGCCATGATTTGGAGTGTGGTATTGGTTATCCAGAAGAACCAGTATACCCCTACAAAAGCAAAGACAATGGAGGACCATATTCCAGCAGGGTGAACCAATGATTCGAAGAGACCGGCCATGACCAGGTAGATAAGAACAAGCGCCATCAAAATATTAATAAGCATCAAGTTCTGTGACTCTTGCTCATAATCATGCTGCTGTCCAAAGCCCCACGAATAACCGGCTGGTAATTCATAATTTGAGAGAACCTGGTTCAAACGCTCAGTTCCTTCAGCTCCTGTAATTCCATCCAGGCCTACTTTAATACCAATCATGGTAATTCTATTCTCTCTCTGGATAGACTGAGGGCCTCTGGATGTCCGGATACTAGCAAGAGCAGCCAGTTTTACAGGATCCCTTTCTGGATCCTGAGATTGGACCGAAATATTGCGAATGTTGTCCAAAGATTGTTTGTCACTATCCTGGAAAGCAAGGCGCATATCAACTTCGCCTTCTGGTGTTCGAAAACGTCGAAGGTTATACCCTCTCATCGCTGTCGAAACTGTGCTGGCCACTTGTTGCGTAGAGTAGCCATACTGGCGAGCGCGTTCTCTGTCGACTACAATTCTGACCTCTTCTTCTCCTTGCTCTGCTTCTGAGCGAACATCTCTAAAGCCTTCTACGCGAGACAAGACATCGGCAATTTCATAGGAAAGCTCTGCAAGTCGTTGGCTGGATTCGCCAGAGATGGTTATCTGCAGCCCATTTTCGTTGCTGTTGCTTCTCCATGAGAACGACGGATTTGCAATGGCAATCTTGGGCATGTCCTCAAGAATGGATTCACGAATCTCTTCTAAAGACTTTTCTCCTTCTTCCTTGGTAAGCATTATTGTGGACTGTGCATAACCGGACCGGAAGTAACTGTATACAGATTCAATCTCAAAATCTTCCTGGTTGGCAAAGAGAAAGTCTTCTACTTTAGTAACTTCTTCTTCAACTCTGTCTAATGTATAGTTACCATTAATATGGAAGCTCAAATACATCTTTCTCTCAGTGCCTTCGTTGTCAGGGAAGAAGTCCGAATTTACGAAGTTTGCTGGAAGTGCAATGCTACCTAATGTGAGGATCATTAGACCAACGGAAGCAAGGCGATGATCGACGAGCCAGGCTAATAATCTGTCGTATTGCGCTATGATCTTATCGATAAACGTATTTTTTCGTTCTTTATGTCCAATCTTGATCTTAGACATTAACAGCGGCACAATGGTTTGCGAAATGATCAGTGAGATTGCCAGAGCAATACAGATTGCTATTGAGACGTGCTTCAGGAAAAGAGTAACCTGGTCCGCAGGGCTTACGATAAACGGTAAGAATACAATACCAGTTGTTATCGTACCTGCCGTAACTGCCATGGCGACTTCCTTGACACCTTTTACCGTAGACTTCACGGGTTCATCTGGATTATCCAACTGGTGTCGATGAATGCTTTCTGTCACCACAACCGCATTGTCAACCAGCATCCCGATTGCAAGCATGAGCCCCATCATGGATAGGACATTAAGTGATAGTCCAATGAAGTAAAGGCCGCCCAGCGTGATTACTATTGAAATAGGTACTGCAAGGGTCACGATCAGGGTCGTGGATATTCTCCGCAAAAAGAGAAACAATACCATAAGTGCAAAGAAAGCACCAATTAAGCCTGAGGTCAGAAGATCATTGAGCGAAGTAACAATGCCTTCAGCGGCATTGTCCATATAATAGATATTGACACCCTGCATCTCCGGATCTTGCTTCAATTCTTCGACGGTTTCAACTACACGTTGCGCTGTAGCTACCGTATTGGCTTCAGACTCCTTGCTGATGTTTAGGCCAATCGCGTACGTTTGATTTAGATGCCGGCCTTCATCGCGTTCTGGCTCCTCGAAGGAAACATTAGCGATGTCTTTTAATCGGAGTCCCTCCTGATTGATCATCAGGTTAGCGATTTGGTCGATAGATTTTAGTTCGCCTAATGGACGGACCATAAATCGCCGATTGCTGTCGCTTATTTTTCCGGCGGTCAATGAAAAATCACTGGCGCTTAATCTGGAGGCAAGATCAACAAGGTTTACTTTGTGAGCAGCTACCCGGTCAGAAATAAGTTCAACCCTAACTTCTTTGGGGTAAACGCCATAGAGTTCAACTTGCGCTACACCTTCAAGACGCTCAAGAGGCTTTTTAAGCTTGCGATTCAACATCTCATAGGAGCCTGATAAGTCTCGTGCTGATGAAACGCGTAGCGTCATGATGGGCATATCTGAGGTGGAGAACTGGAACGTGAAATAGTTCTCTACGTCTGAGGGCCATTGATCGCGAATTCCGTCGATCTTTTCACGTACCTCAAGAGCGCGAATCGTCGTTTCTTCTCCCCAGTCAAATTCCAAGAAAATATTTGATCCGCCCTCATGAGAGGTCGAATACATATTCTTGAGCCCAGAAATAGTAGCCAACACTTCCTCTGTAGGGCGTGTAATTTGCTTTTCAACTTCTTGAGGCGTTGATCCTGGGTAGGGGACCTGAACTGAGATTCCAGGAAAATCAATAGAAGGGAAGTACTCAAGTGCCAATAGCCTTGAAGCAATGAGCCCGATTACAAAAAAGGAGAGGAACGACATGACTGTCGTTACCGGCCGTCGTATGGATTTTTGTGCAAGGCTCATGGCAGTGTACTCTTCTTTTGAGGGGAGTGAAACGTTTTATTTTCTATTGCTTGGAATCTATAGCAGGTTGCGCTTGGGGTTTGACATCTGCCTTACGATCAAGAACCATATACATCACGGGTATCACAACCAGTGTGAGTAAGGTAGATATGAGTAAGCCTCCTATTACAGTGATCGCCATAGGAGCGCGTATTTCTGCACCCTCGCCAAATCCCATGGCCATAGGTAATAGACCTAGAGTAGTTGTTAAGGTTGTCATCAGGATTGGACGAAGTCGGAGTCTACCCGCTTCAATGATTGCTTCAGCCTTAGGGACTCCTTGTTGCCTGAGTTGATTGATAAGGTCTACAAGAACAATGGCATTATTCACAACAATACCCGCAAGTAGTATCAATCCAATAAAGACGACAACGCTGATCGTCGAGTTTGTTATCCAAAGGGCTATCACAGCACCGACGAGCGCCAAGGGGATACTGAAGAAGATGACAAATGGATGCAAAAGGGATTCAAATTGCGATGCCATTATTAGATACACCAGGAAGACAGCCAGCAAGAGTGCCATTAGCAACGAGCGGAAGCTGTTATTCATCTCTTCGCTTTGTCCACCCAACTTGATGTCCATCCCAGGAGGTACTGCTGTTTGGTCTATAATGGCATTGATTTCTTCTGCTGCTGCGCCGAGATCGCCATAGGTTAAGTTTGCACTTACAAGTGCGACGCGTTCTTGCCCAATTCGTCGGATTTCACCTGGGCCAATATCAACGACTACATCTGCAACCATTGATAGGGGAATAGGGCGCTCGCTTTCTGGGTTAACGATGAGCTCTTTGATACGGTCAATATTCGCTCTGTCTTCTTCCTGTACGCGAACTAATACATCGATTTTGCGATCGCGCCAGGAATACCTTGTTGCAATATCACCCCTTACATTACTCACAACCCGCCTTGCAACATCGGACACAGCAAGCCCAAGTGCAGCCGAACGGTCTCGATCAAAATAAATCTGGACCTCAGGGTTGCCTTGCTCCATGGTAGATTTTACGTCAGCAAAACGATCCAATTCATCCAGTTGCGACGAAATGTCTTGAGCTACCTTTTTTAATTTGTCAAGCTCATACCCACTGATCTCTATCTCAACGGGGGTATCAAACGTGAAAAGGGTAGGGTAATTAAATTCGTACTGTACACCAGGCTCTTTCTCCAGGACGTTTCGCATGGTCCGCATAGCTTGAGCTTCCCCTCCAATTCCCATCTCTTCTGTCAGAGCAACGTGTACCTCGCCCCAGTTTTCGCCACCCTGGTCTGGATTCGCATCCATACGATTACCCGTTCCAGCCACTGCAAAAGTTCGGCCGATAGACTCATCCATCAAGGCATTTTGCTGAAGCCTGGATAAAACCCCATCGGTTTGCTCAAGAGGGGTGCCGGGCTCTAGCTTAAATTCAACATTGAATTCTCCTTGAGAGAGCTGTGGAATGAGCTCTACACCCAGCCGGGGAACCAGAGTCATCGTACCTGCGAAAATCCCTACTGCAACTAACAGGATTAATGTTTTGCTCTTCAGGGCCCATCGCAGGAACAGAGGGTATTGATTGGTGAGACTGTTAATTCCCCATTGAATGGAGTTTGTAAAGGGACTTAGCAGAATTTCTATGGCACGGCCTAAGAATTTCACCGCTTTAACAATACCGCGTGCAATGTAGCCAGGGATCTTGGTAAAGATGAAATACAGAACTTTACTGAATCCTTTCTTTTCTACCGATGCAGTTTCGATGATCTCCTCGGGCTTTTTACCGCCAATTGACGCGAGCATGGGGATCAACGTTATCGCCACAAGGAGTGAAGCAAGCAACGAGAAGGTTACTGTGAGTGCTTGATCACTGAATAGCTGGCCGGCGATGCCCTGTACAAAAACTAGCGGGAAAAATACAGCAATGGTTGTAAGCGTTGAAGCTATAACCGCTTGCGATACTTCACTCGCACCATCGCGTGCCGCAAGCATTATACTCTTGCCCATATCTCGGTGCCGTGCAATATTCTCGAGAACAACAATGGAGTTGTCTACAAGCAATCCTATTCCCAGAGCAAGCCCACCAAGAGACATGATGTTTAGGGTTAAATCAAAACCAAACATCATGTTGAAGGTCGCAATTACCGAGACGGGAATCGAAACCGAAATAATTAATGTGGTCCTGAAATCTTTCAGGAAGAAAAACAGAATTAGAATAGCCAGGATGCCACCGATCAAGCCGGCATTTACTACCTCATTTACGGCACTTTCGATGAACGTAGATTGGTCATATACATTAACCAGGCGCATGTCACCAGGTAATTCTTGCTTTATGCGCTCAAGCCGTAATTCGAGATTGCGAGCAACGTTAACCGTATTCGCATCCCCTTCTTTATAAATAGAAATCTCTACAGCCTCACGCCCGTCGATACGAGTAATAGCCTCTCGTTCTTTGTATCCCATTTGAACGAGGGCAATATCTTTCAAGTAAATCGGGGTGATTCCACTTTGATCGATGATTACGTCACCAATTTCTTCGACGGACCCAAACTCGTTAACCGTTCTAACCAGGTATTCTTGGGTGCCCTCTTCAAGGCGGCCCCCAGATAGGTTTACATTTTCAGCATTAAGAACTTGAACAACCTGGTTGACTGTTAGTCCGAGTTGGGAAATCTTGTCCTGGTCGATAAGTACCTGGACTTCATCCTCCATACCGCCGCTGATCTTTACAGCGGCAACACCGCCTGTAGATTCGAGGTCCTTTTTGAGCTGTTCATCGGCATATCTTCTGATGTACTTGAGCTCATCCTCGGTGAGATTGAAGTCGGCGGTAGAGATAGTCGGGGCGATTACAGTGGAGTCCGCAGTGGCAACCAATGGATTCGAATTGTCGACATACAATCCAAAGCGCATAATGGGATCCAGCGACGGGTCGAAGCGCAGGATAACAGGCCGGTCGGATTCCAGAGGAAGTTGAAGGGCGTCTAGCTTTTCCCGGACCTCCATTCTGGCAATGTTGATATCCGTTCCCCAAGCAAATTCAAGAACGATATCCGATTGCCCCGTTCGAGAAATGGACTCCATCTTGACGAGGTTCTTAACCACACCCAGGGCTTCCTCAACAGGTTTACTGACGAGGTTTTCAATTTCAGCTGGAGCTGCACCTTCATAAGCCGTTCTTACCGTCAGGGTGGGGAAAGTAAGATCTGGTAGTAGGTTGATCGAAAGGCGTGATAAAGAGACGCTTCCAAAGAGCAATATGGCGACTGTGAACATCGCGATAGTAACGCGACGTCTTATCGAGATGTCGATTAATTTCATGGTAATTCTGGGCTATGCCAAGGATGGCAAAAGAAGGAAGCGACGGGGTATTATTCGATCACTTCAACTCGTGAACTATCGCGCAAGCTGCCTTGGCCGGCAGTAATGATCTGGTCTCCCTCATTGAGTCCCATGAGAATTTCTACATGCTCAGCATCTGTATAGCCACGATCAATGTTTACCCGTACAGCAATCGTGTCTTGAACAACAAACACGGAGATACGGTCATCTTCTTCGATTACAGCTTCTTTAGGGACAAGCTGCACGTTTTGATGGGTATCGTAGATGATTTGAACACGTCCAAACATGCCAGGTTTTAGCACCCTACTTTCATCTTGAACCTCAATGGTCACTTTAAATGTACCAGTAGTTGCGTCTACAACTGGGCTGATTCGTTTAATCTTTCCTTTGAACGCTGATCCTTGGAGAGCGTCTACAGACAACAAGGCGGTTTGATTTGCTTTCAGTTTCCCGAGCTCTCTTTCGGGGACGTACATGATGGCAAGAAGAGGGTCAAAGTCCGAAATCATAAAAGTAGGTTCATTCATCTGGAGAGTGTTGCCTACCTTGATGTATCGTTGAGAAATAATTCCCGAAATTGGAGCTCTTACCGTCGTATAATCCAACTCTAATTTCGCCAGGTCATAAGCCGCTTTTTGCGTTTCATACTCGGACTTAACACGTTCGTATTCCTCGACGCTAATGAGTTGCTTTTCGTAAAGATCTCCATTGCGCTCATATTCTCGCTTTAACTTATTGAGCGAAACTTCTGTCCGAGCAAGTTCTAGCGCCAAACGCTCCCCATCGAGTTTGGC
The DNA here is from genome assembly GCA_019634345.1 of Rhodothermaceae bacterium. Taxonomy (GTDB): domain Bacteria; phylum Bacteroidota; class Rhodothermia; order Rhodothermales; family JAHQVL01; genus JAHQVL01. The sequence continues at coordinate 12,500 of JAHQVL010000269.1, forward strand.
TAGTGCCTGTCCAGCCTTCACATAATCCCCTTCTTCAACGTATATTTTTGTAACTACACCGCTTGCTTTGGTTGCTACTGAAGCTTCTTCTTCAGCTTCTAATGAAGCCGTACCCGTAAAGAAAGCAGAGATATCCCCTTTTGTGACAAACGCTGCTTCTACAGGAACAGAAGGAATCACTTCCTCCTCTTCTTCTGCATTCTCTGCAGGTTTAGATTCAGCATTGCTGCAGCCAATCAGGTAGGTGGCGCATAAAATCAGGAGGAGTAAGCTGGAAAATCTAGACAACTGATGCATGGTAGTATGTTAGGGCAATACGTTGTAGGGGAGGTGTAGAACGTTTTTCGTTATATTAAATATTCCCTACGGAGCCGTATGACTTTGGTTACATATTGTAATTGTATCACTTGAAGGACGTATTAATGCCTTTCATTGTTACATGATCGATCATAGTTCAATCAATCTTAATGCAATGCGCAAATACCGTACTATTTTGGAGGCAAATTAAATGGAGTTGGTTACGGGGGAAGTAAGCAAGAAAAAGAATAGGGCCGTTGTCCTTGTGCACGGAGGGGCCTGGGATATTCCAGACGAAGAATGTGAGGATCATGAAAAGGGCCTGGATAACGCTCTGGATCTTGGTGCCGGGTTGCTTCAGCATGGATCTGCGGCGGCGGAGGTTGTGGTGCAGGTTCTCAGTCAAATGGAAAACTCCGGGATTTTTGATGCCGGCTGTGGAGCGGTATTAAATGAAAAGGGAGAGGTTGAACTTGACGCAGGGATGATGTGTGGAGACACGAAGCAGTGGGGGGCCGTCGCTGGGGTTAAGGTGTTTCGAAATCCCGTAAAGATTGCACAAAAAATCGCATCAGAAGGCAAAGGCCAATATTGTTTTTTAGCTAACACATATGCGGAGAGGTTTGCCCGTGAGGCTGGGTTTAAGCCTCTATTAAACAAGGAGCTGATCTGTGCTCGTGAAAAGAGGAGGTATGATGATTTTCTCTCAAGATCTACGAACTATCATACCAGTCATCCTTTTATGAAGGCTGATACTAGTTGGCCAAGAGGAACGATTGGTTGCATCGCCTTGGACTCAGAAGATAGACTGGCTGCAGCTACATCCACCGGAGGGACTCCATTTAGAATGGCTGGGCGTATCGGAGATTCCCCTTTGCCTGGATGTGGTTTCTTCGCAAATAGGACAGGAGCAGCCAGTGCTACGGGTTGGGGAGAGGCCATTGCGAGTGTTTCATTGTGTCGTGAAGCCGTTTTCTTGTTAGAACAAGGCATGCGTCCAATTGAAGCAGTGAGTTCAGTCCTGGGTAAGATGTATAGCTCTGTTGAAAACCTTGACGGGCAAGGCGCAACCGGGGGCCTCATCTTGTTAAACAGCTGTGGGGAAGGGGCCTGGGGATATACGACGCCTCGAATGGCTCGAGGATGGGTAGTTGTTGATCAGAATCAGCGCTTCATAAAGGTAACTTGATAAGCATTGTTGCTCAGGTCACGGTCTAGAAAGCGTATGTTGGAGGGTTCAATAAAAAATCTATATGCGTACCCAAGAAGATGGAATGCATGAGGAGATGCATACGTCAACGGATCCTCTGGATTCATGAATTGAGGGGAAGAGGGAGAAGATGTGCATATCACGTTATCAGTCCTTTGATCGCACGAGAAAGAAAGATTGACTGGGCTTTGGTACGTCCAGGTAGCTTTCGTGGCATCCATATCTAGCGTGGTAGTGTCCAGTCTGATGTACGAATGGTTCTCTTTTGCGCTCAAGAGCATGTACTGTTCAACCCCGATCCTTGCATGAGAAGCAATAGGAGAAGGGTTGTTGAGTTGTTCGATTTCAACCTCGAATTCAAAGAGAGGCGCTGGCCCAATGTCATACATATAGGCGCCAAGGTCCACGACCTCGCTTCTCTTTCTGGAGTCTGGCGCAACCTCATAGATTCGAACTGACCGAATAGCATAGTCAAAGGATGAAACAGACTGAGCCTGGACCTGGGAGCATAGTAGTATTGAGGCGAAAAGCAGAATAATTCTTTTCACAATCACAGCCTTAGAGTGTACCTAGATATGCAAGTTGAAGCCAACTTGGAAATTTCGGCCAGGTGAAGGTTCATAGTATCTACCACCTGCAGCATTGACAACAATAGAACCACTATACAGGGTGTCGAAGATATTAGAAATGCGCACAAAAGGGTAGAGGGTGGTTGTTTTCATGGGAAGGCCAGCCCCTCCAAGATTAAAGTCAACTACGGTATAAGCGTCATTCTTTTCTGTATTCTCGTCGTCCACAAAGTAGGAAGAAGCATTTCTAATACCCATCTGAATCCAAAGACGATCCATACGGGCTCGTACCAAAACCTGGGTTCTGTGATCAGGAATCCCTGGTAAAACATTCCCATCAAAGTCCCCTTTTGTATACTCAAATTGATTGGAATTATGTAATAGCTGAGCACTCAACCAGTGATTGAATCGTGTTTGTAAGGAGAGCTCTATGCCATTTTGACTGGTTTCTCCAGCATTGAAAAAGAAGGCCCGTCCTTCAGGGGTTTCGTCACTGCTGAGGCGATCTTTGACGTTCATTCTATACAAAGCAACGTCAAAGTGTGTGCTGAGCGTATTCAGTGTTCCTCTGATGCCTAATTCAAAACCATCTACAGTCTGAGGGTCAACATTTGGGTTGAATCCTCCATCCGTATCTGGCCGGTTAACGAGTTCCGTGGTTGTTGGGGTCTCGAAAGCTTTTCGGTAATTTGAGTATACGATAGCATTGTCGAGCTCAACAGAGAAGCCCAGGGCTGGTGATACGGCATTAAATGTTCTACTTCCTGATTGATCGCCAAAAGTTGCTGCCGTTGGATCATTAGGGCTGAAAAAACGGTCCGTCATGGAAAAGTGAACCCTGTCGCTTCGTAACCCCGCATGAAGACTAAAGGGACCAGCCAGTCTATAATTCAAGAATCCGAAAGCGGAGAAATTGCTTACCGTTTCTTGTTGATCGAGCCGAACATCGTTCCCCGGGCTACCAAGGATATTGTCAACATTTCTACGATCATCATCCTGTAGGCCAAGGTCAATGCCAACGCCCCATTGCAATTCAGGCGTTTGGTCTTGCAGATCTACGCGAAAGCCGCCTGCCAGTCGATTAAGGTCGATGTATCGATAGACCCTATCAGGAGGAGGGACGGCAAAACTGTAGGGGACACCTAAAGGATTATCAAGGTCGCGAACAATTCCATAGATGCTCGTTGTAAGCTGCCCCCAATTGGTAGATGTGAGCAAAGAAGTGCTTATTTGGGCCTGAAAACTCTGTTTACCTGCGCGTTGGTCAACATTTCGACTAAAAGCACCCCTTGGGTTTTCGGCAAGGTCCTCTGCATTCCGCTGGCCGGGATTTTCGGAGTCCTGATCGGCAATAGCACCGGTAAACTGTAATACTGAGGTAGTCCCAACAGGTACCGTTCCATGCAGGGCGGCCCGTGTGAAGCGCGAAGCGCTATAGTCTCTGTATCCACCTCTTTGGTCGTTGCTGACGAAGACACTCAACTGCGATGCATTAATGCGTCCTTTAGCCTCGGCAGATAACTGATGAAAAGAACCCGGTGATTCGAAGGAATCATATCCCCCGCCTACAGCTCTAAGCCGTACCTTGGGGGCCTCTCCCTGTGAACGAGTTGATAGAAAGACTACACCGCCACTACCATTCCCCCAGAATAAAGACGACGGACCTCTTATGACTTCTGCTCGCTTTATCATAGAGGGCGAAACAATATCGGCAAACGCCTGCCCGTCTGGCATTGTGAGAGGAACCCCATCTAGCACAACTTGCACTCCTCGTACCCCGAATTGAGACCTTGCTCCCATCCCACGTATCGATATCCGCTCACCGATTGAGCCATTTCCTCTATCATTTACCCATATCCCTGGGAGCTCATTTAAAATCTCTTCTAAAGATAATCCCGGTTCAAGATTCTGCCTCTCGACAGACCGATTTAGGACACTGATAGCAAAGGGTGCATCCTGTGTAGTAATGGATTGTACTCTTGCTGATTCTATAGAAATAGGAGGAAGCACGCCTTCCATGAGAGGCACTTCCGTAGAATCTTGGGCAAATCCGATTGAGCAAAATTGGAAAACAGAAATACAAAGAAGCGAAGTAGAAAATAAGAATCTACGCATCTGAGCGATCACCGCAGTATGTATGGTAAGTAGGTGGGATTAACTACCAACCCTTCCTTCTTTTCGTCCGGGTTTTAACGGAATCTGATGAGGCCGTAGCCTGAGGGTCAACAGTCTTTGACCAACCTACTATGGGTCTGTCGGAATAGATCCGCTTCTTGTCTTTTTTACCGCCTCTGACAGCATTTGAGGGCTCGCTTCCGCTCTCAATGGTATACTCTTCGTCGGAATCAAACAGCCGGCTGCTTATCGATTGATTCGAAAATGAAGAGTCAGCCAGGCTTACGTCGAGCTCTTGGTCGAAATCAAGAGAAGATGATGAGGGTGATGAGAAACGATCTGAACTGTCAAAATCCGTGTAGGTTGTTTGGTCGTCCGTCATCACCGATGAGGGATCGTTCCAATCAATTCTTGGGACATCACTTGAAACCGAATTCGTTTCTACCTTGTTGGCGTAAGTGAACGATTGACGTCCTAGCATGTCGAAGTAGTCTACCTCTACATCGGTGTAGTAGAACTTGAGAATCTCATCATAAAGTTGACCCCTGCGGGAAAGCTCTCTTGCACCCCATTGACTAAGGCCCACTCCATGTCCATACCCGCGGCCTTCAAAAACATACTGGCCTGAGCGTTGATCCATAGTAAACAACGTGCTTTTTAAGCTTTCTCTACCAAATCGGGCATTTACCTTCTCCCTAAATTCAGACCCCGAGATCGTTACATTGCTGTTTCCTTGTGTCCTGAGTTGAATAGATTTAACCCGGCTATCGCGTCGATTAACAGAGCCGAGGGAAATGCCAGCAACCGGTACATTATATAGATCGCTCAGGTAGGTTAATAGTTGGGAGCTGGGGATGCGACTGGTCCACGTGTTATGAGGAGAACCTGAGTCATAAGCATCATCTTTCCCGCGAAGGTAGGGTTCGCTCCGAGACGCATTCCAGACATCCTCATTGTTGGCAGTAACTCCACCACTAGAGGCGAAATAAACGGCGTCAATTAATTTGTCATCGTAGACAAGCACTTGCCCCAGGGTTTCTTGTGTTGCGCGAATTGCTGTTGGGGTAATAGCTTCCGTGCCGCGGTATACTTGCCAGGATTCGTCGTCAGCTACAGCAAAGTTGGGCTCGTTTTGTGATGTCAGGGTCTTCAATGCCAGCGTTCTGATGCACACGGCAAGCGCTTTGGATCCTTCTAGTTCGTTGAAACCAAACTCACTTGAAAGAACGCTTACCACATAATCTTCAAGTGGAACAGCATTAACGATCTTAAGCTTGTAAGTGGGGTTTTGCTCAACTTCAATTTGGAAAGCACCCCTAAATGTTCTGGGAGCTACTCGTTTATCCCCATCAGCCACTTCAATGGTAAGTTCAGCATTGTCTGTCTGGGCAAGCACTAAATTGTTGGCGTAGATTCCACCTTCACTTGACGTAAGGTAAATACGTTCGCTGCTTGTTGTAAGGGTGAGTTTTTCGTTCGCGGGTAGTTGTGAAATGGGGTTTTCTAT
>JAHQVL010000270.1 GCA_019634345.1 Rhodothermaceae bacterium
CATAGCGTAGGCCGTGATGGCAACCATGGGAACGTCGTTATACGGGTCTGTTTCTCTAAGAATATTTAGTAGATCAACACCTGTACGTTCTTCACCAAGATTTATGTCGATCAACAATAAATCAAAACTAGCCTCGTTTGCAATCTCGATTGCCTGGTTGAATTCCCCGACGATCTTAAGATTATAATCTGCCCCAAGTAGATATTTCAGAAGTGTCTGAGTATCCCTGTTGTCCTCAATAATAAGGATATGGCCGAGTTTTTCTCCGTTCATATATAATACGCCGAGTGGATATGCGCATTTAAATTATTAAAAACGCCAGGAAACTTGACCTGCTAATTCTCTTATTCTTCTGGTAGAAATAGCGTTATTCCCAGTGCCTTTATTGGTGATGTTATTGTAGCGGGTATGGGCATACTTTACTTCGATAAGCACATTTTTTATTAGTGTGTGCTTGATCACAATGAAATCTCGCAGACCTTGTCCGCTATAAGATTTGATACCAAATCTATATTGCAGGTCATTTTCAAAGGCATATAATATACTGTCGTTTCTTTTTGAATCAAAGATTGAAAAACGAAGGGATATTTTTGTCTCTGCAGAGGGCCTATACGTCAGGCCCTGGTACGCTAATATGCCGTAGCTCTTTATGCCATTAATAGTTCCTTGCTTTACCTGGATGTGCGTAGATAAGTGTAGCATAGCGCTGTGTTTAAATTCCAATCTGAACGTTCCAGAAAGCCGTGTGCGACGGGATGCAGAATAAAGGCCCTGAATGGCAGAGGCAAAATACTGAGACCGATTCGAACTAGACTCATATCTGAATTGAAGAGAGCCTGATAGCCAATTTCGTGGCTTATACTCTATTTTTCCAAAGGCCTCAAAGCCAGCACGTGGTTTCTCTCCAGATCTAGGGTTTATACCAGGCCATTCATACACATCAGCATAAAATGTACTCTGTATTCGAGGTGATAATTCGAGCGAGTAGCCTATATAGAACCCCGTCTCATTGTTTGTTAATTGACTCCTCTCTCCAAATCCTTGCCCGTGAAATGAAAAATAGCGACCTGAATAATGGCGCCACAGGAATAACACACTGCAAGCGGGTGTGGGCTTTAAGAGAACGCTGGTTAAAATTGCCAGGGAGCCTGGTTGGCTTTTAGCTACTTCCCAACTGGTTTGAGTGAAGTTTATTTGTGCACTTCCAAAAAAAGACCAGCCCTTGAGCCCGCTTCCACTAAACACCTTGGATCTTGGGCGTATTGATATAAACGGGTGGCTGAACGCGGTCGTATATCTGGCATAGCCAATTTCAATCGCAGGTGTCGTGTAGGTAAAGACTATTCCTGCCGTAGTTTCAGTTAACCGATCTTTCCGCTCCATTTCTGAACGCGTCCGATGTAGCCCCGTCCGCTGGATGGTGGTTACGCCCAAAGAGGAATCAGGTCCATAGGGGTTCAGTGTGGCATCTTGATCCCTGTTGGAATAGAAGACAACAAGTGAAAAAGGGGGCATTATGCTAAAATGAGAAGCAATCCCTCTGAAGCTCTTCCCTTCAACACGAGAAGCGCTTGGGCGAATTCTAGAGAAGGTTCTTAGAGGATCCTTTGTCGGATTAGAGCCCTTGGTCGAGTTAAATCTAGAAGACAGCAAAAGGCCTTGCCCAAATTGAAGCGTATAATGGCCCAGTATCAGTTGCCGGACAAACGAGTTTCTTTTAATCCATAGCGCGATTTCTAAATGATCTGGACCGGCGTTTTTTTGATTCGAAATCTTTCGAAAGGCTTCTCCAGGGTCCTTCTCCATGACAAACTTTGTGTTGATCCCATTTGAAGACTCGGAAATAAAACGGGTTGAGATAGAGCTTGGTGTCCCATAATAACCGCCTTCTTCGATAGGACGTTTGAAACCAAAGGGTTTTTCAAATTGCTGAGCCACACTCTGAATGATAGTGGTTCTTCTCTTTTGGGTTCTTGGAGGATAGTTGTTATGCGAAGAAGAGAGGGGGGAAGTCCCAGGAGAGGCTGAGAGATAAACAAAGGGTCTTAGGCGCTGTATCGACTTCAGAGAGATTGAGGGAAATACAAGTAGATCTGAAAGACTGCTCAATGCACCGAGCTCATTTCGCAGGTCGATAATGTCTTTTGCCGTTAAAGCATCGATAAAGGGAAGAGCTCGAAGTTCTGAATACGTGCATGTGTTAAGGTCGATTGGATTTCTGTAATAGAAATGCAAAAGATCTAGCGTTGATTCGATTCCGTTTTCTGCTTCCTGATTCTGATCATCTATAGATTGGAAGATTTGAGAGATGATCAGATCCGGGGAATCTTCCCTGGTCAAACCCATTGGGTCTGATTGAACAATCATCTTATCCGAAGATGAGCAACCCCAGATAATGCACAATGAGGAAATAAAAAAGAGAAATTTCATGTCCACCCGAAGAGAATAGAAGTTTCTCTATACAGACGGTTCAAGCGTTGAAATTTACCCTTTGATAGGCGATTATTTTACTATTTGATCGGTGCTTTTTTTATTACGGTAAAGGCAATATGCAAGAAAAAGGCAATAAACCAGACTCCGAACGTCGCTCCAAACAGCAAGGCTGGATCTGAGGCAATAGCGTCTTGTTTATGGATGAATTTTGAGCCATACCAGCTTCCAATGCAATAGTAAAACCATAGCAAGGATACCATGTTTGCAAAGAATAAAGCCTTCTTGGGGTATTTGGCTTTGTTTATGGCCTCTATATAGGAAGGAGAGTCTTCGGGATGGTACGAATTGGCCTGATACATAGTGTTTGGTGTCAGTACGGTAGGTAAAAGCGAAACCGTAGGCCGCATTCGGATGATCTGGAAGTAAAAAGATATACGTTGGTGTTCAAATTCTCTGTCTGTTTTAAGCCCGATGGTTATGGAAGATTGGAACAGGTTTGCGACTGAAAAAACGTTCAGATGTGTAGGCCAATGGCTAAGGCCGGCGTCCAGTTTAGGAATATGTGTTTCTCAGCAAGTAGGCCTGCAGTCAGTTTTTCTGTGGTCAGGTCAATACCAAGCGCCAATCGATAAGGGGCTGTGCTCACGCCTGAGCGAAGTGTGAACGCTTGGCTTAATGTATGTTCAAGACCTACACTTAGTGATAGTGGGTAAAGGATAGATTTTTGAACAGCAATGAGAACCCATGCTTTGTTTAACAGGCGATAACCCAGTCCAATCCTGATTTCTTCTTCCAAGGGGTTCTGAGGATCCCATTTAATCCAGTTTTTTGCGCTTGCTCCGATAAAAACACGTGGCCATATTTCGGCGATAATACCTGCAGAGAAAGCAAGATCAACTCGCGATCCAATTCCCTGGATATTGATGCGATTCACTGTCGAGGAAATGCCAACCGCCATGGACCGGGATGAATTGAAATTAAAGCGATAAGATAGAGCCGGCATTAATCTGATTTCACGATAGGCCTCGTAGCCAAACGATCGAATTGAAACGCCAAACACTGCTTTTTTAGCTGGGATAGCCAGGGTTATAGCGTTGGTGCGTAATTCCTTGAGGCCATACCCATTACTTGTAAATGCTGATATAAAAGCCGTGGTGAGATTCGCTGTGGTAGCTGGATTCACCTCGTGCCAGGTTCCTTGGGGGAACGACACAGAGGCACTAGAGAAAACTGCGTTACGCGGGCCGTTCAAAAGAGGTTGTGCCGCAACGAACCAGGGATTGGTTGAGAATATAATTAATACATAAACACTGAAATAATAGAATCTCTTGAGGCGACCTACAGGGATTAACATCGTACTACAACAAGTGATTATTCGTAATCGTTCATTGTATTAGACGTTTGAAATGTAGTAAACATACCTTACTGCTTGATTTTCTTTGACGTGCCTGGATGGAAACTGCCTATATCCTTCCTAGTACTAAATACGATTACAACATTCATTGCACGGTTTTTGTGTCATCGCGTGTTTGTTTAGAAGGCATTCGTGAAGAAATAATGCCAACTGCACGCAATAGAGATTGCATCCCTTTTTTATGAAAATAACTCATGTATTCATAGCCGGGCTTGTTTGGGTAGCCTGCTCACTTACAAGTCCAGTGAATGCCCAGGAGTTTAATTGCAGAGTGTCTGTTAATATCCAGCAACTAGCGGGGTCGGAATTTACCTTTCTGAATGAGTTGGAAGAGCAGATGTCTATCTATATCAACGAACGGTCGTTTACCGAGGATCGATATGAAGAACACGAACGTATTGACTGCATCATCCAGATCATTTTTGAAGAGTCCGTCTCTCTGACCAGTTTTGCAGCTCGATTAGTGCTTTCTACTGCTCGCCCTATATACGGCACACCCTCGTTGACCACGATCCTGCAAATTAGTGATGATAGTTGGCAGTTTAATTATGCCCAGGGTACGCCGATTGTCTTTGACCTGGAACGATTTGACCCACTTACATCGGTGTTGGATTTCTACATCTATATGATGTTAGGATATGATTACGATACCTTCTCCGAATTTGGCGGCACCCCCTATTTTGAAAGGGCGAGGCGTATTGCAGAACTTGCAGAGACAAAAGGTGCTGTGGGGTGGACAGATTTAGGAAGCGATAGGGGGCGTTCCGCGCTTGTTGATCAAATTCTTGATCCTCGTTTCAGGCCGTTGAGAGAAGCCTACTTTAAGTACCATTTTTCCGGATTAGACGTCTTTGTGTCTGAGATAGAATTAGCGAGGCAGAATGCCTTAGAAGCTCTGCAAGGGCTAAAAGATCTCTACGACGAGATATCCAGGGAATATGTGTTGGATATCTTCTTTACAACAAAAGCAGAAGAACTCGCTGCTATTTTTGAGGACTCACCGTTAAGCTCGGAAGCATATACCCTTTTGAGTCAAATAGATCCAGCGAATCTATCTAAATACGATAAGCTGGTGAATTGACGAAGTAGTGAAGGATAATTAGAAAGAGATGCGATTACTGTTCAACTATAGTGCGAGAGGAGGGACTCGAACCCCCACGCCCTTGCGGGCACTAGATCCTAAGTCTAGCGCGTCTACCAATTCCGCCACACTCGCATTTTCGGAGAGGAGTACGTTTAAAGCAAAAATGCTAACGGAGTTCCTATATTCAGGTTTTTTTGTGAACGTGCAGCTCCGGCAACCGGCGCTGCAATTCTATACTAGAGCAACCCACCTTTGAAGTTATTTATACTAAATAGTTATATGGTTTATAATCGGCAGATTGTCCTTGTTCTTCTCTTTCTATTAGTAGGAACAGCTGCGCCTGCATATGGCCAGATTTCTGAGAAAGCAGAACAGTTTGACAATGGAAAGATGTGGACATTTGAATATGCTCCACGCGCGTATTTTGAAGAGACCTATGATTTTGAGGCAAATGAAAGGTGGTTTGAAAATGCTCGACTGGGTACGTTACGTATTCCCGGGTGCACAGCTTCTTTTGTCTCCTCGTATGGCCTGGTTTTAACAAATCACCACTGCAGCAGGGCCGCAATTACTGGTGTTTCAGAGGACGGCGAGGACCTGTTGGAAGATGGTTTCTATGCTAAAAGCATTGCAGAAGAGCGTCCGATCCCAAATATGTACGCTGATCAGCTTGTTGCTATAGAAGACGTTACCGAAGAGATATTTGCTGCTACGGATAGCGCGCAGACAGATGCGGAGAGGGTTCAATTTCGTGAAGACGCTATTGCAGCCGTTCAAGCTAGAGCACAAAGCAATTCTGGGCTTGATGAGGACGAGGTTGTGGTAGAAGTAGTGCCTCTGTATCATGGTGGCCGGTATTCAGCCTACACGTTCAAACGGTACACAGATCTCAGGATGGTTTTGGCTCCAGAGATGAAGATTGGGTACTTCGGTGGTGATGAAGACAATTTTACCTTTCCCCGCTATACGCTTGATATAACCTTTATGCGGATCTACGAAGAAGGAGAACCTTTTGAGACTGAGGATTATTTCGTATGGAGTTTGGAAGGAGCGAAATACGAAGAACCTGTTTTTGTTATTGGGAATCCAGGAACTACAAGCAGGCTTGAAACCGTTTCTCAGCTTGAATTGAGGAGGGATGTTACTGACAAAAACTTGTTGGCCTTTCTGCATTCTCGCATAGAAGCTCTGGAGTCTTTATCAGGCACGACGTTGATGCAGAACGAGGAGATGCAAATTCGTAACTCGTTATTCTCACTCAAGAATGCGCGAAAGGCATATCAAGGACAACTTGATGCGTTGCATGATCCTACAATTATTGCTCGTAGAAAAGATGCGGAGAAGCTTTTTGCACAATCTATTTCGGGAGATGAGGATTTGTCTGAGACGTACGGAGAGGTCATTGCCGAAATGGCTGGTGTACAAGATGAAATTAGAGCATTAGCGAGTGCGCATGGTGCCTTTTTTGCGCTGACGAGTCAAACTTATTCGTCCGCATTGCTGCGAAGGGCAATGCTCGCCTATCAGTATGTACAGCGCCAGGAATCTGGTGGTGGTAACCCGCAATTGGAAGAGCTAAAAGAGCAAATTGAGGCAATACCAGATCAGTCCGAAGAGCTAGGCATAGCGTTGTTGGCGGCTCGGCTTGAAGATTTTCGCATGTATTACGGGAGCGACCATTCCCTGGTTATGAGTGTGCTGAATGGTAATGAACCCCTTGCGAGCGCCCGTGAACTATTTAATTCTTCTGCTTTATCTACCCAGGAGTCGACGAGACAATTCCTTGAGGGTGCAATGTCAGTTGAAAATGATAATGCATTAATAGTGGTAGAAGAGATAATGAGCGAATATCAGGATTTTCAAAGCGCCTATTTGGGTTTGCAGGCACAGCAAGATGCTATTGCAAGCACTATCGGACGTGCTCGCTTTGAAGTATTTGGCACCTCTATTCCGCCGGATGCCACGTTTTCTCTTCGGATTTCAGATGGCTTTGTAAGGGGGTACTCATACAATGGAACGATGGCTTCCCCATTTACGAGTTATTATGGTATGTATGATCACTATTATTCCTACGGACCTGAAAGTGATTGGGATTTGCCAGAACGGTGGCTGGAACCCATTCGATCGTTTGATCGGAGTGTGCCACTTAATTTTTCTTCAACCAATGACATTACTGGAGGCAACTCTGGATCTCCGGTAATTAATAGAGACCTTGAACTGGTAGGGTTGATTTTTGATGGCAATATTGAAAGCCTCTCTGGAAGCTACATTTATCTACCCGAAATGCATCGTTCTGTGTCGGTTGATGCCAGAGGCATTTTAGAAGCCCTTGATGAAATATATCAGGCTAATAGAATTGTACTCGAGTTGTCAAAGGACGAGTTACGTCAAGCTGAAGTAGAAAACTAATGAATCTTAAGCCTGCCAGGACCATGTATTCTGAACGCATAATGACTTATTTAAAATTGACACTCTCTGTTGGGCTCCTTGTCCTTCTAGTAGCTAATTGTGCTACTACCACAAGTGAGACGGCGGTTATCACAGAAGTCTCGGCGCCGATTGTTGAAGTGGTCGAGAGCCCTAGTAATCCAGTGACCGAAATAGCAGATGAGCCAATCCTGCAAGATACTGTTACTGTAGGCCGCTTCGACTATGGGAAAATGTGGACCTTCGATAATCCACCTCTTGATTTCTTTGAACAAGAGTATGGGATAGAATTGTCCGGCCAGTGGTTTGATCTAGCCAGTAGGGGGGCTTTGCGTTTCAGTTCTAATTGCTCAGCTTCTTTTGTTTCTCCGCATGGTCTGGTTATGACCAATCACCATTGTGCAAGAGAAAGTATCCTTAAAGTCAGCAAAATGGGTGAATCGCTGGTTGATCAAGGATTTTATGCGGAGTATCTCAAGGACGAGCGCAAAGTTGAGGATTTATACGTTGACCAACTTGTAGCGATTGAGGATGTGACCAAAAGGGTTCGGGCCAGCGTACCCGATTATCAGAATGATGAGGAGGAAGCTGAGGCAAGGAAAGAGAGTATCGAGGCGATAGAAAAATCCATGACCAATAAGCTTCGAGATCGAGATACCACGCTTCAAGTGGAGATTGTTTCTCTATATCGAGGAGGGCAATTTTCGGCTTACACCTTCAAGAGATACCACGATGTACGGCTTGTTATAGCTCCTGAATTAAAGGTTGCCAAGTTTGGCGGGGAAAGTGATAATTTCACGTATCCTCGTTACTCATTGGATATGACCTTTTTTAGGGTTTATGACCACGAAGGAAATCCCCTCGAATCAACCTATTACTTTCCCTGGAGCACGAATGGGGTCCAACCGGGAGACCCTGTGTTTGTCGTTGGTAATCCAGGATCCACAAGCAGGCTTAAAACCATAAGTCAGCTCGAATACGAAAGAGATTATGCGTTACCTCAGCAGCTAGAAACCCTGAAAGTGCGAGCGAAGGTATTGAAGTCGTATATCGACGAATACCCCGATGATCCTTATCTGGATGAAGTACGGAATACCTACTTTACATTGACCAATCTGATCAAGGCCAATGAAGGGCAGTTGCGAGGACTCAATGACTCTTATCTAATGGCTCGGAAAAAAGCGGCTGAAGAATCGCTGCAGAAAATGATTGCAGAAAAGGACGAGATGGATAAAGAGTATGGATCACTTATTACGAATATCTCTGCTGTTCAACGGTCAAAAAGAGCAACCGCTTCTCAGTCTGGCGCGCTTAATTATTTTGGCAGCAGCACGATTGGGTCCCGGGTACTAACGCGTGGATTGTATGGATATGTCTATTCCTTGTATAAGCAACGTGGCGCTCCGCCTGATAGATTGTTGGAGCTGAAAGAGGAATCAGCAAAAATAAAGGACTTTCCTCGGGAATTGGAAAAAGATCTTATTGCAGCCCGTCTAAAGGACCTGGTTCGCTATTTAGGATCTGCAGACCCGTCTGTAAAAAGGTTGTTGCAGGGGCAATCTGCTGAAGAATTGGCAACGCAACTCGTTGATAGTACTGTCCTTGTCGACTCGACTGGCTTTTTCTCGACATTAGAGCGGGGATACCTGGGCAGCAAGGATGCTTCAGTTCCTGTCATAGAGGTATTGGCTCCTCTGTATTTTACTTTGGGACAACAAAACGGTAGTTTTGCAGATCGGGAAGAAAACCTGAGTGAAAAACTAGCACGAGCGAGGCTTGAGTTGTTTGGTACATCCATACCTCCTGATGCAACCTTTTCGCTGCGTCTTTCCGATGGTGTAGTAAAGGGCTATAATTATAATGGAACGCTAGCGCCATACAAAACCACATTTTTTGGTCTTTATGACCATTACCATACGTATGGACCTCGATCCGAATGGGATTTGCCTGATCGATGGTTAAGCCCTCCATCAAACTTTGATCTGTCAACTCCCTTTAATATTATTTCTACCAATGACATCACTGGTGGGAATTCCGGTTCGCCTCTGTTAAATGCGAATTTGGAAATTGTAGGCTTAGTGTTCGATGGGAATATTGAGTCCTTGCCCAATCAGTATATGTATAGTGATAATACTGCCCGTGCTATATCGGTTGATGCACGTGGAATTCTTGAGGTGTTGGATGAAATGTACGATGCCGATAGAGTCGTGCTAGAGCTAACCCGGGGTGAAGTTGTATCTTCGGAGGCAGAAGCCGATGCTGTATTGTCTGGCGAGTAGATTTAAGAACTACAAATGAAATAAACTATGTTGTCTAACAAGGGTTTTGCTCCGATACGTGTATTGTTGGCAGACGACCACCCACCGTTGCGTGCTGGAATGAAAGCGCGTCTTGAGGTTGAATCTGATATTACAGTTGTAGGAGAAGCAGGTAATGGCAGAGATGCTCTGTTTCTCGCTCGGGAGCTAGATCCCAATGTCCTGGTCCTGGATATGGAAATGCCGGACATGACAGGGGTGGACGTCGCGAATCAGCTGAAGGAAGAAGGTACGTTAATTCGCATTCTGGTTCTTAGCGCCCATGAGGACCCGGAATATATCATTCGCATGGTTGAGGGAGGGGCAGTAGCCGGGTACCTGACTAAGAATGAATCGTTAGATACTATTGTTGCGGCAGTACGTGGGGTAGCTCGCGGAGAAGAAGGCTGGCTTAGCAGGGAGGTTGCAGCTGCTTTGATGAAGCAAAAAAGAGGGAGAGGGCAAGAAGTCGATGACTCGCTTGATCAGTTAAGCCGGCGGGAGCTTGAAGTCCTTCAACTTATCGCACAAGGATTTAATAACTCTCAGATCGGCGAAGAGCTGTACATTGCAGAGAGTACCGTTAAGAAACACGTCAGTAATATCTATACAAAGCTTGAATTAAATAGCCGCGCTGAAGTGACGGCCTGGGCCTGGAAAAATGGGGTTATTGACTCCAATAAAAAAGGAAGCTAATCCATCACGACTGTAAGCCATTTCTTTATTTGGGTGCCTTAGTCTGCAAATCTCGGCATAGTTGTTGAATATATAAAGCATGAATTACTAATTCTCGTATCAAGATTAGAATTAGTAATTCCTATCTATCGCATTTTCTGCCTCGCTAATCAATCGATACGAAGGGACAGTGAACTTTCTTCTAATCTCCCAGGGAAGAGGTTTTAGTATCACCTCGTTGTAGGACGTCTAGATGACGCCAGGGGATCGTTTGGAGATAAGCATTCAGGACTTAGAAAGCACTATCTATGAAAACCCTCCAGTTATATTTATCAGTTTTAATATTTACACTAATTTGTATTGTACTTGTTGACAGCATTGCTCATGCCCGTTCGATTCCTGAGAGCACCCAAGATACTATCGCAGAGATCTCTTTAGTTAATTTAATCGAACCAATTCAGGACCAGGTCGCGCAGCAAGGACTATCGGCCAGCAATTTGTGGACGCTAAGCGAGCAGGCCGGCCCTCTCCGGTGGCCTATATTTGTGGTGTTTTTGCTCGGGATGTTTCTTGTCTTTTATAAATTGTACGAACTCCTGGCCGATTCAAGAGAATCGAGGGAAATTGAGGACATGGAATTTCGTCTAATGAATGTGCCTCAACTAATTCGGGCTGTTTCAGGGCAAAGAGAAACCATGATTTCACGGCTTCATGCAAACATGTTGAACGTGTTTCAGTCACACCAGGCACACGCTGAGCTTCACGAAGAGATAGCAAATTATATAGGTTACTTGCAAGACCGTTTTGATACGTTTAAGCGAAGAATCGAATTTCTGTCTGATACCGCAGGAGCGCTAGGCTTGTTAGGCACTGTTTGGGGCATTTTCGCTGTGTTCTCTCAGGGGCTTCTGGACGACCAAATCATATTGACGGGAATGGGTGTTGCTTTAATCAGTACCCTGCTAGGGCTCGTTGTAAGTATTATTCTAAACCTCAGTTCAACCGAAATATTTAGCTTGTTTAATAAGAGGCTGGATAGAATTGCAGAGAAGTCCGACGAGCTGCGATTTCGGTTAATGGAACTTGCGACTGTACAAGATGAGATCCCACAAGGTGAGACCTTTGTACCCGAATTTGCGCCTCCAGCTATGGTGCCAGCAATTAAGAGTGCTCCAGTACCTGAGCCTGTTGAAGAGGACGATACACAGCAAAACCACAACAATGTGTTGGGTCAATTAGAAGCGAAACCAATTGCTCAAGTTGAAGCAGTTTTTGAGGATCGCTTCTCAAACAACTCTTATGGAGACTCGGCGGCTACTACTATCCGTAAACCGCTGGTAGAATCTAGCGTGGAGTACTCGTCTGAACCCCATGATTTGAGTTTCATTAACCCTCTTGAAGACTCAATTGTAGGGAAGAAGATTCGCGACCTTTGTCTTCTGCTGGTTGACCAGGATGGTGAGCCTGTTACAGATCGTGAAGTGAAGCTGGAAGTTGTTGAAGGAGGGAGTATGCTTAATGGAGAAGAGCAGCACATAACGGCTGCTACGGATGAAAATGGGGAGGTGAAATTCGATGTGTATGTTGCCAAAAAGGCAGGCAAACAATTGTTGAGCGCCTACGTCCCGGATAGTGATGCGCCGACTACCAAGGTGACTCATTCATTCATGGCTAAAGCAGGTGTGCCCCGGAAATTAAAGCAGTTTGGTAATAATCAGGGGGGAGCTGCAGGAGAGATTCTGTCTAAGGCCTTAAAGGTCCAGGTATTGGACGAGTTTGAAAACCCTATACCAGAATGGACAGTCACCTTTAAAGTGGACCTGGGAGGTGGAGTATTTGATAATGATGAGATTGAGGTGAAGGTGAAGACAAACCCTAATGGTGAAGGGGTTGCTCATCTACGAGTCGGAAATGAGCCCGGGTTTAATACGGTAAGAGCGGCTGTTGAGGGTGTCGTGAAGGAGCTTAAGTTTCAAGCCATGTCAATGGCTTAATTGATCTGCCATCTATCAATGAATATTGTCTTATGAGTAGATCTGGGTTTTTAGTACGCCTTGTCGATGTAGTGCTGATTCTTTTGTTTGGATTTATAAGCATTTCCAATACCAAGGACTCTACGTTGGACCTGATAGAAAGTGAAGAACTGTCTCCCTCGGTGGTTGACACGTATGAAGTTATCTTTATAGGGGTGCTCGATGATGGTCGCTATCTGTTGGAGAAAAAAGGATCCATTTTAGGAAATATTGACGAGGTACACACCTACCTTCTGCAGGAGAGACGGCTTCATTCAACAATGCCTCTAAAAGTGAGAATTAGAGCCAGTAAAAATGCACCTGTCCAGCAAGTTTTTTCCCTGACAGAGTTGTGTAAAGAAATTGAAATTGAAAATACCCTAGAAGTCAAAGTTGTGTTGTAATGGCTCTATCCCTACAGTTGGTACATACTTTGATTAAAGGTTAAAAGCTCTAATGCAAAGACGTGGTCTTATAATTCGCTTTATAGATATTGGGTTACTCATCCTGTTTGGTTTCTTGATGATCAGTGACCTCAAAGGAACCTCTCAAATATCATTCAACGAGGGTGACGCTCAAGATTTTTTCTCAACTTTACAAGATGATAGCATCTTGTTGGGAGTTAACATTGAGAACGATGGCCGATTAAGCATCAACGATATTAGTGAGTCCCGGACCCTTCATCAGAATATCCTGAGCATTGAAGAGTTGGAGTTTTTGATTGGTACAATGAAAAACCAATACGCTGAAGAGGGTAAAGAGCTTTCCATATTGATTGAGCCTGCTCCAGATGCTCAGATTCAGTATGTAGTGCATGTACTTGACGTTTGTGATCGCTTGGGTTTGAGTAAAAACCTAAACACAGAAGTTGTTAGAAATAGAACCGAATCATGATTTCTCCAGAGCCTAGAAAGGATCGCATTCATCAGCAAGGTATTGCGTTTATCAGTACCCTGGTATTTGCCATTTTAGGATTTGTGTTTCTCTCTATAAGTGAATTGGAAATTCAGAAAACAAGTAGAGAAGTATTTCGGCAGATTGATATGTCGAGCCTGATACCTAAAAGCTTGAAATTGAGCCAGGTGGAAGTTTCGGATAACAGTATGAACAGTGTTCATTTAATCGTTCAGGCTCAGGAGCAAGAGGCTCAAAACGATCAAAATGAGTCCGATGAAAGTGAGGAACCCTCTGATGCATCTAGCCAGACTGATCCTCAACCTACGCGGACCCCTGGTTCCAATCAAGGGAATTCCTCCGGTGTTTCTCAGCCAAGGAATACACCGCGAATGCAAAATGATCCTGGTCTATCTGCTGGGAACAATGCAGTAGAATCTGGGCCTTCTTCAGTGTCACCTCCTCTGCGTAATAATCCGCCTAGTCGAGTTGCAAATGCTGAGCCCACCCGTTCACCTATGTCGGCAGAAGGTGGGATACCTAAGTTGCCTTTAAATTC
>JAHQVL010000271.1 GCA_019634345.1 Rhodothermaceae bacterium
GCGCTCTTCAGGGGCATTGTCAATCGAATCGAACGAGCGTACTTCACCGCCTGTTCGTTTGGCCAACACCGTCGTGATCGCTGCTGTCAGCGTTGTCTTTCCGTGGTCTACGTGACCGATTGTCCCCACATTCACGTGAGGTTTATTACGTACAAACTGCTCTTTCGCCATGTCAAAATTGTTCGTCTAATCTTTTTATAGTTACCGTATATAAATCATCATTAAGCGGTCATACCAGTCGCTGCTGCAATCACTTCATCAGCAATGGCCTTAGGCACGGCGTCATAGCTATGGAATTGCATCGAATAAATGGCACGACCCTGCGTTATAGAACGCATATCTGTAGAGTATCCAAACATCTCAGATAGAGGCACCAACGCATTGATCACCTGGGCGTCATTACGCTGACCCAGATTTTCAATACGCCCACGGCGGCTATTCAAGTCCCCAATCACATCACCCATGTACTCATCAGGAGTAACAACTTCTACAGCCATGATGGGCTCCATCAATGCCGGCTTCGCCTTGCGAGAAGCTTCACGGAAAGCCATACGGCCAGCAATCTCGAAGGACATCTGGTCCGAGTCAACGTTGTGGTATTTTCCATCATAGAGCCGCGCCTTGATACCCTCTACTGGATAACCAGCAAGTGGGCCCTGAGACATTGCACTTTGAACACCTTTCTCAACAGAAGGGATGTACTCTCTAGGAATATTTCCACCCACAACCTCGTTCTCAAACTCAAACCCTACTGCGCTTTCATTAGGCCCGATTTCAATATGCACTTCCGCAAACTGACCACGACCACCACTCTGCTTCTTGTGTGTGTATACAAGATCAACAGGCAAAGTAAGTGCTTCTCTATAAGCAACCTGCGGACGACCCACATTCGCATCTACCTTAAACTCACGGCGGAGACGATCCACAATGATCTCAAGGTGTAACTCACCCATTCCAGCAATAAGCGTCTGCGCAGTCTCATGATCTGTTGACACACGGAAGGTAGGATCTTCTTCTGCAAGCTTCTGGAGCCCTGCACCCAACTTCTCGCTATCCGCCTTGGTTTTAGGCTCAATAGCAATGCGAATTACTGGCTCAGGAAACTCCATCTTCTCCAGAATCACCGGCTTATCTATATCAGAAAGCGTATCACCTGTACGCACAGCCTTCCAACCTACAGCCGCAGCAATATCACCTGCTTTTACTGCATCCACATCTTCACGGCTATTCGCATGCATGAAAAGCAATCGGCCCGCACGCTCTTTCTTACCGCGCGTTGCATTAAAGACTTGCTTCCCTTTTTCAAGCGTACCGCTATACACACGGAAGAACGTCAGCTTACCCACATAAGGGTCACTCATAATCTTGAACGCAACAGCACTGAAAGGAGCGTCAGCGTCAGGCTTGCGCTCTACCTCTTCGTCTGTGCGAGGATGAATCCCCTTAACAGCATCCACATCTACAGGACTAGGCAAGTAGTCGATCACACCATCCAGCAAGCGCTGGACGCCTTTGTTTTTAAACGCAGAACCACAAAAAACCGGGGTAATATCCAGGCTCAATGTTGCTTCACGAACGGTCTCCCTAATCTCTTCTTCAGTAATGCTATCTTCTCCTTCATCAAGATACTTCATCAGAAGATCTTCATTGTGCTCAGCGACAGCTTCAAGAAGGTTGATTCGCCAGTGACGGAAGTCATTTTTCAGGTCTTCAGGAACCTCAATTTCATCCCACGTGCTACCCAACTCTTCATCATTCCACACAATGGCCTTTCCCTTCACGAGATCAACCACTCCCTTAAACATATCGCCTGCACCAATAGGAATCTGCACAGGCACTGCATTTGCCTTCAGACGATCCTTCATCATCTCAATAGCCTGATAAAAATCAGCGCCTGTCCTGTCCATCTTATTAACAAAAGCGATACGAGGCACTTTGTATTTATCAGCCTGACGCCAAACAGTCTCCGACTGAGGCTCAACGCCACCCACAGAACAGAACAACGCAATGGCTCCATCCAAAATACGAAGCGAGCGCTCCACCTCAACAGTGAAGTCTACGTGACCAGGAGTATCGATAATATTGATACGATGATTATCCCAAAAACACGTGGTAGCAGCACTTGTGATAGTAATGCCACGCTCCTTCTCTTGCTCCATCCAGTCCATCGTAGCACCACCCTCATGAACCTCTCCCATACGATGCAAAATGCCCGTATAGTACAGAACACGTTCCGTGGTTGTCGTTTTCCCCGCATCAATGTGCGCCATAATACCGATGTTGCGCGTACGATCGAGGGTTATTGATTTATGTTTACTCATCGCTGGGTAATGTCTATATATTTATCAATCTAATGCTACAGCAAGAACTGCATGCACGTGGAGTTATCACATCACTCGCATCAGCCCCAAAGCCCAAGAGGCCCTAGAATCTAAAGTGAGCAAATGCTTTATTCGCCTCAGCCATCCGGTGCGTGTCGTCTTTCTTTTTGATAGACCCACCTTCACCATTTGCGGCACTCATCAACTCTTTCGCCAAACGCAGTGCCATACTCTTGTCGCCACGGCTCCTCGCGTACTGAATGATCCAACGAAACGCCAGTGCTACCCGGCGATCAGGACGAACCTCGATCGGCACCTGATACGTTGCACCACCAACACGACGACTCCGTACCTCTACCAACGGCGACACATTATTTACAGCCTTCTTAAAAATGTCAATACCTGGCTCACCCGTCTTCTCCTCTATCACATCAAAAGCGTGATACACAATATTCTGCGCAACACTTTTCTTCCCACTCGCCATCACACTGTTAACAAACTTAGACACCAGCTGATCGTTAAACTTTGGATCAGGCAATACCGTCCGACGTTCTGCTTTTCTTCTTCGCATAGACCTAGTCTTAAAGATGGAAAGCCCAAATCGGCTCTACCAATGAATATTTCAATTCTTTAATTTCTCAACCATCTCGTCAACCCGACAAACACGCGAACCTATCCCCTAGGCCGCTTAGTACCGTACTTCGACCGCGACTTACGACGATCTTCTACCCCAGATGTATCAAGGGCACCACGCACGATGTGATACTTAACACCCGGCAAGTCCTTCACACGACCACCACGAACCAACACGATGGAGTGCTCCTGAAGATTATGCCCTTCCCCCGGGATGTACGCAATCACCTCAACACTATTTGTCAGACGAACCTTGGCTACCTTACGGAGCGCTGAGTTCGGCTTCTTAGGTGTTGTGGTATATACACGCGTACAAACACCACGCCGCTGCGGACAATTCGACAATGCCGGCGATTTCGTTTTCTTTACCTTCGGATGTCGTCCTTTTCGGACCAATTGCTGTATTGTTGGCACGTTGTATCTTTTTTTTATTGACTTACTTGCACCAATAAAAGACCCCTCGAAATGCGAGACGCCATTTTTTAGTCAGAAGAGAATGATACTCTTTTTTTGAGATATGTTCAATTAGTTCTGCAAAGATACTGTTAAGAAGTGGCCTTTTTTGGTATCTTGAGCCCTAAACACCCTCGAAAACAGCAAATTGATACATACCAATATATCAATTATATCAGAGGATTTTCATTCCCAGCGCACAATACGATCACTCTCCCTCTTGGTTTCTTCTCGGCCACACTCAATTACCGTTCCGGCGCCCCTTCACTCACTGGACATGATCACCGATACCGGCACTCAGAAGACGTGCAAGCCCCTCACGCAGGCGCTTTGGATGGATGGGTTTGGGTATGCGAAACGCGGAAGCCTCAAGCAAGTTGCTCGACGAATAGTTGAGCGAATAACTAAGTACTAGCGGAATGCCTGGATATAAAGCATGCAGTTCCTCCGCAAGCACCTTTCCGCTCGTGCCCAACAGTTCTATATCAAGAAGAACGACATCAATCGATGTCTCAGACAATACGGCATGCGCATCTGCTGCCTTCTCACAAACGACCGCTTGCATTTGCCATTGTTGAACCGTCGCCCGTAGTACCTCGAGAGCCTTTCGATTATTGTCAACGATGAGTATGTGTTTTCCTGCTAAGCACTCAACAACAGGCTCTGGGTCATGTCTTTCGACGGAGACAGCAATCCAAAATGTAAACGTCGTTCCTTGTCCCTCTACACTCGATACGGTCAGCTCCCCTCCCATCAGCTCGATGAGTCTTTTCGAAATTGTCAATCCCAACCCCGTTCCGCCATACTTGCGCGTAATCGAACTATCGGCCTGAGAAAACGCATGAAACAGGTTAGACAACTTACTGTCAGGAATGCCAATGCCAGTATCACAAACGGAGACCTCGATCTTATACCGCTCCTCTTCCCAGGGCTCCGCCCGTACAAAAGCGATAACCTCTCCTTCATCGGTGAACTTGATCGCATTCGATACCATGTTACTGAGCACCTGCTTAAATCGTGTAACATCTCCAACAACCATAACCGGGATATGCTCGTCGAATCGATACATGAGTTCAAGTCTTTTTTCGACAGCCCGAAAAGCAAAAAGATCAAACACTTCTGCAATAGCTGCTGGCAGGTCGAAGGGCACTGACTCAATATTCAGTTTTCCGGCTTCAATTTTGGAGAAATCGAGGATATCATTGATGATACTGAGTAGCGACTCTCCAGATGACTTAATAGTCTGCACATAGTCAGCTTGTTCTTCATCAAGTTCTGTGTATTCAAGCAAGCTGGCCATTCCGATGACTCCATTCATCGGTGTTCGAATTTCATGGCTCATATTTGCCAGAAACTCACTTTTCGCCGAAGTAGAATGTTCAGCAATTTCTTTAGCTTCTCGCAAAGCATCATTGGTGAGGCTTAAGTCCTTTGTGCGATGCTCAACGCGTTGCTCGAGTAAATCCCGCTCCTGAGAAATTATCTGGGATAACGCTACAGACTTTTCTTGCTCCTCGACTACTTTTCCAAGCACCTTGTTGTAGTGCTCTTTTATCTGGCCAATCTCGCTAAAGGGTTCAAAAGGGTTTAATGGATTAAAGTCACCGGTTTGGTAGTGATACTCCATCTCATTTACCAGATCACTCAACTCTGTACGTTCCCCATGCTCTTCTACATTCAACCCAAAACGCTCCTTATCCAGTCCTAACCTGAACGGATATATCTTATTCAGAACAAACAGGATCCCCCCGGTAACAACCAGGCCCCAAAACACAACGACGACGCCACCTACCAACTGAACGCCTAATTGCTGAAAAAACGACACACTAAACCAGGTCCAGTCACCTACAAAGGGTACTGCCAATAAGCCAAACACTCCTGTAGCTCCATGGACTGCAAAAGCATCGATTGCGTCATCTACCCGCAATCGATCCAACCACCTAAAACACCATATTGCAACCATACTCCCCAACCCACCAATTACAAAAGCCTCAAACGGTGTCGCAATATTGCAAGATGCAGTTACCGCAACAAGGCCGCTCAGAATCCCATTAGATATGTACCGAACCCTGATGAACTGTGTAAAATATTGAGAGGCAAAAAAGGAAACGATCCCTCCCGCAAGGCTCGCAAGTAACGTATTCAAGAGGATCAAAGGGACTCCCTCAGAAAAGTCCCCCGTTGACCCCGCATTAAACCCAAACCATCCTATCCACAACAAAAACACACCCAGGATGGCAAATGTAAGGTTGGATTTACTCAAACTATAGGGTGAATCAAATCGATTTTCTCTTGAACCTACTATGAGAGTAGCTGCAAGAGCCACCCACCCCCCAATGGCATGCACAGCGGCGGAACCAGCGAAATCTACAAAACCAAGGCTTCTTAGCCACCCAAACCCGTGCTCAACATCGCCCCCCCAGGCCCAATGGGCGTAGGCAGGATAGACAAGTACGGAGACGACACCCACAATGACGAGATAGGCTCTCAACCGTAAGCGTTCTGCAACTGCTCCGGAAATGATGGTTACAGCGGTGGTGCTGAACATCAATTGAAAAAGAAAAAAAGTAATATCGACTGGAGACGCACCTTCCACTGAAAACACGGACCCAACACCAATTATCCCCCCTAAACTCGACCCAAATATCGAAGAGAAGCCAACAACCCAGAACAGAAAAGCACCTAGAACAAAATCTAGAATATTCTTTAATGCAACGTTGATGCTATTCTTTGACCGTACCGACCCCGATTCAAGGCAACAAAACCCTACCTGCATAAACATAACCAATATGCTGCACAGGAGCACCCACAATACATCGATCTTAACATCAGTACTCATTGGCCATTAATTTAGGTGCAAAACAAGCCATTCATCTTTACAGAGAACTTAAATACAGGGGGGATAGAGCAGCTATCGATTCCACAGAAAAGTAATATGCCCATTATCGGATGATAGTGGGCATAATTAAAAAACGACTAAGTTAAGTAGGGCCTAAAAATATCGAACCGACTATACACCTTCCATAGATGCCGGAGAAGAAGGATCATTCGACTGCCCATTCACAGATACATACTCGCCGTATGGCCGATCGCCTAAGATTTCAACGAGATCCTTAGGACCTAGCACTTCTTTCTTCAACAATGCTTCTGCCATTTCATTGAGCTTCTCACGTTTCTCAGTGAGCAACTCCCTGGCACGCACACGCACATCGTCGATAATGACCTTCACTTCCTCATCAATCACGCGCGCAGTTTCGTCGGAATAGGGCTTATCAAACATAGGACTTTCCTCAACACGGTTGGACAGATTAAAGCTTATGTGCCCTACCCGTTCGCTCATTCCGTAGTCCACAACCATAGCGTACGCCATTTTCGTGATTCGCTCCAGATCATTTTGAGCACCCGTTGTAATACGCCCAAATACAATCTCCTCGGCAACTCGCCCTCCCATCGCCATCGTCATTCGATCAATAAGTGCCTCTTTTGTATACAGATACCGTTCTTCGGGCAAGTACTGGGCATATCCGAGTGCAGCCAGGCCTCTTGGAACAATCGATACCTTCACAACGGGATCCGAATGCTTGAGGAACCACCCTGTGATGGCATGACCAGCCTCGTGGTATGCAACAATTTCTCGCTCTTCGGGGGAAATAAGCTTGTTCTTTTTCTCAAGCCCACCAATCACACGATCAATGGCACTTTCAAAATCCACCATTTCTATCCCGTCCTTGTCCAATCGAGCCGCCAGAATAGCCGCTTCATTACACACATTGGCAATCTCAGCACCTGCAAACCCAGGTGTTTGACTTGCAAGTACATGCATGTCCACGTCCTGGCTTATCACCAGATTTCGAGTATGTACCTTGAAAATCTCCGCACGCTCTCTACGATCTGGCTTATCGATCATAATCTGACGATCAAATCTACCAGGGCGCAAAAGAGCAGAATCAAGCACATCGGGACGGTTTGTTGCAGCCATGATAATGACGCCTTTGTCCGTATTAAACCCGTCCATCTCAACAAGAATCTGATTCAGCGTATTTTCGCGTTCGTCGTTGGCTCCCATCATCATTCCACGGCCCCGAGATCGGCCAATCGCATCAATTTCATCGATAAAGATGATACATGGCGCTTTCTCTTTGGCCTGGCGGAAGAGGTCTCGCACACGGGCTGCACCAACACCAACAAACATTTCGACGAAATCCGACCCTGAAAGGGAGAAAAACGGCGTTCCTGCTTCACCAGCAACTGCTTTAGCAAGCAATGTTTTACCTGTCCCCGGAGGGCCGACGAGTAATACGCCCTTAGGCAACTTGCCACCCAGTCGCGTAAATCGCTTTGGATTCTTTAGAAAATCTACAATTTCAACTACTTCGTCCTTCGCTTCATCCAACCCAGCTACATCTTTAAACGTGATGGTATGATCCCCCATCGCATCAAACAGAACAGCCTTGTTTTTACCAATATTCAATACTTGCGACCCGGGATTCATCCGGCGAATCAAAAACATCCACAACGCCACAATAATGATCAGCGGGAAAACCCAGGTCAGTACGCCGCCAAACCAGTTATTCTCAGTCTTGTAACTAAACAGCACACCGTTTTCATTCAACAATTCAGAAATGTTATCTTCTTTCGACTTATTGCTTACAAAACGACGACCGGGATCATCTCCACCAGAGCCCAGAAAGTCCTGATTGCCTCTATCTACCGTTTCAACTTTGCGCTCATTGACTGCTTGTTCGGTATAAAGCCCCTCAATACGAGTATCCCCTATGATCACAACTTCTTCCACATAGCCTTTCTCTACGTGATCTCTAAACTTGCTAAACTCAATAGCATTCTGTTCTTCTCCATTCAGAAAAATGAAAAAGTTCGCCAATAATGCCAAAAAGACGATTAGATAGATCCACAAAGAGAATCTATTCCTCCTTTCCGACATCCTGTTGTTGTTACCGTCAGCGGGAGACTTTGAGTCTTGATTGTCGCGCTCGTTCTGCGCCATATGGACAAACTTAGTTTGTTTGTAAGAAACCCATCAACCTCCAAAGGACTCATGGGTAAGATATTACTTTACAGTGAGTGTATATTAAACTTCCTTAATTGAAATTTGTTACGAAGCAGCGTTCTTGCGAAACCACTGTGAAGCTGCAATAGTTCCAGATACGTACTCTACAACCCGTGGGATTCACTCATGCCGTAATTTGCTGGCACAGGGTCACAAAGGTCTACTTTGGTTTCTCTAAATCTAAGAACCAGGCTGTGGGAGGAAGCTCTTCCTTATACGCGACTAACCCAGCTCGAGCTTCATCCAAACCGGGAAAGTGTCCAACACTCACTCGGAATCGCGTTGCGCCTCTCACAACACCTGCCCGAAACCCTTTTGCCTCATACTCTTGCCTGAGGACATCAGCACGTTCTTGATCTGAGAAAGAAGCAACAACCAGTGTCCAGCCCGTTGCAGTAGTATCTACGCCTCCCGGGCCTTTCATATACCGTTCTTCATCAGACATTTCCTCCGCAGCCCTCTCTAAGTCTTCCTGTGCTAGAGACTCAACAATGGTTGAATCTTGCGGAGGACGCATTTCAACAAGGGCACGCAACATCTGATCAGCATACGTCGCATGCTCTGTACGCGGAAAACGATCTTTTACTGTTGTAAAGAGCTTATCTAGTTTCAAGTGCTTCCCCTGTACAACGAAGGGTTGTACGGGTTGGTCTTGATTACCTTTCGTCGCAAGAAGCCGCCGTACCGAATCAGCCGACATCTCATCGTGCCCAAGTGCTGTCAACCGGCCCTGCCCGAGCGCCTGTAGGGAATCTGCCTGTACAAACATTTTATCCGATCGAATTTGCAGCGCTTCGGAAAGATTATACAGCGAATCAGAGACAGCCTGCAATGAATCGTTCTGCCCATAGTAGGAATCGGATACCACGTATAGAGAGTCCGAACGGTTTAGGAATACATCAGAAAGCTTGCGTACAGAGTCTGCAGCCAGGATGAACTTTGAGGCATCGACAAACGAAGGATCCGACGCGTAATCGTAGGTATTTTCGTTTGCTGCGTCCGGATTCGTATCCGTTGGAGTGCGCACAAACGCCCCCTGCCCAATGAAGGTGGAGTCAACCAATCCTTGCGCTAACAAAATAGAATCAGGGACGCTTGGAGGCGGCAGGGCATATATATCGAGCTTTTCTTGTTCGGCCCACTCCAGGTAAATGGTCCCGGTAGCCAACAAGGCACGGGGTGCCATATCTGGAACCGAATAATTCGCTGCAATCATAACCATATCAGTAACAGCCTGCTCATAATTTTGCCCCTGCCATATTCGATACGCTTCGCGGTACGCAGCCTCAGCTAAAGCGAGAGAATCAGAAACTTCGACCACCTGCTGGGCCAATCCAAGCCGCTCCCGCACTTGATTTGCAAAATCTGAGTCAGGATACAGGTCCAACACTTCTCGATACAACCGCTCTGCAGAAGCCTGATCACCCAATGCTTGCTGCACTTCGGCCAACGCGTAGTAGGCCCGCTGTGCCACAGGCAAGTCCCCGGTTTCATCAATAACCATGCGATACCAGGATGCAGCAGAGTCAGGGCGCTCCATAGACAAAAACAGCACGTTTCCTAACTCATATCGCACAAGTGCCCGTTCCGCTTCCATGTACACACGGCTGGCAGAATCACGGGGCACATCTGCGTAATCAACCTCTGGCAGGAAGTCTTCTGAAATTTCCACATTACTCAGATCAACGCCTGCAATGATATTCTCTTCATTTTGCGAACCATCTATTGTGGCATTCTGAATGGCTTCAAGCCGCCTCCAGTTTGGCACAAGCGGCCGGCTCCCCCACAGTACAAGAAAACTTTGCTTCCCTTCCTGCACCCGAATCCGATCTTGATGGAACAGGAAGCCTTGCTCGTTACTGGGTTGCGACACATCTTTTGTGGGAATCACTTTGCCCCCAGGCAAGGTATTGGACTGATTCGCAGTATTCCGGAATCGATTTTCAGCTTCTTGGCGAGCTAACTCACGCTGCTGCTCGGCCATTTCCTTACCGAGTTGTTTACGCAGATCGAGAATAAACGCATCAAAGGACTCCTGATCCATATCTCCCAACCAGAGCAACGAATCAAATTCTGCGATCTCGTCATACACCGTTGCAAAGCTCCCCAGTACCTCGGCCTGGGTCTCGCTATCGATTATCGCTTCGGGAGTAAACTGCTCTTGCCGTAAACCGGCGTTTGCCCGAGACAGGGTTCGGAGTGAGGTCCGCGCCGTATCAAAATGCGCCGAAGCATAAGGGAAATCAATGTATTCATCCCGTATCAATTCACCCAATCCGTAGTGAATATGCCCCCGGACCTTACTGATGTTCAGCGTTGGATCATCGTTGTATAGAAGTTCATCGAAGGTATCAAAAGCCTGATCGGGATTGCCCATCGCTCTGTATAAACGCCCTTTGAAATACCCAAGCTCACCGCGCGCATCAAAGTTCTTATCATCGCGCTCCATGCTTCTCAATAGCTTGAAGGCTTCCTCCGAATCACCGTGATCCATTTCCAAGCGAGCGATACTTACGTTCGCAGCATATATCATCGGGTATTCGGGCTTATAGCGTTCTACCCGCTCAAACGCCTGAATGGCGCTTTCGTACTGGCCAATGGTCTCATAGATCTGCGCCAGAAGAAATTGGGCTCGTGCAGATAAATTGCTGTCTTTGATTTTTTGCAACCCTTGCTCGAATTCTGCCGCTGCTTCTGCCCAAGACTCCTCCTTCACGTACAACTCACCCAATACCATGCGCAACCTGGGCTCCCAACTCGAAGACAACCCCTCTCGGTTTAGGCTCACATCCAGGTGCTCCTTCGCCCTGCTCAGTGAACCGCTGGCAAGATAGGTGCGCCCCAACCAGAATCGAGCTTCATCCTCCAATTCCCCGCCAAGGCCAATCACTTCAGCAAACTTCTGCTCAGCGCCTACATAATTCTGAAGATAAAA
>JAHQVL010000272.1 GCA_019634345.1 Rhodothermaceae bacterium
GTTTTTTCGATGCGCAAGTCCGTCGTATAAATGGCCTCAAGTAAATCGTCTAGCTCTTCTTGTGACGGCTCAGGTTCTTCAGTTGGATTATTCGGAGCGTCTCGAAAGTCAGAGTCGAGACGAAAGTTCATTTCGATATTGGACCAATCGTCATGTCCACTATAAGGATCTTCGCCGGCAGGGTTACCCGAACACCCCGAAGCCGGGCCCGAATTTATATTTGCTGAGACCGACATAGAAAACGGTGGATTACCATCCCCGGCCCAATCCAATGTCGAATCAAGAGCGGTGGTTTGAGCAACCCCCATCGAGTCGATGAATACGGTCATGTTTTCAGAATCCGTGGGATCCAAAATTACGTTCTCATCTAAATCAGTTTCATCTAGATCTTGAAGCGGCGCAGCACCTCGTCCGCCGGGAAAACGGGCCGGCGAATAATCTACTATCCTGTTATCGGGAATACCATCTGCATCGATATCCTGCCCGGCAATCGAATCCTGAGGAATTCCGTTCTGCATGTTGTAATTCATTACACTCACGTAATTCGGCTTGCAATTCAGGCCTTCATCACCACCATGACTCAGGCCGAGATTGTGCCCCAATTCGTGCATCAGAATTCCCGATCCTCGCACGGACATATAAATATCATTCCCGCCCAATTCGGCCTGGCTATTCCGGAAACAATTGATGATATCGTCGCTATCGACGAGCCCATCACCGTCATTATCAATCCCATCACTACACGATCCAGCGCCTGCACCTTGCTCTTGCGTACCTGTACCACCATTGATTAAATAGTGAAAGGCAAAACGCCGGTTCTCATCGAAGTATTGTCTTTTGACGTCGTAATAATCAATGACATTATTCCCGTCTGCATCTCCCGCAAACTTAGAGACATTGAGGCCGTTCGGGGTGTCCATAGGATCAATCTCCCCGCCTCCACCTAGATCGTCTCCTGTAGCTGGGTTTCCGGTATCAATCCACAGACGAATACCTTCCTCTCCATCAGGATTTGCTACACCACCTGCATCGATAGGTGCCACTTCAAATGCATCCTTAACCGCTGTGATTGAACTTTCGACGGGGTCCCACCCTGGCAGCCAGTCGTATTCTATAAAAATGTCTTTATGATCAGGCGTAGCGCCTAAACCTGGAAGGTCCAGAATCAGATTATCGTTGCAATCAATAACACCGTCTTCTTCCCAGAAATCAAAGAGCGCGTCTCCATCGGCGTCGGCAAATTCGCTGGTTGGTTGAATGGTCATTCTATCAAAGAAGACCCCGCGGCCTCCCGTCCTGAAATCCGAGTTTGAGGTTAACCCTCTCGCGGTGGTCTCAACGCGAAAGAATACCGCATACTCATTACCTTCAACAAGCGTTGCTTCGAAATTAGCTGTTAACGCATCGAGGGGGAAGACAGGCAAAACCGTAATATTATTGTCGTCCTCTTGTTCTTGCAACACTTCAAGTTGCACCTCGATATCGTCTGTTGTCAGGTTCCACAAACCGGTCCATACAAGTACCCGCCCAAAGCTTGTGGGTGCAAGCCCACCTTGTATGACACCGCTATAGGTACCCAATGTAGAAATCTCGACATCGGTTGTACGTTCTGGTTCAATCCGCACTCCTACAAAAGCCGTAGCAGCACGCTCTGCCGCACCACCTCCAGCCTGTGCTAAAGCGCGGCGCTCATCCAGGTTTACACTTGAATTGGCCCCAGCACCAGAATCACTGGTTGATTCAAAGTCGGTTATGCAGTCTGCACCCGAACAGGCCTCGTAGGTCTGTGGAAAGATGCATACCTGCGCAGCGGCTGGATAGGTGATGAAAAAACATGCGGTAAAACTGAACGATAATAAAAGTCGCTTGAACGCACCGGTGCAATGATGGGTGCGCACCCAATACAGAAATGACATAATGATTTCCCTCTTAGATGGTTATTCTCCTCAATCAATCGCTTCTTGATAGATGTTTGATAGGCGTCAAAGAGATAAGAAGTGTAAATAAGATAATTTTACGGCTTCATATTGAACGCACACGGATAAATGCCTTTGATATGGTTCTCTTTTAATTATTGAATGTATATTCACCCTACCAGTGCGCAGAAGGGTGGCATAACCCGACAATGTGTTCATTTATAGCCCTTCCTAATTTCTACAATTCGGAAATATCACAACCAGCTAATCTTTCTGAGTATTTCGTGTGCAACCTCATCAGGCGTTTTGTCATCATTATTGATCGTAAAGGTATTATGCGATGTGCCATCTAGAATCTTTTCCAGCTCTACGGACCGCTTCAAATGCCATTGTAACGAATCGCCAAACTCCCGATGTACGATGCGGGAGGTCCGAATATGATCAGCAGCCTTGAGGCGAACAATCGCAAACGAAGAGGGCCCTAAAACATGCTTGTATCTTTCCAAAGCATCCGGTTTCTCCACAACACGAGCCAAAACCAACCGTGTTGCGCCTGCAGATTTATATACAGCCCACAGCTTAGATAAAGCCTCAAACATGGTGTCGTTGTTGAACCTGCCTTTTGGTGGCCAGCAGTAGGTGAGCTGATCAAGATCGATAAACGCATTCGGAATTTCCGCCAAGTTCAGAATTTCGTGGATAGCCATGCCAATAGTAGATTTGCCTGCTCCGATTGTGCCGTTTAGAATGAGTACTGGAAGTTCTGATGTACTGCTCATTAAGTTGACTTACTCGTGACTTAAACTATTCACAGGATTAGACAATGCTGCCTGCATTGATTGATAACTAATAGTAAGCCAGGAAATCAAGAGTACAATGCCTCCTGCGATAATAAAAGTATCCCATCCTATAGAAATCCGGTAAGCAAACTCTTGCAGCCACATACTTTGGATGAAATACCCCAGAGGGACTGCCAACACAAAAGCAACAGCAACAAGACGGGTATAGTCTTTGGTCAGTAAAACCAGGATGTCAACCAAAGATGCACCCAGTACTTTGCGCACGCCGATCTCTTTCGTGCGTTGTTGCACCATGAGCGAAGCCAATCCCAGTAACCCTAAACAAGCTATCACAATGGCGAGAAGCGTAAAGTAGCCAAACAGGGTACCCAAACGCACTTCTGTCTGATACATCTGGTTATAGACATCATCTAGGAAGGAATAGGTAAACGGATAAGAAGGAGAGTATTCACTCATTGTTTGCTCCAAATACGCGATGGTTTCCTGCATATTATCCGCGTTTACTTTCACATAGATTTTTTGGTAAGGAAACCACCATCCGGAATCAAGAAACAGTGCCAAGGGGGTAATCTCATGGTGGAAGGAGTGAAAATTATAATCCTTCAGCACGCCAGTAATACGAGCCTCTCGTCCATGGAAGTTAAACCATTTCCCAACAGCACTTTCCCATCCAAGTTGCCTCCTGAGCGTCTCGTTGATCAACATCCCTTCGCGCTCATCTTGCGGCATCGCTTCAGAAAAGTCGCGCCCCTCTACAAGCTCTAGCCCGAATAGATCGACAAACCCGTGCTGGATGATGGAACGATGCACCGTAACGCTTTGCCCTTCTGAAACGCCTTCCCATTCGGTTGCATAGCCAGACGCATCTATATTTGTGGCATTGGTTTGAGCAGCAGAGACGCCAACGATATCTGGATTACTCAGCAGCGATTGCTTGAGCGTACGGTATCTCTCATCAAATAATGATCGATCCTCATTCTCTATAACGATGATCTGTTCTCTGTCGATACCCGTATTTGCATCTTGCACGTAATTCAATTGACGCTGTATTACAATAACTGCTAGAATGAGCACAATGGAAACCGTGAACTGCACAACCACAAGCGTATTCCTGAGCGATGCTTTTCCTTTACTTCCACTGAGTTCTCTTTTCATCATTCTCACCGGATTGAATGACGCCATCATTATCGATGGATAACCACCCGCCAGTATTCCTACTGTCAGGCCAACAAAAAGAAGGATCCAGATAAAACCACCTAGTTGAAGGCTGCTTAACATTATTTCGCGCCCAGTAAGCTCACTTAGAGTAGGTAGCAATGCCGTTACGAGCATGAGCGCAACCAATAAGGCAAAGATCGTCGGAATAAGAGCCTCGCTCATAAACTGACCAATCAACTGCGTTCGACGAGCGCCCATTACCTTCCGAACGCCTACTTCCATTGATCGAGAAATGGATCGTGCCGTAGAAAGATTCACATAGTTGATGCAGGCCATCAATAAGATCAGAAAAGAGACTGTCAAAAACAGGTATACGTACTTGATATCGCCATTTGCCTGAAACTCGCCAGTGATGTTCGAATGGAGGTGAATGTCGGTTAAAGGCTGGGAATAAAACTGTCCGATTTGCCCCGGATGCTCCTGGTAGTATTCAAGCCCACTTAGATGTGCTTGTGCCAGGGGAGATAGTTTCTCAGCAAATGCGGACTCTTTCTGGCCTTCATATAAAGCAACATAGGTCAGGTAACTGTTACTTCCCCAATTACCAATCCACATATTGAGTTCATGGGAAGAAGATGTCGGCGTGATGTATTCAAACGAAAGATGGCTATTGGATGGGGGATCTTGTATGACCGCCGTCACCGTCATCTCTTTAAAATCATTTCTACTCTCGCTTGATAAGGTATAGACCGTGAGTATTTCTCCTATAGGATTCGCGTCCCCAAATAGCTTTTCTTTGAGCGACTCGGACAAAACAATAGAATTTGGTTCTGTTAGAGCAGTCGAAGGATTTCCCGCAAGCGTTGGAAAGGTAAATACGTTTAGGAAATCGGCTGTAGCATAAATACCATTTGAATAGAACCCTTTCTCCCCATTTTCGATGAGGGAATTGGCCTTAGAAATTTGGGTCACGTATTCAACTTCTGGAAAATCCTCTCGAAGCCTTGCACTCAAGGGTTCTGGTGTTGCCGTTGAGTGTTTAACTCTAGAAAATTCGCTCTCCGGATACGCCTTTGCCACTCGATATATCCGATCCGATTTCTCATGAAAACGGTCGTAGCTGAACTCGAATTGAACAAATAGATTGATCAGAATAAAACACGTCAATCCGATCGCTAACCCGAACACGTTAATAAA
>JAHQVL010000025.1 GCA_019634345.1 Rhodothermaceae bacterium
AATAAGACCGGAGCTTTTTCCTTTGAAGGTCAATACTGTTATTCGGCTGGCATAATGGGTACTTCCAGTTTCCAGTCAAGCCACATCGTAACCATGTGTAATCCGTCTCCTTGCTCCTCAAGCGAGATGGAGAACTGGTCGGCTTCTTCGTCCAGCATGCTTACCGGTACTTCTACTGTGGCAACATTTTTTGACTCCTCATAGTCGCCAGCTCCGCCGCCTTGTAGATCGTTGAAGTAAAGCATCCACGATGAAGCGCCGGGGCGGGAGAATACAGAATAGGTACCTGCATCAACTTGGGTGTCGCCCACCTTTACGGGGCCTGAGAACGTGATTTCTGTAGGCTCGTTGGCACCAAAGCGCCATACTTCGCCATAGGGGTGCATAAAGTCTTCGCCTGCTCCAATAATGTTGTCGCGGTTACGCTTGTAGGGCTGGCTAAAGGTGACTTTTACATAGACATCCCCAACAAAACTGCGAGCCATGCCTAGTGGGCTGGCGCGGCGAGAGGGGTGGAGATCCTGGGCCTGGACGTCTGCTGCAAAGAGCAACGCCATCATTGCGATGAGCAAAGGTAAACGGGTGTATTTCATATTGAGTAGTTCAAGCTAATGGTGTAAGTCGTTGTCCTGTAGCGATAGCAAAGTCTTAGGAGACAAGAACGTAATAGGACGGAGGAAGATATGGATTTTAGACAAAAGTCCAAAACACATAGGATCAACCGTAACGTGAGTTTAGGTGTTGTTTGACCTGATTGTCTAATGAATTACTTGCCGATATCAAACAGGAGCCCCACTCCCCAATAGATTACAGGACCCGAGTCTTGCGCGCGTGGGAATATATATCCGTAACCACCCTCTATGAAAAAGTGTTGGTTTTTACTGATACGCCCTGTTGAGCCGATATTTATTAGGCTGATAAATGCATCTGGGGGCGCTATTTTGTCTTCTGGATCTGGCGTTTGATCAGAGAATATTACGTCTCCTGGATAGCCCTTTGCTCCTGCAACCCGAAAAGAGATATAGCGATTCCAAAATCGATCTTCTTTAATCCTGCCTAACGTAAAGCCTAATTCGGCATGGAGGCTTTTTCCATTTGAGTCATCAGCGGCGCCAAAAGCTGCTTCAAGGCGAGTGGTTGAGCTCGCTTGATAGCGTCCTGCAATCTTGAGGGTAACCGTTCCGCGACTGGCGTGCCGTGCTCCCATAATATCTGCGCCTAAATCAAATTGATCGCTTAGGCCATATCGCCACCGACCAAGCCATGCATCGCCTCCTGCATGCGCTCCGCTAAACAATGTAACTCCAGTGCCCACTGCGATGGCTGTCTCAGAGTGATTCTTTGGTATCGTTCGAGGACCTCCACCTGTAATCATTGGAGGAGGAGGGGCAAATACTACACACCCTGATAGGAGTATGGAGGAAATAAGGATACATAGATACGTGCCATTCGCAACGCGATCTGTCAGAATACGCCTCACCATATTGTCTCTCTTGGTCTTGTTTTGGAGAACTTCACGTTATATACTGAACATGTTGTTCGATAAAATAGATCGAGAAAACAACCAACCCAAGGGACAATGTAGGCGAAGTATTCCATACTGAACACATCGTCAAAATTGTTCGGTATCTAGTTAACGTGCTATGTCTTCAGCTAATAAAAACGACCGTAGGGTAAAGCGTACAAGAAGTGCTTTATGCCAGGCGCTTATCAAGCTTTCTCTTGAAAAGAGGTATGACAGCATAACCGTTCAGGAAATTCTAGAAGAGGCGAATGTAGGTAGGTCCACGTTTTATGCTCATTATCTGAATAAGGACCAGCTCCTCTTATCCGGTATGCCGGAAAAGATATCGGAGTATATCACGATTGAAAAGGACACGATAATCCCTTCTGTCAAGGGGTTATTTGAGCATATGCAGATGGCATATCCCTTTTTTAAGGCACTTATGGGCACCGATGGGGCAAAAGTAGGACTATCTCGTGGCCGAGAGCTCATCCATGAACAACTGCTTGAGAAGCTAGAGTCCATGGAAAATAATAGCTTTGCGTTATCGGTACCCGTTCAAGTAGCTGCTGAATTTCTTGTTGGCGCTTTATTGTCGCTGATGAGGTGGTGGCTAGACAATCGTATGCCCTACACCCCGGCAGAGATGAATGAGATGTTTCAGAAATTGGCAAAACAAGGGATCGTAGTGAAGATCCCTTAAATGCCATACAGCATACAGTCTAGTTAAGGCAACAGGGGATTGTTAATGACCAATCCTCGGTCTCGCGCGATGATCAAGTTCATATCGTGTAAGATAGTCACTTCGCTGACAACCAGCGCTTCATTGGCATCATAGAGGGATATCGGGCCATACTGGTCCATTTCATTGCTTGGTGGAATGTACTCGGGTACGCGT
Organism: Rhodothermaceae bacterium; assembly: GCA_019634345.1. Lineage (GTDB taxonomy): Bacteria > Bacteroidota > Rhodothermia > Rhodothermales > JAHQVL01 > JAHQVL01. Next base: position 2,403 of record JAHQVL010000025.1, read on the forward strand.
ACCTCGGTGCCTGTATCGCCCTGCGTGATGTTTGGGTTGGTGTCGATTTCGCGAAGCATCATGGGGAAGCGGATACCAAGATCCTGGAGGCGCCGGCCTTCCATAAGCATGATTTCCTGGCGAAGCGTATACAACAAGCGGCGAAGCTGCAGTTCCTCACTTAAGGGAACGGATGCCAGGCTGTCCGCAGTTATCGAGGTGGCTGAAACAGTTGGTGTCTGCACCATAGCAGGGCGAGTCAGGACGAGTCCGCCTCGAGGTGGGCTGTCTGCATCAGCAGCAATGAGTATTTCCGCGCTTCTTGGGCGAATATTCAGATCATCATTCAAACGCTGGTCGGTATCGTCAACAGAAGCTGTTGGACGAGTATTAGCCAAATCTGAAGCTTGAATCATAAGATCTCTTGCACTTCCATAATCCCCATTGGCCATGGCTACTTCGGCCAAAATAAGGTGCATCTCTTCACTTTTTTCAGTGGCGATGGGTGCATCATCAGCGGCATACTTGGGATCGAGGAAGTCGAGTCTTGGTAAAGGCTGCATTTCCTGAAGTGAACGTGACACCAGGTAGGCGTGTGGCAAGTTGTCTAAGGTGGCATCCGGGCTCGTATTGTCAAAGGAACGGGCAAAGAGAAAGTCTGTACCAGCACCATCAATGGCTGCTTGGGCGAACTGGCCTGCTTCAGCTATATTTCCGAGCGCTCGATGCGTTCGGGCAAGCGCTGCTAAAGCACGAAGTCCAAATTCTCCCGTTCCATCCAGCGTAGCAGCCTGGGTGAAATCAATTACTGCTCGTTCCAGGAGAGCCCCTGCAAGAACAGGCGTTTCATCTTCTTGAGTGGGAAGCGCGACAAAGTTTTCCCCTTGCATCAGGTAGGCCATGCCGCGATAATAACGAGCTTCACTGAGTTGCTCATCGGTTGCTGTTTCATCCGTTGGCGAGACATCATCAATGATAAAGTCGCCCAGGGAGCGAAGCTCCTGTAAATGCCAGTAGATTCCGAGACTGCCCGTTTCGTCGCTTGAGATTAGTGATGTGTTTGGGATAATCCCGCGAGGGAAATCCATCTCATTTCCTCCGAGCCCCGTTCTGTGGCTGGAATAATCGTCACTTCCTACGGCTGTAGCTACAACGACTGCGTTTAGAGCGCGGCCAAATTGAGCGCGCATACCCGGCAGCAAAGCGGCAGTGGGCTCGGGGGCGTCCGCGAGTTCTTCTGGCGTGGTACGTGGGTTGGAGACTTCCGTTGCGTCGAGGAAATCGCAAGCGCCCATCAATACCGTGAAGCTGGCAAGGGTACAGATAACACACAGTGCTCTGAAAAATCGAATAGTCATAACGTCAATCATCTAAAATCGTTAAGCGCTAAGTACGATCACTTAAATTCTGACAAATTGATGTGATCGGTTTCTGGTTTCTCGTTTCTCGTTTCTCGTTGTTTCCATGGTGAAAACCTGCTTTTCAACAAGAAACCAGAAACAAGAAACGAGAAACCAAACACACACAAACCATCGGTATTTGTGTGTTTGCATGTAGTTAGAACTGTACCTGAATGCCAAGGCGGAACTGGTGAGGGATGGATAAGGTGGAGCTTTGCTCGCCGCCGAGTTCGAGTCCACTGAGGTTTTCCTCGGCATCGGAGTTACTGCTCACGCCGCCAAGCTCTGGGTCAACCAGGCTTTGCCTGGACCATGTAACGAGATTGCGTGCGGTAACAAAAACTGAAGCGCTGCGCAGGTTCAACTGGCTCGTAAGCTTACGTGGAATATCATAGGAGACCGAAACTTCGCGGAGTTTCAGGTAATCTCCGTCCTTTAATAGGAAACTGCCGGCTGCTGTGGTTGAGTAGTTGCCGATCTCGTTGCCGTCCGTATCAAAGCGGGCCGGTAGGGTCGTCCGTTCCAGGCCATTAAACGAAGACCAATGGCTGGACCAGTCAAAAATCATCGCATCGAGTGCCCAGTCAGCGAGAGCAAAAACGGTGAGCCGGTTAAATAGAGTAACTGACGTATTGATGGCTCCTGTTTTGGTTGGGTACGGGGTAGTGCCCACGAATTGGAATTCGGATCCGTCGAGCAAGCCGTCGCCGTTTGTATCTATAGGTACAGTTGGCATCCATTCACCAATCGGATGGCCTTCAGCAACACGCTGCCGGGCACGAAGACTGCTTCCGCCTACATTAAAGTCGGCCGCACCGCCCATGTCGGTCACTTCGTTTCTGAACCAGCTGTAATTCATCCCTAGCCACCAATCGACCGTGCGGTTAGAGATAAGACGGGCATTTAGAGCGAGTTCGATCCCTTCGTTCTCTATTGCTCCAATATTCCGCAGTTGCACCCCGCGTCCGCTAGCTGGTTGCTCAGGGACAAAGAAAAGGGCATCCTCTGTTTGGGAAGAGTAGTAGGTAAAGTTGACGGCTAGGCGTTCGTCGAGTAAGGCTGACTCTACACCCAGTTCAAAGGTCGCGGTTTTTTCTGGTTTTAGGTTGTCGTTGCCAGGGTTGTCAAAACGTGGCGCGCTTTCTCCTCGGAATGCAGAACTCTGGAACGTGAAGTCGCGAGAGAAGGGGTCTGGGAATTTTCCTGTTTGTCCGTATGAAGCGCGCAACTTGGTTTCATTCCAGAACGACCCAAACGTAGCACCCCAGAAGGCCTCATCAGAAACGGTATACGCAATGCCAACGCTCGGGTAGGTTTGCAAGCCTACGTTTTCACCGAAGGCGCTGTTGCCATCGAAGCGCACACCTGCATCCAGGAAGACTTTGTCGAGGATGCCAATCTGCTCTTTAAAGTAGAATCCGCCGTTAAATATTTGCGACCTGTTTTCGTTCGCTGTGATATTGCCGGCTTCGCCGATGTCTTCGGTACCAGGTAGACCAAAGGTTTCCCCAGATAAGAAGGCAATACTTGTCTCTTCACGGAATCCTTGTGCACCAAACGTAAAGGATGAAGTCAGCGTCCCTTCTCGGGGATAGTTAATGGTACCCGCGTATTCGAGGGTAACTACCGAGTAGTCTCGATTGAATCGTTCGATCAATCCGCTGTCGTTTCCGCTTACGATATCAAATTCAGCCGGTTCAAGGTTGCGCTGTTCATTATACCGGCTGTCTACACCCGCCGTAAAGCGAGAAAAGAAAAAAGGAGAGGGGTTGTAGGTAGCGGTAGTAGCCACCGTAAACCGGTTTACCCCTTCTTTAATTGAAGGAAGGAGAAAGCGTCTAAGCGCCTCATCAAACGTATCTGCTCCGGAAAAGAAATACGCATCGCCGACCTGGAAGCTGGTGTAGGGGTCTGCTATGGCCGTTCCATTGTTCAGGCGCTGGAAGTTTGATCGGGTATAACTCCCAATAAAGCTGATACCTAGTTTTTCTGAGATACTTGCCTGGAGGTTGCCTCTTAATGAATACAGGGTGCTGGAGTTGTTCGGCTGAACACCCTCTGCGTCCTGCACGCGTCCACTTACATGGTAGGTAAGGTCCTGTATGCCTCCAGAGATGCTGGCATAATAATTTTGGAAATAACTGTTCTGTAGAAAGTTATCCTCAAGGAACGAAGTCTGTCCAAAATCGGGGTGTTCAGGATCTGTAACTTGATTGGGAAACGAGAACCCTGTGTCCTGCACGAACTTGGTGTCAGGAATGTCGACGCCCTGGTCGGTTCTTATAGTGATCGTCGGTTCGCCTGAGATCCCGCGCTTGGTGAAAATTTGAATCACTCCGTTGGCCGCGTCAGAGCCATACAACGTACTTGCAGCTCCTCCTTTTGTGATCTCAATACGCTCGATGTCGCTAGTGAGAAGCTCGGATAAAGCGGACGTTTCTTCTCCACCCTGGCTTAGGCTCGTCGAAGATCGATTGTCGACGCGAATACCGTCTATGTAGATAACAGGGGTCTGACTAGCAAATGCGCTTGTTATGCCTCGGAAGTTTATATTCATGCCTTGCCCGGGTTGGGCCGACTGGGCGCGTACGGTGGCTCCTGTCACTCTTCCTTGCAGCAATTCATCGATTGAAGCTACTGGGGCCGACTCGATCTCTCTGGAATTTAAGACGGACACATCAGAAGAAAGCCTGCGTTTTTCAATGCTTGCTCCTTGCCCAGTTACTACAATTTCTTCCATGTTGAGGAAGTCTTCATCCAAAAAGAAGTCTTGTTCTGTTGCCTGATTTGCCTGTATGGTGACAGTAGCTGTTACTTCCCTGAATCCTACATACCGGACAACTACCGTATGAGTACCCACAGGTATATCGGGGATCGTATACAATCCATTGATATCCGTGGCAGTCCCTTTAGTCGGCAACTCTAACAGGCCAATGTTTGCGCCTGGCAATGGAGAACCGTTGTTGGCGTCTGAAACCGTACCCGTTAAGGTTCCAGTCTGTTGTGCGAGCACTGCGGTAGGAGCTACAACGATGCACAACAAAAGGAAGTAAAAGTATTTCATGCTGCTTAACTAACTAATTGCAAATGTGATGATTCACCAGGTGGCGGAAGTGAGCCTTCTTTGAATGAGAAGTATAGGTTGCTATATGGATTTGTTAAGCGCTCGGGTGGCAGGTCGAGGTGTGTGCGGGGGAGGTCGCGCTATGAAGTGTATGAATCGTTATTAATTGTTGCCGAAACTAAAAAAGGCCGCTCACCTTGCGGGAACGGCCTTGAAGCAAGAGAACACTGTACTACTTCATTTTGCTTCGAAATCCGATCGCATTTTGAAGGGTCCCTGACGCGAAGGCACTCCGTGCAAGGTCTTCTTCATTGAGCAACATGTACTTGACAGTCATATCTCGTTTGTCATTAGCATTGCTCGAATCAGCCATTCCCCCAGAGAGGGCAGTGACGAGATCAGAAAGGACATTGTATGCTCCTCGCGTCGTTTTACTGGTAAATGGTTCATCCGGTAAAGCAGCTCTGTATTCCGAGCAATCCACAGGGAGGTTTCTATGATCTAGATATCCTGTGCCCGTAATAACCTGGCAGCCGGCTGACCATGGGAATTTGTCTTCAATCACCTTGTCCTGTCCGCCACGGCCTCCCCAGTGGATGTTTATTGTTTTGTTAGGGGTGCTGTCGAACCCATTTAAGACATTTGATTCTCTAAGCTTGAAGTCTTTAGAACGTACTACGAGTACACCTGGGTCTTGAGGGCGCAGGGCCATGTAGGCCTGTTGGTGCCATCCAAACTGATAATTATGCTGCCCTTGAACGATAAACGGAGCGCCATCCTCGTTTTCACTTTTCCCTGGGTCGGTAGAGCCTTGAAATTTAAATACCATACCCTTAATCAGGAGGAGAAAGACGTCGTCAGAGCCACGGCCTTTTCCTCTTTCAGGGTCTCTGCGAATCCCGATTAGATGAATATGGTCGATACCAAAGTCCCAATTGGCGACCTTGATGGTGTCCGTTGCTCCATTAAAATCGTTGACCTTTTTGATCATTGTGTTGGGGGTGCTCTGGTAATGGTCTTTTATCTCATTGAGATAGTTGAGCCAGTTCAGAAACTCCGTACCTTCAAGAGGCGCTGTCGAGTTTTGGGAACGTGCTTCTTCCCAGCGCGCAACGAGGCCGGTTTCCCCAGAATCCGTTACCAGCCAATTCGCTTTTTTCTTAGCACTTTTCCAGCGCAGTAACTGTTTGTGTGATTTGGAGCCATAAATGCCATCGGGCCAGCACTCAGCTAATGGTATATCTTCATAGGTACGGATATATTCCTGAAATAAGCGCATTGCAGACCGCGTGCGGTATCCGTAGAACCCTTTTTCTAATTCTCCTGACAAAAAGCCGGCATCTCTTAGGGCATCCTGAATGTGTGCGATTGACTGGATATTTACCCCAGCAAATTCATCAAAGCTCCTGAAGTTTTCAAAAGGTATGACCGTTCTCAGGGCACTGAAGTTGTCATCTCTCAGCTTTCCTTCCGGCTCGGTCTTCTTGAGGTTCTTGTAAACGGCTTCTACAAATTTGGGTACGCTGGATTCTATTGTTGGGTCAGGGTCAAAATGTCCCAGTCGTATAATTGCCATGGTTGTTTAGGTTGATTCTAAGAGTGAAAAGATGAATGATGATTGTTGAAGAATATTGTGATGCGACTCAGTTCTTAGCGTCGCAGTTTTCCTTGTCTTCTACTTCTGCACTACAGGCATCAGGGCTGATCAAGTCAAAGAAAAAGTTATATGTATTACATGCTCCTGCAGAATCTAGGCGCTTTACTTCTGTTGTGAATGACGTCCAGACCGGTACGGTGACTTCGGAGCACAAGGATTCTTCAAGTGCGTCTAATGTATTATCTGAAGGTGGATTGGTAACATAGTCATTGGGTTGAGCTAACAGGTCATTCCAGTTTTTTAGTGCGGCAAGCTGTGATGTCAGCAAATAAAGACGCATACTGTTCATAGAAGGGGCTATTTGCATAACCGAGTCCAGATCGGAGATAGAACTGCTTAAGAGATCGACAATGGTGTCAAAACTTTCTGACTTCATGTCCATGAAGTGTTTGGCTTTGTCATTCTGGATAAGAGATGGAAGAGCGGCCAATAGAGCTTCGTCTCTAGGGAAGACGCTTACTTGCATTGAGTCGACCTCTCTAACCGTTTGATTTGCTGCAGCATATTCTCCCAGCCTCCATTCAATAATTGCTTTGAGCGTGTATGCTGTCCCGAGTAAATCATCTTGTGATAATTGTGTTCTCTGTTTCTGGATGAGTGAAGAAACCATGGCATGTGATGTTCGGTATGCAGCCTCAATTCGGTTGTTTGGAGAAGTGAGGCTTTCAGGCATGCCTTCGCTTTTAAGCGTGTTTTCCATATCTGCTGCTTCATTAAAGAGGTCTTGCGCCTCCTGTAATTTGCTGGCATGTTCCACACGAAGAACGGCTGAACAGGAAGATAAATAGGAGAGCGTGACTATAAGTGAGAATAATCGAATCACCCATTTCTTTGACACGGGTGTGGGAGTCTTAGGTAACATGTTTATATCTGAGTTTTAAACGGTGGTGGCGTTAGCCAAGTTTTTTATTTCAGCAAGTACATCGTCCAGCGTCCAGCGTCCTCCCGATAGGATGGCCTGCTTCGCTTGTTCAAGGGTGGCAAGGATCTGGTCGATCGTTTCAGGTGTGATACCAATTTGTGCAAGGACTTCTAAGGCGGTATCTATGATCGAACTGAGTACCTCGCCTCGAGCCATCGCCCATAGAATCTTCGGATCAAGGTCTTCGGATACAAGGGCTGTGATGATAGGTTTTAATGCTGCAGCAATAGCGGGATGCTTTTCATTTGCTCTTTCAAGTAGTTCCAGGAAGTCAAGTCGTTTTGATACTGCCTGGATGATAGACCTGAGGATTTGAGCGCCCGTTTCCAGGCTCAAACGCTCGGCTGGAATCGTCTTTAAAATATCTAAAGCTATACGCGTCGTTTCTCCAAGTACCGTTTTCTTGGGGGGATCAGCAAACAAGGTGTCAAGCGCAACACGCGTTACCTTGCCGACCACCGTCTGGTCATTGAAATCTAGTTCTGCTACCCAAACTGGGTTTTGGATGGTTTCTTCAAGCACAACATCCAGTAGGTTGGTCAGCATGGATTTTGAAAAAGCAGGTCTCCAGGATTGGCCTGATTGTGGCAAAGAGGAAAACTGATTTAGAAAATCTACAGCGGCGATTACCAGTATATGCTTGTTGGGGTCTTTAAACCCTTCTGGCCATAAAAACTCTGCGTTTTGGGCCGTTTTCTCCAGAACCAGCCGCACTGCTTCTGGAAACATATCTTTGCTCAAGATATGCTCGTTGCTTGCCAGGCCAAGTGCTACGTTTGAAATGATTTTCTGTAGCCTCTCATTATCATCAATAATTAGGTCAGGATATTCGGCTACAGTAATGAGTGATGCTTTCACCACCTGGTCAAGGCCTTGCCTGCTAAATAGGCTGCGCAATTTGACGTGCTCTTCCTCAAGAATAACACCCAGGATAGAGGTGCCAACTGAGCTGACCAGGGCTTGTTTGGCTGGGTCATCTATGCCGATGCTTTTGGGATTCGAGAGAACAGTCTCTCCAATATTGCTCAGTACGCTACGTAATACCAGGTTACCCCACCGTTCAACTTGCTCACGTTCGGGCAGGTTGTCTCCGACTGCCTTAATCTTTGCCGTAATATCCTGAATAAGTCCGCTTGAAACGGCTCGGATCAAGGTCTCGACTTTCTCATCGGCCCCAAGTAGGTCAGGATTTTTGCCGATTGATTCCACAGCTGAGATAAATAATGAGCGCGCCAGTACCTCGACTTCCTCCGTCTCGAAATTCAAGTCTTTGATGGAGTTGAGGAATCCAGAAACAGCACGGCCAGCAGCAGACTTTTCGTCCAGGATGCCAGGAAAATTGTCGAATGCATCAATGCCCACCTCGACTAGCGAACCCAGGACGCGCTGCACAGCCGATGGAAATTTTTCATTTTGCTTATTCGCAAATTGGCGAACAGTGACAATCGATTTAAGCGCATCCCTACTGAGCCCCGCGCTTGCAATATCCTTGCTGCTGATAACGTTGGATTAAATATCCTTCAATAACCGAAAATCTTTAGCGGCGCTAATGTAAAAGGCTTCTTCTTCATCGCTTAGGTTTCTATGGCGGTCAAAAAGTTCTTTTAGCTTAGTGCTTTCTTCCAGGTGCGCTTGTCCGTCTGCAGTCTTAAAGAATAGATGAGCAGAGCTTTTGCTGAAGGTCGCATCAAAGTTCGGTAGCGGGAGCACTAGTGACTTAGAAATGGTGGACTCTACAAAGGACAACCTTCCTTGCTTGGCTAGCTTTACACCAGATTTAATTCCAAATAATACGACGTCTGGGATACCTAACATGTCAATTCTTTCTAATACAGTGGGTGGGGCGGAATACACGGTGTGTGCCCGCTTATATTAGAACACAGGAAATTAGTA
>JAHQVL010000273.1 GCA_019634345.1 Rhodothermaceae bacterium
CACGCTGTCGCCTGACGGAAAAACGGTGCATCTTTCGCTCCCATCCATTGAGCCTACCTGGATTATGGATATCACGTATGAATTAAGGAGTGATTCGGGGGAAGACGTTGAAGGAATTGTGCAGAATACCATTTACAAACTTGAATCCCCTACGGCACAGCAATCCGTTTCCCCATGAGAGGTTTGCACTAAGGCCTTTTACGGAGTAAATAATCAAACAGGGAAGGCCGAAATAAAAGCTCAAAGCCCACTAGCTCTGCCCACTAACAGCTAGGATTTTTTAAAAAAATCATCCTTCACAACTCTTACACATATTGACTCCTTCACAATACCTTCTTATTCTTTATTTAACGTTTTGCTTACAAGAGCCCCTTCCTAACAAACTTAATCCAGGTACTAGATACCTTTCCGCCTGTGTGGAAGCGCTGAGACTTGTAAGCACCAAAAAGCCCGGCTTTGTAGTCGGGCTTTTTTGGTCTCCCCTTTTTCCAGATCCGATCAATTGAGACTATTCTCAACTAACAACTTCTTAATATGCAATAAACACGAGGACTACCTATCTTCATTCACGCTCACCTAATCCCACTCTACCCAATGAAGATTCTGCTCCTATTACTCGTTGTCGTTTCACTAAACTGGTCAGCAAAAGCACAAGACGCCCTCCAGTCTGAACATGTATTTCTTATCACGCTTGATGGGCTACGCTGGCAAGAATTATTTTCAGGGGCAGATGAGAAGTTGATACGCCATGACATCTTTGTCGAGAATGGAGACGCGTTATCTGAACTATTTTGGGACGATGATTTCAAAATACGCCGTGATCGCCTGATGCCGTTCTTTTGGCGTACTATCGCTACTGAAGGCCAATTGTATGGCAACAGGATGCTGGACTGCCCTGTTAATCTGACAAACAACCAATGGTTTTCCTATCCAGGGTATAATGAAATACTTGTGGGCTATGACGACCCTGCCATTGACAGCAACAGCAAGATCCCAAATCCCAATAAAACTGTCTTGGAGTATGTAAATGACTTGGAGGCCTTTAATGGAAAAGTAGCCGCCTTCGGATCCTGGGACGTATTCCCTTATATCATCAACGAAGAGCGAAGCGGCATACCCGTCAATGCTGGATTTGAACCGGCTTCAAGTGCATCACTTACAGATCGTGAGCTCTTTTTAAATGATCTTCAGGAGCAAATCCCCAGCCCGTGGAGCACCGTTCGTCTTGATGCCTTTACACACCATTTTGCCCTCGAGCACATCAAGAAGACCCTCCCCCGGCTTGTATACATTGCCTATGGCGAAACCGACGATTTTGCACACAATGGTAAATACGATGCGTACCTAAAATCGGCCCGCCAAACCGATGCATTTATCGAAGAACTCTGGCAGTTCGTTCAAACGCATGGGTATTACAAGGACAAAACGACCTTCGTCATAACAACGGATCATGGGCGAGGCACTGAACCCATTAATACATGGAGAAGCCATGGCACGGACATCAAAGGCGCCGATGAAATATGGATCGCAGTGCTAGGACCAGACACTCCGGCACTCGGCGAAGTAAGCGGATGTGAGCAATTGTACCAAAACCAGGTAGCCAAAACCGCTGCGCGCTTTTTAGGGGTGAATTATACCAACCAAAAAGAAGTGGGTGCAGCGATCGAGACGGCATTTGAGTGAAATCAGGCCTTCATTAGTACAGGCCCGCAAGATTGGCAGAAAAAGGATGAACGCTTGACCTTATGTTGATTATATCAACTCTTAGAGAGCGTTCCCTCAGGTATTTTCCTCGCTACACCATGCGATTGTCTTTCTCTTTGCGTACTACTGTTTGCACAATCTTTTTATTGCTGACGTCGTCTCTCCCCTCGCACTCTCAGCAGAGCGAATGCATCACAGATCCACTCGCATCGTCAGATACGCTCGATGATGCAAACGTCAGAGCCAGGATATTCAATAACGGAGCCTTATTCTGGAATGGTGGACAAAACTTGTATGAAGTCCCCAAAGACAGTAGAATAAATTCCGTGTTTACGGCAAGCATATGGATTGCAGGGTTCGTGGAGAGCGAATTACGAGGCGCCGCCAGCACGTTTGGCCCCTATGAATACTGGCCAGGACCATTGGATGAACATGGACTCCCACCAGAAGACTGCACGCTGTATGACCGCATATGGGATGTGCGCCAATCGGATATTGAAGCATTTGATATGAACCGTACGGTTACAGATGACCTTGTGGAATGGCCCTGGCAACTTGGAGCGCCCGTGTTAGATGGAGACGGAGATCCAACGAACTACGATATTTATGCCGGCGACCGACCCGACATCATCGGCACGCAGGCTCTATGGTGGATCATGAACGACCGCGGTGGTCCCCATCTATGGACAGAATCTGAGCCTATTGGCCTGGAAATCCATGCATCTGCGATTGTTTTTAACAGTCAACACCAATTTCTATCTAACGCCACGTTTTATAAATTCCGGATTATCAATAAAAACGATAGCCCTATCGAAGACGCTCGATTTGGTTTTTACATGGACGTCGACATGGGTAACGCTTCGGACGACTATGTCGGCTCCGATTCTCTTCTCCAATTGGGTTATGTGTACAATGGCGACCCCGATGATCAATGGGATACCCCTCCTGCAGTAGGTGTAACGCTGCTTACCTCACCCCGTGCTGCTGTAGACCAAGTGGACAATGATCTCGACGGTTTGGTTGACGAGTACGGTGAGCAAGTCAGTGCAGGATATATTATGCACAACAATAAAGGGGGTGTACAAGGAGACCCTTCCAATCTTTCAGAACTATGGTCGCTTCTGAGGGGAAGATGGCTGGATGAATCTCCACTTACAGAAGGTGGTGAAGGATATGCCCCAGGTGGTTGGCCTTCAGGTTTTCCTCAAAAAAGAACGCGTTACTCCTATTCGGGAGACCCTACAATACCCGCCTTTTGGACTGAACGTGTCCCATTCCCAGGTACTGCGGCCAATCCACCAGCTGACCGGCGCTTCCACCTGGCAAGTGGACCCTATACTCATGCTACAAATGATACCCTAGAATTCACCCTCGCCATTCAGTGGTCCCAGGGATCTGACTATCTCGATTCGGTTCGGCAGCTCAAGGAAGACGTGTTTCGATTACGTATTGCTGCTCCCTTCATACTCAACCTGACAGAAGTGGTAGAAACCGCAAACGAGCCCATCCCTCCTACTCATTCACTCAACCTTGAGCAATTTCCAAATCCATTTACTAATCGCACGACACTACAGTATACACTAGACGCTCATGCACCCGTTCGGCTTAGTGTGTATGATTTATTAGGCCGTGAAATTGAAGTGCTGGTTGATCGTACTGAGCCGGCAGGCACACATACCATCCAATTTGACGGGAGCCACTTGCCTGCAGGAATTTATTACGCCCGGTTAGAATCTGCGAATTCGCAACTAACTAAAAAACTCGTGCTTGTGCGTTAGCGGTCTACGCATCCAACAGATACCTTACTTCTTCAGGCATTCCTCTGAGTGATTGGGGGCGAACAAATTCCTCTTGGTTCGTTTGCTGCGGTTGATGGCGCCGGCAGAAATAGCTATGAATCGCTCTACGAGGTGACTGACTGTTATTTTTGGTCCCTCCATGCCAGATGTGTGAGTTAAAAATAATCACAGTCCCTGCTTTTCCAAGCAAGGGAATCTGATCTGCATGATCCTCCAATGTGTCCGACAGTACATCCTGAGGTCTCCTACTCCATAGATGAGATCCAGGCACAATCCGAGTTGCGCCATTCTGCCCCGTAAAATCATCCAACAACCAAATCGAGTTACACACCTGGTAGTCACCCGCATCTACAGCTGATTTCCAGTCCACGTGCAGCGGTTGCAGCCCGTGTCCAGGCAATGATGCCCGATAGTTCAAAGAGGATAGCCTGAAGTCATATTCCAATACATGTGCTATCGCAGCAAGCACTCTAGGATGGGTGTAACAAATTGAAAACGCAGTCCCTTTGTCTACCAGGTTGCTCAACCGGTCAGTCCCCTCATCTTTCTTGTTTTGCACTGCACCTTTTGATGCTGCCTCCAATTCCCAGCCGGCGTTATCTCCTTCCTCTGTCAGCAGTGTTTGTGTTCGTTTTCTAAGTTGCTCGAGCTGATCAACAAAAAGGCCCTTGAGCGGAAGATATCCCTTTTGATCCAGAAATGATTTCTCAGATTCTAATAAGGTGTTTGCAGTTACTCCCAACGAACGAAGGATGTCTTCCATAATACCTGGAGCAAGTTATTTGATAGCATCTTGTGTTTCATTTTCTGAATTCACTTCATCAAAATAATATAAATCAAAGACATCCCCATCTCTTCCGTAGGACAATGCATCAGATTCGTCATCTTCTAGCAATTCATAGGTATCCATTTCCTCAGAGGCGATAGTAGTGCTATCGTCTCCGGACGTAATGAGCGAATCACTTGAGCAACCAGCAAAAATAAACAAAATTAATAGACAGCTAATACGCATAGGAAGCATAATCTTCTCCTCGACGAGCAATTTGGATGTGCGAAAGAATTGGAATCGTGATTTGTCGAATCAGGCTTGCTTTTGATTTGCAATTATTCTCTACAAGCCCAACACCTATGCAACTTACATCCACAATTGCGCTGTGCTACGCCATGTTTTGCTATACGGGTAATGGACTTTACACTCTGGTATTGAAAAAGAATCACCTACAATCTACCCACACTGAGTAGCATTTCATACCTGCTCTTGTTAGGAGAACATCCCTTTTGATCGACCTGGATATAAGCCGGCGTTAAAATCCTTGCAAATAGGTCTCGATTGATGCTCTAAGCTGAACGTTTTTTCCACGTGCATCTTTATGCAGAAGAAGCATGATTCGAGTCAAAGCGAGAAAAGGACGTTGGCCGCCCCGGTAGTTTTCGTCTAAAAAGAGAGCAAGTACCTTATCTGGCTCAAGAGGAAATGTAAAATCAGATAAGTATCCTTCTGCAGTAAAATCAGCAGTACCAAATACCTGGTATTGAACCATGTAGGGATGAACGATTGCGTTAATTGCTTTCCATTCTGGGACGCTTTCGGATATACTGCGATAATCCTGGTCGTACAGGCGCTGAATAGCGAGTGCAAGAGAGTCGTTTTGGATCAGGTCCAGCTTTCCACTGCTTTTACTTAATTCAAAGGCCGTCGCAACAGGCACAAATGCACGCGTATAGCCAGAGCGCGTGGCGTAAGCAGCCAGGCTATCTTCTGGAATCGCAGTTGCATCGTGCTGGATGCGTTCGATAGCATCAATGGTTTTCTGAATCCGGGCAATCGCTAAATCGAGGGTAATGGCGTCTTCTTCCAGGTTATCCTGAATTGAATGAAGCATTTTGCTTTCAACAGCCCTATCTCTCACTGATTGATTCCAGTTATTCACTTGCAAGGCGAGAAGAATACCAATCATGACGAGAATCACTTCCCCAAACGCATAGATCGTATATCCTTTGAAATCACCCTCCTGGAGCATACTCAACCGCCTTTTTCTATAAACCTTTGCCATATACCACTACACCAGGTAATTCAAGGGATACTCTTTGAAAACCAAATACGCGAATAAGGCCCAAAAGATACGCACTGTGCGTTGAAATGGCTACGTTAGATGGGTTAACACAGCATTTGTAACGTCCTGTGTAGTTGCTCGGCCACCCAGGTCCCTTGTTCGAATATCGCCCTGTTCAATAACACACTCAATAGCATTCATCAGCAATCCAGCAGCTTCATGCTCACCTAAATGCTCAAGCATCATAACGGCTGTCCAGAAGCAAGCAATAGGATTTGCCATGTTTTTCCCAGCTATATCTGGAGCACTTCCATGCACAGGCTCAAACATGCTAGGATATTCTTTCTCAGGGTTGATATTTGCGCCGGCTGCAACGCCCATTCCTCCCACCACCGAAGGCCCTAAATCGGACAAGATATCCCCAAAAAGATTGCTGGCCACCACAACATCAAACCAATCAGGATGCTGCACAAAATGAGCACAAAGAATGTCAATGTGGTATGCTCTTCGTTCCACGTCGGGATACTCGGCGCCTACAGCTTTGAAGCGTTCGTCCCAATAGGGCATCGTGTGAATAATCCCATTCGACTTGGTTGCACTGGTTATTTTCTGACCTCTCATCCTGGCTAAATCAAATGCATAACGCATGACCCTATCAACACCCATTTTTGTAAAGATGCTTTCCTGAACAGCCATTTCTTGCTCAGTGCCTTCATATAGCCTTCCCCCGATCGAGGAATATTC
>JAHQVL010000274.1 GCA_019634345.1 Rhodothermaceae bacterium
CATAATACCAGATATTCCTACTGCCTGGGCGTGGATCTTGGGCGATATAGGTAACACTCAAATTCCCCCCTTCCTGGTTCAAGGGAGACCAGTTCAGCCCATTGTTTGTAGACTCCCACAGTCCGCCTGAGACTCCCCCTGCAATCATGCGATCCGGATTATCCAAGTCGATAGCTAGAGCGCGGGTACGCCCCCCCACATCAGAAGGGCCAACTTCAAACCAGGAGAAGTCCATCTGGTTGGGCTGTGTTTTGAAGGCCAGTTCGGACTTGATAGCTTGAGCGTGCTGCAATTCTCTGTAGCGCACCGCTTTAGGGATAGCGTTACTGGAAGGACTGCGAAGCATATTGAAAAAGTAACTCCAGCGGGCTGCCTTTGATGCCTTCTCAGGGACGAGGAGGGATGAAGCATCATGGGAGGAGGTATGTACTGGTTGATTAACCGGCGATGGAAGCCATAAAAGACCGATAAATAGGCAGCCTGTTAATAGTAGGATGTGGGATGTACGTTTTTTTAAATAATCAATCATTCTAAATCAATTAAGCCTGTTGCAAAACGAACGGCGGCCATGCAATTGAAGAGAAAGCATGTATGGAGGAAACGAACAAATCATTTTAAGAGAAACAGGTCGAGCAATCAGTTCGTAACCTACTTGGGGTAGTTTTCGTAGAACTACACATGCGATTCATTGTTGCCACTAAGGAAAGCCTTAAAATAAATGCAAAATCTTCTCTTACCCTTAGAAAGCCCCGATTTTCACTTCTTATTAGGCGTAACTAAAAGTCCAATAAGCTTCACGAATGATGCTCGACTAAAGTCTTTACTTGCCGATTATGAGGCTGATCCTACGTTGGAGAACAAAAAGGCGTTCACTGAGCAGCTAGAAAAAGACATCCGGTTCTTGGGAAGTTCAGACCTGATGTTTGTTTTCCGAAAAGTGCAAGGTAACGAACCCGGTGCTTCATTTGCACAAATTATTCGTGACGTTGCTAAGGCTTTGAAGATTAAGGTTTCTGTCGGTACTGAGCAGGAGATGATGGAAGAACTGGTAGAGAAGTACACGACACGGGAATTTACCAAGCTGTCGGATGAGGAGAAGCAAAAGATGCTGGAGAGCCTGGGGGTTGATAAGGAAATGGCGGCGGCGTTTATAAAAAAATCGGCTGGGGTATTCGCACTGCCTTTAATGATAGAGGCATTCGGAAGCCTGGTCGTAAACGGGCTGATTAAGAATATTATTTTTGGCCTGATCGGGAAGGTTATCGGCCATCAACTCGCGATGCGGCTGTTTAACTTCATCATGGGGCGTTTTCCCTGGTGGGTACACTGGATTGGTCCGGCGGCGTGGACATTTTCGATCGGTTGGACGGCCTTTGATGTTCAAGGTCCTTCTTTGCGAAAAACGATTCCGGTCGTTCTGTACCTGGGGCTCTGTTCTATCAGAGAGAAGGAGGGTATTCAGGACGTAGAAGCGGACGAAGAGAAAGACTCCTGAAAAGTACGGTAGCACGTGGCTACGAGATGCTCTGCGTCACTCGTCTCGATATCAATGATTTCTGGGGTGGCAAATCCGCCCGCACCTGCTGTATCCACATAAACACTACTGAGTCCTAATCTTCGCTGAAACACGCTGGCTGTTGTATACAATACCTGGAACTTGGAAACAGGGATTGCCCAGATATAATGGCGGAAAACCCCTCTCCGAACGTACAGCATCTCATCATCAAGGGCATAGCCATGATTTCGGTAGCGTAAAATCGCATACCATGGAATAAAGAGAATCACAAACAATCCCCAAATGGCCGGCCTCCAGAAGTAACTTAAGGGAAGGAGTACGCCTGCGGCGAGCATCGTCAAGCGAATCATGGCTCGGCGTATGGTTAGCTTTGATACCGAAACGAAGGTGTCTGGAATGGCGAAAGGGGGGAGGAGCCGTTGGGCGACATCTGCCGCTTCGGCTCGTTTTCCTAATGGCATGGCAATTTGATGCCCCCGTTGGGAGGATTCCAGGCCCATGGTTTGAACCTCCATGGCAACCCAGTCCAACTTACGCATGAGCACATTGGCCCTGAAGATAAGCGCCTGAATGCGCTTCAAGGGAATCGTGCCCTGGGATAACGTTAACAAGCCCTGGTGCTTGTGTAGCTTCTGATCCCGGAGCCAAATTTTGAAATTATAATTTCTATTGAGGCTTACGAGAATACCTGTTACCCACGATAAGGAAACCGCTACGATAATGCCGGCAATCGTGAATAACCAGGGAGACGCCTGGGCGAGTTCAGCAAGGGGAGCCAACCATCCCTTTGTTAACCAGAGCTCAATGTCATTCGGGTCCGGATTAAATTGCTGAATGAGCGAAAAGGCAATTGCGATGTAGAACAAGGAAAAACGGAGCATCCCGGTTAGAAGGACGCGGCCCAGGGACATTGCAAACAACGGTTCCTCTTCCTCGTGGGCCCTTGATGGGCTCCGCGAGGCCTCTATTTGAGTAGGTAATCCATCCAGCGCAACCTCGCCTCCTGATTCTGCCTGGGGTTCCTTCTGATCTTCTTGGTACGAGCGAACAATCTCGCGTATCTGGTGCGCCCTATCCACACTCACGAACTCAAGGACGCCTTCGGTCTTCGCACTACCCGCAGTTTCTATTTTTACTTTGGCCGTACCAAATAGCCGGGGTAACACCGATTGTTCAATCTCAATATTCTGGATGCGTTCAATGGGAATGCTTCTGTGTTGCCTGTTTATAATCCCACTCTGGATGATGATTTCCTTGCGTGTGATGCGGTACCTGAAGCGGTAGTATCTGAGGAAAATAAGCGGGAGTGCGAGGACGCCATATATAACAACTGCGACAACACTCACATAGTCGGATGACTGTGGAGAGCGAAGGAGGGGGAAGAGGAGCACAATGAAGGCAGGTACAGCAATCAGGAAGCGCTGTATAAGAGTCATTGGGTGCAGCATCTGCACTTCATCAAATGAATCTATCGAACTCATACAGCGTCTTCTAAAATGTATCGTTTTACATCGTCGCGTAGCCGCTCTGCTTCATCCATTCGCAAGCCGGGTAGCACCACATCACTACTCCTGCTGCCTGCTGTGTGCACGATGAGTTTACTTAAGTTGAACTCGCGTTCAAGAATATTTTGGGATACATCGAGGTGCTGAATCCTGCGTAAAGGGACGATCGTTCGGATCCTGTTCAATATGCCACGCTCTAAATACAACTCTTCGGTGCGCAGATCGAACTTCCAAAATTTATAGCGCAATTTTGGAACTGCAAGTGTACTGGAAAGTCCACTTAGGAATATGAGCCCAGTGAGAAGGCCGGGAACGAATAAAACGGGCTGATCACTAAAAAATCGTACTGCTTCAAAGACCAGGGAAGCCAGGGATGTCATACCCGTAAACAAGGCTAACTTAATGGTCCAAATCTTCTTGATAGCGGGTTCGAGAGTTCTCATACAAAAATGGTTCAGCACATAAGCCAACAATCTATTTGAAGTCGCTGAAGGGGTGTAAGTTTCGAATAAATACACACTGTTTTTAAGCTAAATGCTAAAAAAACTTGCAGTAACGATCTTTTCATCTTAGCTTCTCTGCGAAGGCTGTTATCGAGCAATCAAGGTACTCGTTATTTCTGGTTGCACGTGCACTATCTTTAACTATAAACGCTCAATTCTGTTATGCCTGGAAAATTCGAGATGAAAAAAGCCAAGAATGGCAAATATTATTTTAACTTGAAAGCTGGTAATGGGGAGATTATCCTCACCAGCCAAATGTATGCCGATAAAGGCGGTTGCGAGAATGGAATCGAATCAGTTCGCAAAAACTCAGCTGGCGAGGACATGTTTGACACGCTGGAAGACAAATCTGGCAAGCCTTATTTCGTTTTAAAAGCGAAAAATAGCCAAGTGATCGGCCGAAGTGAAAGCTATTCTTCAAAGTCTTCTTTGAAAAAAGGGATTGCCTCTGTAATGCGAAACGCCCCTGAAGCCAGGGTTGTTGAAGTAGAGAGCTAGTCTCTACACCGATATTTATAAAGGGCCTGTTGCATGTGTTTTAAAACCATGAGTAGGCCCTTTTCCTTTTTATACGCCATTCTTGTAACATCACTATCTGTACTGCGTCCAAATAATCAAGTTAGCTTAATGCAAAACTTGGAACCCGTATGTGGCGTTGACCATACGTGGTTAAGAGCGCGGACTAACACATGATCCACCTTCGCATGCCTGCTGCATGTTTGTCGCGCAATTCTGATGTGATTGAATTAAAGTCATATTTGATATATATTGCACATATATCATTTCATCCCCGCTTCTATCAAAAAACGATTTTATGCAAGTCGAAGACATACACTCAGCTGTAGACGCTGGTTCGAAGGCCGTTGATCTGTCTAATGTATTGCTTCTCCTAAAACACTATAACAGTGTTCGATCATTTACCGAATCATTGTGTACGTCGCTTGTGCCGGAAGATTATGTGATTCAATCGATGAGCGATGTAAGCCCAACAAAATGGCACCTGGCCCATACCAGTTGGTTTTTTGAGACATTCATCTTAAAGCCTCACCTCGACGAATACACGCCTTTCCATCCTCGTTTTGCGTTCTTATTCAATTCCTATTACGTCCAGGCTGGAGAGCGTCACTGCCGCGCGCAGAGAGGCTTGTTGTCCCGGCCTACTGTCGACGATGTCTACCAATACCGCGCGTACGTTGATGAGCATATGGATATATTGCTCATGAATGTTGACGACGACTTGTATTCGGTCCTTGCTCCCCTTGTTGAAATTGGAATCCACCATGAGCAGCAGCATCAAGAGCTTATGGTTACTGACATTAAGCACGTATTCTCGATCAATCCACTGTACCCTGTTTTCAAGAAATACCAGGCGGGTTTCAAGGGACAGGTGCCTTCTTTCGAATGGATAACCTACCAGGAAGGCCTCTTTGACATTGGGCATAAAGGGGGTGATTTTGGGTATGACAATGAATTCCCAGAACATCGGTCTTTTGTGCACGCGTTTGAGCTGGCTTCGCGCTTGATTACAAACAGAGAATACATTGAATTTATGGAAGATGGGGGGTACGAACGGCCTGAATTATGGCTGTCAGAAGGATGGGCAACCGTGCAGGACAATGGATGGAATGCGCCGTTGTACTGGGAGAAATCGGATGGAGAATGGCATTCATTCACACTGTCTGGATTCCTTCCAGTTGACCTGGATGAGCCTGTTTGTCACGTAAGTCTGTTCGAAGCGGATGCTTTTGCCCGTTGGGCAGGCAGCCGGTTGCCTACGGAGCAGGAATGGGAGATTGCCGCAGCGCAGGCATCCCTGAACGGAAATTATGTAGAAGCAGGCTTCTATCGCCCAGTGCGGCCTCAAAATAATACGCCACGGCATACCAACGTGCCTCTTCAACTGTTTGGGGATGCCTGGCAATGGACACAAAGCCAATATTCTCCATACCCTGGATACAAGCCTGCAGAAGGTGCTTTAGGCGAGTACAATGGCAAATTTATGTGCAATCAGTTTGTACTACGAGGGGCCTCCTGCGCCACATCACATACCCACTCCAGGTTGACCTACAGAAACTTCTTTCCACCTGACGCTCGCTGGCAATTCACTGGAATTCGCCTCGCGAAATAAGGAGTGACTCCAATCCGATGTGAGTTATTCCACGCTCTTTTTGTAACGCAATACGTGTAACGCAATACGCTATCTTTATGCCCCATATAAATGAAACCCCACTCGTGGGGAGTCCTGAACGTACGGAAGAACAACCCGAGTCGTTTATGAACGATGTCATTTCTGGACTTTCAAAAGAACAAAAATCTATTCCTGCAAAGTATTTCTACGATGAAGCAGGGTCCGTGCTCTTCGATAGAATCTGCGAACTCGACGAGTATTATCCGACGCGGACCGAGATGGCGATCATGCAGGAGAATATAAAGGAAATCGCTTTACAGATCGGCTCGGAGGCACTCCTGGTTGAATACGGAAGCGGAAGCAGTTTGAAAACCCGCATCCTGCTAAAACACCTGAATAACCTGGCAGGATACGTTCCTATCGATATCTCCCGGGAGCATTTGTATCAATCAGCTGAACGCCTTGCTGTCGACTTTCCTCACATCCCTATTCACCCGGTACATGCAGATTACTCGACTCCTGTAGTGCTGCCGGTAGATCGGGGTAATTATAAGCGGACCGTTTTCTTCTTTCCGGGATCGACGATTGGGAATTTTGATCCAGACGAAGCCCTCGCGTTCTTGAATCGCATTTCTGCATCGGCAGGGCGTGGTGGGGGATTGCTGATAGGGGTTGACCTGCAGAAGGACCCGCTTGTACTAGAAGCGGCTTACAATGATAAAGAAGGGGTTACTGCTGCCTTTAACAAAAACGTGCTCTCTCGTATTAATAGAGAACTCGGTGCGGATTTTGACCTGGATGGTTTCGAGCATAAGGCCTTGTATAATGACGAAGCCGGCAGAATCGAAATGCATCTTATCAGCCAACACGAGCAAAATGTTCATATAGGTGAGCACTCGTTTACCTTTAGGCATGGGGAAACGATCCATACCGAAAATTCCCATAAGTACACCCTTCCCCAATTCGCAGCCCTTGCAAAACGTGCTGATTTTAAGGTATCTCGTCTTTGGACCGATAATAGGTGTTTATTCAGTATTCACTATTTGACTGTAGTCTAAAGGAATACCTATGTTCATAACGGTTGTCCCCTGTTTCATTCGTGCATATCAAAGATTTAATGTATAAAAAGTATCAAAAGCACTCAGCACATGCCTGGCATAATGTACCAATTGGGGATGATGCTCCAGAATCATTTCAGGCAGTTATCGAGATTCCTAGAGGAAGTAAAATCAAGTACGAACTCGATAAGGAAACGGGTCTTATTCGTGTAGATCGCGTTCTTTATTCTTCTGTAATCTACCCGGCAAACTACGGATTTATTCCTCAAACCCTTGGTGATGATGACGATCCGTTGGATGTACTCGTTATCATGCAGGAGCCTGTTGTGCCTATGTGTCTGCTGCACGTAAGGCCGATCGGTGTAATGGAAATGATTGACCAGGGGCAGAGTGATGAGAAGATCTTATGTGTGCATCTGGATGACCCTGCTACAAATAAGTACTACCACATCTGGGAGCTTCCAGAACACACACTTAAGGAAGTAAAGCGCTTCTTCGAGGACTATAAGAAGCTTGAAGACAAAGAGGTGAAAGTAGATAATTTCCTCGGGCCTGATAAAGCAAGATCAGTTGTCAAGAAGGCGATTGATCGATATCAGGAGGTTTTTCCTGAGGCAGCAGCAGAAGAAGAGTCCGAATCGGTAAGTTCTTAACAGGACGTTATCGTATATCGATATCAAGATCTTCCTGCGCGGCTTCTTTTAGTTGTTTTTTTACTTCTACTGGGATTGCAGTCCAATGCAGGTCATGTGCAGCGCCATATAACGCATACAATGCATTTAGAGTGATTCCAGGGAATCTGTGCTGAAGTATTTTGTATACGAGCACAGGTCCTGCCTCAACCAGATTTTTTTTGGTTGATATTTCTATTTGATGTAGCAAATCAGCCGTTTTGGGGCCTATATTCTTTAGTTCTTCTACTGAGGCGTCTTCATTACTCATATCCTCTTGTCGTTTTCTACGTACAGGTGAGTGAAATTCAACATTAACCAATATTAATCCATTATGGCAGCGGACATTATTGACTACACGATTTTTGGTGATGATATGCAAATCGTTGAGATCGAGTTGGATCCCAACGAAGGCGTTCGAGCAGAGGCCGGTACGTTGATGTACATGGATGAAGGCATAGAGATGCAGACGAGTACTGGCGGGGGGATGTTTAAAGGATTCAAGCGAATGCTTACCGGTGAAAGTTTCTTTATCACCACATTCCTGCATACAGGTCATGGAAAAGCTCGTTTGGCATTTAGTGCGCCGTATCCAGGCAAAATAGTGCCTCTAGACCTGACTGAGCTGGGAGGTTCTTTTATTTGCCAGAAAGATTCGTTCCTCTGTGCAGCGCGGGGAATTGAGATAGAGATTGCCTTTACAAAACGATTAGGCGCCGGCTTCTTTGGGGGAGAAGGGTTTATCCTCCAGCGTCTTGAAGGGCATGGATTGGCCTTTGTACATGCTGGTGGGACTATCGTGAAACGAAACCTTGCACATGGCGAACGCCTGAGTGTAGATACTGGGTGCCTGGCTGCTTTTTCACCAACGGTGGATTACGACATTCGAATGGTGAAAGGGTTTAAGAATGCACTATTTGGCGGCGAAGGCTTATTTATGGCACACCTTACCGGTCCTGGTATCGTCTACCTACAAAGCTTGCCGTTCTCTCGCTTAGCAGGTCGTATAGTCGCAGCTTCTAGATTTGGAGGAAGCAATACCGGCGAGAGCACAGGAGTAGCTGGGTTAGGGGGAAGTTTGTTAGGCGGGATTATTAGCGGAGACTAAATCCCAAACCGCAACTGGGCAAAATGGTGCCAGCTTGCCAACTGACCAGGATAACGCCCCTCTTCTCGTCCGAAGTAGGCATAGTCCAGATCCATAAATCCTAAGCTCAGCCCGCCTCCGATCGTGGGATATCCCTGGTTGAGGCCTGTCCGAAGCGTAAAGACTTTTACCCGCGCTTGAACACCCAGGCGCAAACGGGCAAAGAATGCTTGATCGATACTGGGATTATTGTACCCGACGTAGTCAAGGGTGACTCCAGTCTCGTCCAAAATACCGAGGGGTATTTGAGGAAGGGTGTACGCGAGCCCGAAGCGGAACGATGGATTGATGTTCAGTAACTCATTGGCTACTGCTATGTCGGATTCGATGTCTTGTTGAACATTCTCTCCTTGCAATGTGCTATGATGCGCAAACTCGAAGTCTGAGCCGGCGATGTCATACAAGGCGAGCCCAAGGTTGAAGGTGCCTGGGAAATAAGGAAGGATAGGCAGGGTATACAAGAACCCGAGGTCCACGCTAATACGATCTCCGTTCAGGAGATAAAAGGCCTCCTCACTGCTAATGGCATCGAGCGGTTTACTTTTTAGTGTGGTAAAGCGGCTCGTATACTTTGCTGTGAAACCAGCCGACAATCCGTCGACGCCAAATCGACTCATATCCAATGCGGCATTCGCGGCCACCATGCCATCAGCGATCATCTGCATGTTTACGAGAGGCAACCCACCTCCGGCATCGGGGAAATTGTATTGCACGTTGGTCGTACCGAAGATCCCAATACCAAGCCCCAAAGGACCGATTTTACCGCCTACAGAAGGGGCAAGCACATCGGCGTGGATAAACGAATAGGCTCTTCCAATCCTCAACGTTTCTGTATATAAAGAACTTAGCTCATCGCTGGACAGGTTGTCGATGCCTTCATCTATAGCAGGCTTCAGGTCATCCTTGAAAAATTGGATCTGCTCTGGGACGTTGTTGCTGAGCGAGGTCCGAACACCCACGATGGTGAGATGGAAGGAAGAACGCGTACTATGCGCTGGATTATAAAAAAAGGCAGATTGTTGCACGGGAAGCGCCACCAATGCATTCCCCATTCCTTGCGCTCCAGGCAATTCAGCCACCGATCGCGGGTTTATGCGATAGTTCTGTGCCACCAAGGGCGATACCTGGACACCCACTAGCAGGAATATAAATGCTGCGATCCATCGCTGACGCCGCAAGGCATTTCTATAAGACGGAGGCATAAACAGGAGTATGCCAAAGACAAAGAGGATTCTAAATCGCTTCATGATCGATGATTACTTCTCAGCAGGGTAGAAGGCGGAGCAACTTAGGCTCGTGGTATTATTCAGTTCATCGCGCGCTCGTCCGACGGCATCCACTAGTTCGCTCTCGGTTAAACCAAGTAGATTTTGACGAAATAGAAGGTCCTCTACTGCAGTGTTGAATACAGGCAATTGTTCGCAAAGCACGAACGATTCGATCTCAGCCAATGCTTCGGGAGTAGGGCCGCAATAGCCGATGCTGTTGTTCGATCGTTGATGCAGCGTAGCGCCCAGGGAATCTGCCTTTGCTTTTATATCCAATACGGATTGCCCCATGGATGCAATAGCTCGCATCAGGTACGCATTCCCAATAATTGTATCTGCTAGATCAGAAGGAGCGTCAATGTTCAGAGAAGTAGCCAGAAGGTCCAGCGTTCGCTCAAGCGTTTCAGTATTGCCCAGCAGTTGGAGGTACGCTTCCTCTGTTTCGAATTGAAGGATGCGTGTTGTTTCTAGTGCCTCGGTGAACGAGCAGGTTGCATTATAACTCTTTGCCGCTTTTGAGGCAGGTGCCGATTCCGAGTCAGAAATAAATTCGGCCAGGTCCTTCATGGTCAACAAGTCTATTTCGTTGGCCTGAAACAAAGCTGACGCGAGTTCAATTCTGATCTCTTGGTTTTCAGGCGCTTTTTCAAGCGCCCTTTCCAATAGTTCCACGGCCTTCTCTGCATTACCGCTTTGCAGAGCAATCCGAGCATCTTCAAGCATGATATCTGGATCGCTGCTGTTCTCGTCATACATAAACTCGAACGCATTACATCCTGCCGCAATGAGCACGCACAAAGCGATGGCAAAAAAAGGATTAACGGCTACCAGATAATTGGGGGGAATCATAGCCTTAACTATACTTATTACAGGGAGCTCAAGGCAGTATGGGGAGTCTGCCTATGTATAGTATCGGCTGTGATCAGAAGAGCTTAAAACGATTAGGCAGGGGCCGTCTCCTGTGCAATAGGAGCAGGAGAATATGCAGAGACTGTTTCCACGGGCTCGGGCTTTGTCATCAAGCTGACTGCTGTAAAAACAACCAGGTTGGCCACCAATCCATATACTCCCTCGTGCATGGGGAACGGTTTGAGCTCTGGATTGAGGAAAAAGAAGATATTCACGACAATAGCAGCCAGTAAGCCAGCAAGAGCGCCTCGGCCATTGGCCCTTGGCCAATAAAAGGCCGCAAAAACGAGGGGAAATATCTGGGCGATAATACCATAAGAGCCTAGAAGCAGGTCAACGATATCGACGTTTGAGACAACTGCGAAGTAATACGCTATAGCTCCAATCGGTACGACTAGAAGCTTCATGTACGTGTGCTGTTGTTTCTCAGAAAGGGGCAAGATCTTACTTATCCCATCCCGAATCCCAATAGAGGCGGCAGCATGTAGAATGGCATCGCCGGACGACATAGACGCGGCCAGCGTACCCGCACACACCAGCCCGACGAGCCAACCGGACAGACCAATAGAGTCCTGCATCAAGATGTGAGGCACAATGGTGTCTGAAGGACTAACCCCAGGAAACAGCATAACGCC
>JAHQVL010000275.1 GCA_019634345.1 Rhodothermaceae bacterium
AATCCAACAACAACACCTCCGCCAGTCCAGAGTGTAACCCCAGCGCCAACCAACGAGACTCGTACCATCCAGATCTATTCTACGCCAAGTGGAGCAACGGTACGTATGAATGGGAGAACGAGAGGCACTACACCGTTGACGTTAGACAATATCCAACCTGAATTACAACGCTTCCAGGTGAGCTTGGAGGGCTATGAAACAGCGAACGTGCAGTTGGATGTCTCCCAAAGGCAGGTTCTAAGAACAGAATTGACCCCCTTGACAGGGCAAATTCGCGTCGTTGTCCGTCCCTTTGGAGATATTTTCGTGGACGGCGTGCAAAAAGCAACAGCAACGAGCCGTGTGTATCAGGATGAACTAACGGTGGGTACTCATAAAATCCTCGCCAGGCACCCAGCGCTTGGTGTATGGGAGAAAAATGTGACTATAAATGCAGGCCAGGAAGCAGACATCAATTTTAACTTTGCCCAGGAATACACTGTCACCGTCGTCTCACAACCAACCAATATCTATCCGCAGATTGTCGTAGATGGCGTACCTTTAATGACCAGCAGGGGACCAAGGACCACCCCCGCCCAACTTAGCCTGCCTCCGGGAAATCACTCTATCACTGTACAACTTGAAGGGTTTAAAGTAGTTAATGGACCTATTGACATAGTCCTGGAAGATGATAATTCAGCCCCAGTATCGTTTACACTTGAGCCTGAATAGTAGTAATTGTACTATTCAGGTGTAACAAGGTTAAGGACGACAAGAAGTAAACCTACACCTCTCTCTAAAACAGATGCGTTATAAACATTCTTACGTAATCCCTTTGCTTGGGATCGTGCTTTTCAGCTTCTCAATTTCTAACTCCGCATCCGCCCAAGATATGCTTTGCCAACAAGAGCTTGGCCAGGCGAATGCGATGTACACAACAGGGCGCTTTGATGAGGCCATCACGCGCATTGATGCCTGTCTGGAAAAAGAAGACCTTTCCGATATAGAGCGGCGCACTGCCTATCGTTTGAAAGGCCTCTGCTTCATCGGCAAGGGCATTGAAGTGGATGCCAAGGCGTCTGTTCGTCGCTTGATGGAGCTGTTTCCCAATTATCAGCCAGACCCTGTGCAGGATCCGCCGGATTTTGTCGCAATGGTGAATGAAGTCAAAGAGGAGATCAATCGAGATTTAGCTACGGATGAAACACCAGGGGATACCGTCGATGAAGTCGTGTCTACACCTGATGAAACGCCCGTTACGCAACCTTCTAATGATCCCGTTCAAGAACCGGTTGCTGAGAGAGCAAAAAAGAAGAAAAACGGCGGACGGTTTTTACTTATTGGTGCAGGTGTAGCAGCGGTTGCTGCTGGCGCCGTTCTGCTTATTCCTGGTGGTGATGGCGGCGGAGGCGGTGGGGGTGTTGAAATTTCTGAACCACCACCATTGCCTAATTAAAAAGGCCTCGATCCATAAAATAGTCTAACTCAATCCTGCAGAGTAATCGCTTCCCACTCGGAGTTTTATATATATGTTTTTTGATAGCGTAGATTTTAAAAGGGTATTCGTTCTTGTTATCCTAGCCCTTTTTGTTCACGAGAGTCATGCTCAAAAACGGTTCTCCCCAAATGCCACTACCGCTGTGTCCAGTGCCTCGGGTGTAGAGCGTGCCGGCGATGTGGATGTATTCCAACTCAATAGTCAACTTCCCGTTGATACACTAAGGAATTATATACGAGGCGATGGAAGCATATTTGGCTACTTCGCGAATAATCAAGATCAAACAGGGGGATGGGTACACGGAACCAACTCCTTTAATGACGTCGCTAAGGCGACACGAATTTCACTCCCCGAAGGGGTTACAGGTGCAACCCTCACGGAAGTACTGGTCACGTTCATTTATAAGGCTTCCACGATAACCAATCAAACCTACTCGATAGAGATTCGAGATGTTAGCTCAACTGGTGCTCCAGGCAATCTGCTTGATTTTGAGGACTTCAACATGAGCGATATCAATGGGGATGATGATTTTGCTACAGATGCTTTTCCTACGTCCCACCTCTTTTCCGAAGGCGTAAATGTACCTCAAGAGTTTTTTGTAATCGTGAACTTCGGTACGTATGTAGATACCGACTACCAAAATGTGGCTATTGCAGCAAGCCCTAATCTAGGACGCTTCATTGAGGAGGACTGGGAGCTTTTGAGTGATGGTACCTGGATTAATATGTCAGAATCGTGGTTTCCAGATAACCCTAATGATGGGTGGTACATGTGGATCGATGCGGTCATTAATACGGATGTCTCATTTAACGACCCCAATGAACCCAATAATACCGCCAGCAATGCGATTGCGATGAACAATGGGTTTGTGTCATCCGGTGCAGCCATATTCCCTGTTGGCGATGTGGATTATTACTCCTTTAACGGTGTAGCAGGAACGACGGTAGACGTATTCGCACAAGCAGATCTAGGAGGGGACGTGGAGCTTGATGGGGTAATTACCATCTACAACAGCGCCGGCGATTTTATAGCGGATAATGACGACTTCAACGGGAGTTTTACGGAGTCCCGTGTGATTCTGACGCTGACGGAGACCGATACCTACTTTGCCCGGTATGCTGCGTTTGATAATGACACAAGCAATGATTTTCCAAATAAAAGAGAAGCCGAAGCCGATGATGATCTAGGAGGGGTGCGTTCCTCCATGCGTTCGTTTCTATCCGGTTCATTCCAAGGGGGCGGTGGGGATCAGCACAGCGTGAAAAGCAACCAGATTGATGATATTGGTGGCTATACCCTTCGATTTACTGTTACCGGAGGCGGGGATGACACGACGGTTCCAGTGATTCAGCACACACCTCCGGCTATTACTGTTCCTCAAGGGCAAGATATCATTGTTCAAAGTGAGATTACGGATCCAGGTACGGGTGTCGCAAACGCGTTCATCGCGTACTTAGAAGGAGGAAGAAGTGCAAATGATGCCTTGTTTAGTGTGATGACGCTGGTTTCAGGCAATACCTACGAAGCCACTATTCCTGCTAATTTTGTCAACGAGCGTGGCCTTCAGTACGTTATTGCCGCTACGGATGGTGCGGGCAATGAGGCTCTAGGCAACGTAGTAAACTTGCAAGTCCGCTTTGAAGAAGGGCTAAGCCGGCCCGTCAGCATAACCGGGACCACGGAAAACAGTTATCGAATTGTCTCCATGCCTTTGAATCTGGATAACAATTCCGTGCGAGGCGTTCTTGAAGATGATTTTGGCACCTACGATCCGGAAGTGTGGCGATTTTGGGAGCTTGGGTCGAATCAATCCTACTCGGAGTTTCCCGTTGTGGGGAATTTTGCACCCGGTAATGCGTATTGGTTTGCGACCAGCCAGACTGGGCGAAGCATAACTACGGGATCGGGTTCAACCGTTTCCCTGGAATTCTTAGCGGAAATCCCTTTGAGCCCAGGGTGGACGTTTATTGGTACACCGTTCAACTTTCCGATCGTCGGTGCCCAGGTGGCTCTGGAATCCGGAACCATTCCTGATATCCGAACCTTCACCGGCTCATGGGCATCGCTTTCCGGAGGGATGATGCCGTTTCAAGGCTATGCTGTTGCTTCTGTAAGCGCTGATGTACTTCAAATTAACCCCTTCCTGCCAACGGTAGGCAAAACGGGGGCAACTGCCGCGAAAGTACAGAGTACCGAATACCATTGGGCTATATCCATTTCTGCCTCTTCAGGCGATGTACAGGATAATGACAATCTGTTAGCTGTTTCAAAAGCGGCTTCTGGAGGATGGGATGGAATGGATCGCCCTGAGCCTCCTGTGATTGGAGACTATATCTCTTTGTATTTCCCTCACAACGATTGGGATGTGCCGTTTAGCCATTTTAATACGGACGTCCGCCCAGAGTTTGAGGGGTCTCAGCAGTGGTCCTTCGAAGTAGCTACCAATCAAGATGGGCCCATTGAGTTGGCGTTTATGGGTATAGATAGCGTGCCCTCAGAATACGAAGTCCACCTTGTAGACAGGCAGATGCATCATCGCCAAAACCTTAGAGAATCGTCTACCTATACGATGCGAGGGAGAGAGCAGGATATTGAAGGGCGGTTTGTAATCGTAGTTGGTAAATCAGAGTTCGTTGCTGAAGAACTCAAAAAGCTGGCTGCCCTTCCTGAATCCATGGCAGTTGTCGCCTATCCGAATCCCTTTCAATCGTACATGACCCTGGAACTCGGCTTGCCTGAATCTTCCGATGTATCGATTGACGTCTACGATCTCCTGGGCAAGCGCGTAACAACACTGATGCGGGGTGAATCCTTGAATGCAGGGACGCATGCCGTGCAATGGAGTGGAGACGATGCCATTGGCCGGCCGCTGGCAAATGGGATTTATGTTTTTGCCATCCAAACACGAACGTCGCGAATCACAAAAAAAGTTGTTTTATTACGGTAATCGGAGTAATGACTGCTGCTTATTTAAGCAATCATTTTAGTATTTAAATAAGCAGACGATAATACTGACTCATTGTAGTACCGATAACTTAACATATAAAACAATGAGTCGGATAAGACCTGAAGAATTACCAAAACCGAAAAAGGTCTCAAAAAGACGTGCCGGTGAATTACTGGCTACTTTCACTGTAAGCGGAACGAGCAAATACGACATGTACGTTGCTGCCGCACTCGACCTCAATCCCGGAGAATCACTTGAAGTGATTGTTCTTCCCGAGAATGTGATTACGAGTATTCAGAAGAAATTTCGTGAGCAAGGCCTGACTCGTGCAAAGGGTTTCTTTGTAATGAGTAAAGCGTTAGGTAATGAAAAAGCCGGCCAAAAATCACTGCTGATCGGGCGATACGCAAGAATCCCCAAAGCAACGAAAAGCACATCCAAAAAGAAGACCACTTCTCGTAGCACAAGCAAAGCAACAACTGCTTCAAGAGCAAAAGTTGCTAAGAAACGTGCAGCTGCCCAAACCAAAACTGCAGCAAAAACAACCGCGTCTTCTAGCCGGACTGCAAAGCCGAAGAAAACTACAACACCAAGGAAAGCTACAACTGCAAAGAAAACTTCCACACCAAGGAAGACAACTGCAAAGAAAGCTTCTACACCAAGGAAGACAACTGCAAAGAAAGCTTCTACACCAAGAAAAGCTACAACTGCAAAGAAAGCTTCTACTCCACGGAAGACAACTGCAAAGAAAACTTCTACACCAAGGAAGACAACTGCAAAGAAAGCTTCTACTCCACGGAGAGCTACAACAGCTAAGAGAACACCATCAGCTAAAAAAACAACCAAGGTTGAAAAAGCTAATGGAGTTGCTGTTGCAGCATAATTGGATGCCTCATACTTTGCCTCAGCCCGTTTAAGGACAAACACGCACAAACTGATGGGTTTGTGTGTGTTTGGTTTCTCGTTTCTTGTTTCTCGTCTCTTGTTGTTGCCATGGTGAAAACCTGCTTTTCAACAAGAAACCAGAAACGAGAAACAAGAAACCGATCAAATGAACCAACCAAGGTTCTTTTGATCGTACTTGGCGGGCTTTTTTGCGTCATAGTTTGCCAGAATTGAACCCGCTGCCGTCTCAAACGTAGGACAGCTTTCTGTTTATATACCACATAACCCAATTGCAAGACTATGGCATTCTCTCTCCCTGATCTTCCCTATGCTCACGATGCGCTCGAACCTCACATTGATGCTAGGACCATGCAGATCCACCATGGTAAACACCACCAGGGATACACCAATAAATTAAATGCAGCTCTTGAAGGGCATGCAGATCTCCAGGGTAAATCGATTGAAGAACTCCTGAGAGGGATCGGTTCTCTACCTGATTCTATCCGAGGTGCAGTTCAGAACAATGGCGGTGGTTTTGCCAATCATAGCCTGTTCTGGTCTGTAATGTCTCCCAATGGCGGCGGCGCTCCTCAAGGTGCTCTTGCCTCTGCGATCGACAGCACGTTTGGTTCTTTCGATGCCTTCAAGGACGCGTTTTCAAAAGCAGCGGGTACTCGATTTGGTAGTGGCTGGGCATGGTTGGTTGTAACAGCAGGTGGGGACCTCGCTGTATACAGCACAGCAAACCAGGACAGCCCGTTCATGAAAGGAGATACGCCTATCCTTGGGCTCGACGTCTGGGAGCATGCGTATTATCTTAATTACCAAAATCGCCGTCCAGATTATGTTGGTGCGTTCTGGAACGTAATCAACTGGGCGCAAGTTGGTGCAAACTACGACGCTGCCAAGTAATTCACGATTACTGATTTAGCTTTAGACGCGAAAAAGCAGCGAACTCTCGCTGCTTTTTCTTTTTTTATTGAGTTGTGAATCTACCAGATTATATATCGTACATTTATCACCCTCTTCGTGATATCCCCCTCGATCAGGCTCCGGGTACTCTGTCTGAAAAGGAAAAAGCGTACCTGGAAACGATCACACACGAAAAACGCCGGCGAGAGTTTATCGCCGGACGGATTCTCGCTCGTACAAAAGCAGCCTCGTTATTAGGGCTACCGGCAAACGAAATAAGGCTGGATATCTGTGAAGACGGCTCCCTGGACTTAACCGATACGCCGTATTCCATCTCACTAGCACATACAAAGCAGGGCGCCTGTGCCGCCATAGGATTTAACACCCGGGTTGGAATTGATCTTGAAACGATTGCAACCCGGCACGAAAAGCTGCACACGTTTATCTTGAGCGAGGACGAATATCCTTTGCTTGACTCTCTTCCCATGGATAGAGATCGTATACTTATCTTGTGCTGGACCCTCAAAGAGGCTACCCTCAAAGGCATGCGTACCGGTTTTCGCAATTCCCCCAAGAAACTCCGGCTCCATATTGACCCTGAGAACAACGTGGCCGACATTGAAGCACCCAACAACGAAGTCTGGAAAGCACACTACACCGAACACGACAACGCCTACCTTTCCATAGCCTACAAGAAACCAAAACCCGACACGCAGATGGGTATGCCCATCTAACTGATTGCGAAGCAATAAACGCGAAACGCGAAACCGAAAAATCATGAGCTACTCTCCCAAGAATGCAATCCGCTTTGTAACTGCAGCCAGCCTTTTCGACGGGCACGATGCAGCTATAAACCTGATGCGCCGAATCCTTCAAAGCTCTGGGGCGGAAGTGATTCACCTAGGGCATAATCGTTCTGTGCAGGAAGTCGTCGATACCGCCATTCAAGAGGATGTGCATGGCATTGCCATCTCCTCATACCAGGGTGGTCATGTGGAGTACTTTAAGTATATGTATGATTTACTCCAGGAAAGAGGGGCGGGGCACATCAAGATATTTGGTGGAGGAGGGGGAGTGATCGTCCCTGCTGAAATCAAGGAGTTGGAGGAATACGGAATTGCAAAGATCTTCTCTCCGGATGACGGAATGAACATGGGGCTGCAAGGGATGATCGATTACATGCTTAAGGCCTGTGATGCCCTGGTTGAGGACATCGACATGGTAGGTGTACCTGGAGAGACGATGATTGCTGATAAAATCAATGCGAAGGCCCTTGCTCGGCAACTAACCCGCGTTGAACTCGCCACCGTACCCGTCGCAAATGGAGTGGCTGTTGAATTGGATGAGCGTACACACGCTGTTACAACCAGCATCCCCGTGATTGGGATAACCGGAACAGGGGGAGCCGGGAAGTCAACCTTGACGGATGAGTTGGTACGTCGGTTTTTGATTGAGTTTGGCGACGTTCAAATCGCGCTGTTAGCGGTAGATCCGAGCAAAAGAAAAACAGGCGGCGCTTTATTAGGAGATCGCATTCGGATGAATGCCATCTATGGCGGCCACACTGAGCGAGTATACATGCGCTCTTTTGCAACCCGGCGTGCCCATAGAGCTACCTCAAATTCCTTGGAGGAAAGCATCTCAGCGTGCAAACAGGCCGGATTTGATATGATAATCCTCGAAACGGCAGGAATCGGTCAGAGCGACACGGAGATCACCGACCTGACGGATGTGTCTATCTACGTCATGACCCATGATTTCGGCGCACCCACGCAGTTGGAAAAGATCGGTATGCTGGATGTGGCGGATTTTGTGGTGCTCAATAAGTTTGAGAAGAGGGGCAGTGCAGACGCGTTGCGTGATATTCGGAAACAGGTCCAACGGAATAGGGGCCTGTGGAACGAGTCCGTCGAAAACATGCCTGTCTACCCAACCATGGCATCTCAGTTTAACGACCCTGGTGTTTCAAAGCTGTTTCTCGGAGTGCTCGCTCATCTCAATGCATCGTATGGGTTCAACCGAACCTCTTCAGTGTACGCCAATGATGCAAGCGATGTAGATCCGGGCTCTCTTGCCGTCATTACACCTAAAAGACAACGCTACCTGGGTGAAGTGGTGGATACATGTAGAGGCTACAGGGCCTCGGTCGAGAAGCAGGTGCAACTGGCTCGGAATTGGGGACACGCAAAAGGAGTGAAGGAGCAATATGAGCAGTGGGAAAAGGGCGAGCGTGAAGACGTACAAGGAACACTGCACGAGATGGAGTTGCATTGGTGGGATTTGTTGGATAGCAACTCCCGAAAGATCCTCGAGAACTGGGATTCGCTCCTGGACAGGTACACACAGGACGAATTTACCTATGAAGTCAGGGGAAAGGCCTTCACCGTGCCCCTTTATCAAACCTCTCTCTCTGGGACTAAAATACCGAGAGTCGCGATGCCGTCTACCAAAGACGCGGGCGAACGGCTTCGTTTTGCCTTACTGGAAAATATACCGGGGTCGTTTCCTTTTACGGCCGGTGTCTTTCCCTTTAAACGATCCGGTGAAGATCCGACACGTATGTTTGCAGGGGAAGGGTCGCCAGAGAGAACGAATCGGCGATTTCACCTGGTCTCGCACGACATGCCGGCCAAGCGGCTTTCCACGGCCTTTGACTCGGTAACGCTCTACGGGTTTGACCCTCATCATCGTCCTGATATCTACGGGAAGGTTGGGAATTCCGGTGTGTCTATTTGCACCCTGGACGATATGAAGAAACTCTATTCTGGGTTTAATCTGTGCAACCGGGCCACCAGTGTATCGATGACGATCAACGGACCCGCTCCGATGATTTTGGCCATGTTTATGAATACAGCCATCGATCAACAGGTTGAGCTTCACTTAAGAGAATCCGGATCCTGGGACGACGTCCAGGCAGCCCTTAAGGCGCGTCTTGCTGGCAATGCCACGGAGTATGTCTCTTACGGCCCGCAAGGCATCGTTGAGGGGCTCCCAGAAGGGCACGATGGAACGGGATTAGGATTACTCGGGACGCATGGGCCGCAACTGGTTGAGTGGGGATTGATCGAACAGGATACGTACAACCAGATCAAGGCGGACACACTACATAAAGTGCGTGGGACCGTCCAGGCAGACATACTCAAAGAAGATCAGGCGCAGAATACCTGTATCTTCTCAACCGAGTTTGCCCTCCGCATGATGGGGGATATGCAGCAGTATTTCATCGATCACAAGGTGCGAAACTATTATTCGGTTTCCATCTCAGGGTATCATATCGCAGAAGCTG
Organism: Rhodothermaceae bacterium; assembly: GCA_019634345.1. Lineage (GTDB taxonomy): Bacteria > Bacteroidota > Rhodothermia > Rhodothermales > JAHQVL01 > JAHQVL01. The sequence goes on from JAHQVL010000275.1 coordinate 9,508, forward strand.
GAGCCAATCCGATTTCTCAGTTGGCCTTCACGCTCTCCAACGGATTCACCATCGTGGAGTATTATCTCTCGCGAGGGATGAATATCGACGATTTTGCCCCTAATCTGTCCTTCTTCTTTTCGAATGGGTTGGATCCTGAATACAGCGTGATTGGCCGAGTAGCGCGTCGGATTTGGTCCGTTGTGATGCGTGATAAGTACGGGGCAAACGAGCGCAGCCAGAAGCTGAAATACCATATTCAAACCTCTGGGCGAAGTCTACATGCCAAGGAAATTCAATTCAACGATATCCGGACCACGCTCCAGGCATTGATTGCAATCTACGACAATTGCAATTCCTTGCACACCAACGCGTACGATGAGGCGATCACGACGCCAACGGAAGAAAGTGTTCGCCGGGCCATGGCCATTCAGCTAATCATTAACCGTGAATTGGGGCTGGCCAAGAATGAAAACCCGCTACAGGGCGCATATATCATCGATGAGTTGACCGACCTCGTTGAAGAAGCTGTTCTTGTAGAATTTGAGCGCATCAACGACCGTGGTGGCGTGCTTGGCGCCATGGAGACCATGTACCAGCGAGGTAAGATTCAGGATGAGTCGCTGCTGTACGAACACAAAAAGCACAGCGGCGAGCTACCTATCGTTGGAATCAACACGTTTCTGTCAAAGAATGGGACGCACGAGGAAGGCGATGTAACCGTAGAACTGATGCGATCCAGTAATGATGAAAAAGAACATCAGATCAACAACTTAAAAGCCTTCCAGAAACGCAATGAAGACCGTTCTGCTCATGCATTACATGAGCTCCAACGCGTAGCCCGCGAACGCGGCAACCTCTTCGAAGCCCTCATGAAAGCCGTCCAAGTCTGCTCCCTGGGCCAAATCACAGACGCCCTGTTCGAAGTCGGCGGTCAGTATAGGAGGAATATGTAAGGAAGAGTTCAAGGTTCAAGGTTCAAGGTTCAAAGTTCAAAGTTCAGGGTTCAACGTTGGATTTCAATAACATTGAACATTGAACCTTGAACTTTAAACTTAATTAAGCGGATTATCCGGATGGTCTTTGCTCCAGTGGCTGTGCCAGGTGCCGAGGTGGACGTAGCCCAGGGCGGAGCCGCCGGCGCTTAGCATGGAGAGTGAATTGGGGTCTCCGGTGAAGGTTACGTTGGCCCCGATTGTGATGTCCAGGCCGTAGGAAGGGGCCTTTAGATCGCTTACGAGGTCTTCCATACTGTCTTCAAATTTCTCGATTTCGTCTGTTCTTCTGTGCCAATACATAGAGACTTCATAGATCTTTTGCTCCATCACACCATTCATCTTATACAGGGTTAGTGTAAGAGTCCCCATTCTGTTATAGTTATATCCAACACATAATGGGCCACTCGTGCTAGTACATCCGGGATAACGGCTTCCAGTATCCCACATTTTCTTTAAGGAACTGAGACGAGTAATGTCAATGTGCAAGTATTTGAGATGACTTCTTTGGAAGGTCTTGGTTCGGAATGGATTTGTAGGATCGGCTACAGAAGGGTCGAACCCGGCAGAGACGGGGTAGAACACCTTGTCTTCACCATTCAGTTCCATACTCAGGCTGCCTCTTCCATGGGCAGCCGTATTTTTTAGTTCGAAGAATATTTGTTCATTGCCATTTAGTTTTTGCAGTGTTTCGTAGAGATAGTGCTCTCTTTCATGGATTCGATCATTTGAAGCATTGGCATAATATCGAATAGAGTTGCCATATTTCGATGTGAAATCATGCCTGTGATAGAAACACCATCTCCACCAGCGGAGCTTTCTATCCACTCCTTGCGCATACGTCCAGTTAGAAGACATGTCTCGGAAGGAGGTAATGTCCATGTGCCCGGAATTTGGCATCGCGTCATGAAGAGCGATGAGGCCGCCATTTAGGCTAACATTCCCGCTAAAATTGATTTGTGGGTTTTGGTTTTCTGCTGGGGGCTTGACAAGGATCAGTCCATCCCAATTTAGTGTCGAGCCTACAGGTACATTCAAATTGCCTTCAACAATAAGGATACCCTTACCCTCAAGGCTGGTCACATCCAGATCTCCTGTAATTCGAAGTATTTCATTGCCTGTATCCAGGCCAAAAGATGTTGGAGCTCTGGAGCCACTTGTAGACGTTTCAAGTCCAGGGTTCGCATTGATGTAGGTGTTTACGGCTTGCTCAACCTGGTCCGGGAAAAACATCCCATTTTCCTGTTCCAACTGCGCGCGTTGAGCGGAATCGATCATGTCAATGCCGACATTCCCATTGCCGGAGTTTTTTAGAGATGTGTTCAGGTCCGTCTGCATGTCCTCAATGCCAAGACCCATCTCACCCAGGTTATTGGCAAGGCCAAGGTCCTGGATCAATACCTCGTCCAATTCTGAAAGGGATTGGTCGTCAAGCGTGAGGTTTGAGATATCAAGGTCAGCACCGCTGTTAATATCAAAATTCAGGTCGGCGGCCTTGATTTGAAAAGGATTTAGCCCCATCGTATTCCACTGGTACCGGCTCCGAACGTCATGAACAGTGCCGTCATACGTACCTCTCACCGTTACATCCAGTACGTTTCCGTCCATATTGAAGTTTGTCACCTCAATGGTCCCGCCGTCTCTAGTGATCGTATTAAAGGGCGATATGTTAGACGTCCCGGAGGACTCAAGCCAACTGGCAAGAGCAAGTTTTTTACCCTGGCTGGCTAACTCTCGAGCCGCCTTATCCGCATAGGCCTCGTTTTGTGCTTCCTGTGTATCCAGCGTGGTTTGCTGCGTCGTGTACAAAAACAGCATCATGGTCACTGTAACAGCAACCGTAGCGATAAGTGCGCCTTGTCCCATAGGATTATCTTTTTATGCAATCAAAGATTGCTTGACTGTTAATCTACTCCCAATTTGCCAGGGTGACGGTGGTGCCGAAGCGGCTTATGTTTACCTGGCTGGTGGAGCTTTGGCCATCGGGGGATTGGCCAAGACTGTTGGTGGCTATTTTGAATTCGAATCGAACGTTGTCTAGGTCCGTGGGGCAGGAGCCTGAATTCGAGTTAAAGCTGTCCGATCCTTTTTGTGATAACTCGACTAAAAAGTGGGTAATGTTACCCTGGCTTCCACCTGCATAGTTACCGTTTATAGTTCGGTCGAGCCGGTACAGCGGGATTGTACTGGTCGTCTGCCCTTCGGTGAGCACCATCGTATTGCCCGTATCGATGAGTTCATAGGTGACGATACTGACGCTGGCGTCATCCGGATCAGATAGTGAATAGGCATTGTCTGGATCCGACAGGGTTGGAAATTTGAATTCAGTTGTGACTCCACCCGACGTTGTTAATTGGCACTCGAAGACTGACCCTCCAACAAGATTACCCCTGCTTTCTGCCTCGGTGGTTTGCTCTTCCGTTCGCGTGTTCTCCAGGTCGGTTTCAACGATTTCGCTGAGTTCCAGGGCATCCGAGTAGACCATGTTGTACATAGTCGCTTCGGAGGACGATTGCCATCCTTTAAACTGGATGAACGCATAGATCAACAAAACAGCGCCGGCTACAATAATTCCTATAAGCTGGTCAAACGTTGAACCCATACAGAGACCGTGTTCATTTTACAGGTTGTCGGAAACTAGTATCGTTTTGCTCATCGCATATTGAGCAACGTTACTCCCGATTGAATCGGCAGCAACGACACTAATGGAAAACTCCTTCGCCAGGGTAGGGGTTGTCGGTGTAGATGAAGGGGACAAAGGGTTTATGTATTGGACTTCGTAAGAGACATTAAAGCGGAAACTGTCCGCACTGAGTACATGAATGATCTCTTCTTCGAACTCGTGGAAGTCGTCCAGGTCATCAAAATCGGGTTCATCGGTCTCGCCCGAGTCTTTCCCCATGCCAGCAACCGCGGTTAAGGACTGGGTATCTACATCAAGCTCGGTGGAGCCCACCCTGGACTCGTCAAAAGCAACACTATTCACGATCTGCTCCGTTCTCATCCTCGCATAATCAATGGCTGCCGTCTCCATCTCCTTGATATAAATCCCTTCAAGATTCATCATCGACGCCTTCTGTTGTTGCACCGAAAGCATCGTAATAATCATAAGCGCTCCTAAACCCAAGATTGTTTGTTGCATAGCGGCATGTAGTGGGTATCATTTACACCATATCATCCATTGTATCGGCTGAATGGCAGGGTTCTTAAGGGCTAAACGAAGAATTTCTTTTGGTTTCAAGTTGCAGGTTCCAGGTTTCAAGTTCCAGGTCGTGTGTATCTCATCCAGCATTACATCAAAAAACTTGAAACCTGGAACCTGCAACAGTTCAACTAAATTTTATCCGAAACGCAACTCTTACCCACCAACACCCCGTATACTGCATTGATGAACAAAAATTTGACTGCCATGAAATCTGCTACCTCTCTATTTTTATCTATTTTTGCCCTCGTAGTGCTCTTAGCGGGATGCTCAGACTCAACCGGGCAGGATTATGACCAGGAAATTGCTCAGGACCGCACCGTTTCAGAAAAGCGATCCAAGCGAGGAGGGGATGACGACGATTGGAACGAGCACAGAGAAAACTTTGGTGACCGCCGTACAACCTCTTCAGAATCTACGAATGACAATGATTGGGGCAGTGAGGATACCGATTGGAATTCAAGCGAATATGACAACGAGATCGATGAGTTAAAAAGAGAACTGGATGGGCTTGTTGATCTGGACGAACTGGAGCGCAAGCTAAAAACAATCGAACGCGAGTTTGAGGACGAGGGAAATGGAGAGGGGTTAGAAGAGCTTGAAAATGCCTTTGAAAGCCTCGGGGAAGCCTTTTCTGAAGTTGGAAATGCGATCTCTAATGGGATTGAAGTGAAGTCGGTCGACTACGATGAACTAAAAGGCGTATTACCCAATAGAATTCGCGGCTACGAAAAGAAAAACTTTAACGGCGATAAAGTCTCTGTCTTTGGATTTAACCTATCCGTTTTAGAACAAGAGTATGAAAGTGACCGCGGCAATGGGTCACTCAATATATCAGTGATTGATCTTGGCAGCCTGGCTAATGCAGCGCTTGTTGGATTAGATTGGCTTGATTTAGATATAAAAAGCGAAAGCTCCACTGGATTTGAGCAAACCACAACTATTGACGGCTATCCTGCTTTTGAACAGTGTGACCGCTCCAGCAGAAAAGACAATTGCTCTCTCCATCTCGTCGTTGAAGAACGATTTGTTGTACAGATCGAAAGCGATGAAATGGGGATGAATGACATCAAAGACGTACTCGACAAGATGGATATACGTAAGCTTGCTGAAATGAGAGAAGAAGGCATCTAACCTTCACGTACTCTCCGGCTTTCGGCCCACAATTAGAAGAGCTCTCTCGGTATTTTATCGAGAGGGCTTTTTACATTTATGCACAGATTAGTACATTGTGAAGTACTTGATTGCCTCTAGGCTGAGATCACTGAAGGGCAAGTGATATAGCATGCCGCCTACCTTGTCATGCTGAGACGCCCAATACAGCGCAGCTTTAACAGGAAAGGGCGATGATGGCTACGCTTGTCGTCTACTGAACCACCACGCGTATAACTATTATTAAAGAATGACTAGCAGGTCGTCTCCCAATGTTCATTTTTTGCTGGTAGCTGTTTTACTGCTACTCATTTCCGGATGCGACCGCCAAAGCCCCGATTCTTCTCTGCCAGCCATTGTGGAGTACAATGCCCACATCCGTCCCATCTTGTCTGATAAGTGTTTCACCTGCCACGGCCCTGATGAAGCGAAACGAGAGGCGGATCTGCGCCTGGACGTGAGGGATGATGCCCTTGCTGAGTTGCCTGAATCTCCAGGATTGTATGCCATACGTCCAGGTAAAGCGGCTAAAAGTGAGGTTATTCATAGAATCACGCATAGCGATCCCGATGAGGTGATGCCCCCTTTGGAATCTACGCTCAGTCTTTCGGTAACCGAAAAAGCGTTGATTCGCCGTTGGATTGAACAGGGGGCGAAGTACGAGCCCTTATGGTCCTTTGTCCCGGTAAAAGACGTTGCTCCTCCCAGGGCAAGAGGGCGCCGATCCATCAATAATGAAATCGATCGCTTTGTACACAAGCGGGTCACAGAGGAAGGGCTGCAGATGGCAGGTCCGGCCTCCAAAGAAACGCTGATTCGCCGGGCCGCCTTTGATTTAACGGGTTTGCCGCCTACGCTCGAAGAAATTGACGCTTTTCTGGAAGATACCTCGCCAAAGGCGTTTGAACGGGTCATCGATTATTACCTGGAGTCTCCCGCCTATGGCGAACGGATGGCGGCTCAGTGGATGGACATCGCCCGATATGCAGACAGTGATGGGTATCTGGATGATAAGCACCGCGAGATGTCTGCCTGGCGAGATTGGGTGATCGGGGCATTGAATGAAAACATGCCCTACGACGAGTTTGTGTCGTGGCAACTAGCGGGGGATTTGTACCCGGACCCTACGCAAGATCACATATTAGCGACCGCTTTTAATCGATTGCACAAGAAGAACTCCGAGGCAGGTATTGTATTCGAAGAATTCCGGTCGGAGTATGTGGCTGATCGCACCAACACGTTTGGGAAGGCCTTTTTGGGAATGACGATGGAGTGTGCCCGTTGCCACGATCACAAGTATGACCCCATCTCTCAAAAAGAATACTATCAGTTATACGCCTTTTTTAACAGTACGAATGATATCGGGCATGCGGTTTATGGACCCGATCAGACACCCGGTCCGGCTCTCCTATTGGCCACCGAGGAAGAAGAACGGGAAATAGATCGGCTTAAGGTCGAAATTCAGCAATCCGAGGATAAGCTGGCTAACCGTCGATCAGAAGCAAAGGGAGACTATGTATCCTGGGTTGCTGCACCCCTTCAAATAGAAGACGTTCGGGAGGCGATAGAAGCCGCACGCGTAGCCTATTACCCATTTGATGTCTTCGGGGATTTAGTTGGGAGCCAGAACGTCTCCTTACAAAAAGGCAATGGCGGCCCGTCGGCCCGGATAAATGACCTGATCATTGCGCCGGGCGTATCAGGAAAGGCGATTGAACTAAGCGATTACAATTCTGCTGTGCTTGGCAAGGACGTGGGGTGGTATGACCGAACCGATCCGTTCACCCTCGATTTTTACGTCTATCCAGACACCCTATACGAAGACGCAATGCTGTTTACGCATAGTGAGGAGTGGCGCCTTGGCCTGCGGGGATACAACATGCACCTGGAAGACAACCAGGTCGTGTTCAGGATGGCGCATTCATACCCTCAAAATGCGATAGAAGTTAGAGGCACGACAACATTGTCTGAGCGCGAATGGACGCGCATTACCGTCACTTACGATGGATCAAGCAAGGCGCGTGGTGTGGCGTTGTATCTGAATGGGCAGCCTGAATCGGCTTCCATCGAACTGGATCATTTATACAAAGGCATTCTGTTTACGCCTGATATTCATACGTATGGATTCAAAGGGATTCAGTTTGGGCATCGAGATAAGTTTACCCCGTTCAAAAAAGGACGCATCGATGAGTTCAGTGTTTTTGATCGCGCCTTGGTGCCTATGGAAGTGCAGTATCTACACAATCCAGCCTCGTTCGATGGGCCAACGCTCACGGCTGAGGAGGCTGATCTCCTTGAGTACTACTTAGCGCACCATGATGAGGCTTATCTATCCTTGCACCGTACCTTTAAGGATTCGAGTGACTCGCTGAACGTACTGCTCAACAGCATCGAGGAAATCATGGTGATGGGGGACCAGCCGGAGCCCCGTCCAACACATGTGCTCGAACGGGGAATGTATGATTCGCCCGGGGAGGAAGTGGCGCCGGGTACACCGGCTTCCATTCTCGCTTTTCCTGAAGACTTGCCGCGCAATCGCAAGGGCCTGGCCGATTGGTTGTTTCATCCGGACAACCCCCTGGCAGCCCGGGTCGCGGTGAATCGGATTTGGAAGATGCATTTTGGGAATGCACTGGTTTCGACGGTTGACGACTTTGGCAATCAAGGCGCCATACCTACGCATCCTACGTTGTTGGATTGGCTGGCGAACGCATTTCGTGAATCGGGGTGGGATGTAAAAGCACTCCATAAGGTCATTATGATGTCGGCCACGTATCAGCAAGATTCGGCCATCACACCCGAGTTACTCGAAAAGGACCCCGGCAACCGATTATTGGCACGAGGAGGTAGCTTCCGGTTGCCGGCTGAGATGATTCGTGATAATGCGCTCGCGATTAGCGGATTGCTGGTCGACAAGATCGGTGGGCCGAGTGTCTATCCCTATCAACCCGAGGGGTTGTGGGACGAGCTTTCGACAAAGGGATGGCGTTATCCGTATTTGCAAGAACCAGGAGAAGGCCTGTATCGGAGAAGCCTGTATACGATCTGGAAGCGCACCTCACCGCCGCCTTCTATGCTGATTTTTGATGCGCCCGATAGAAGCACGTGTACAGTGGATCGGCAAAATAGCAGTACGCCCTTGCAGGCGCTGGTACTGCTGAATGACCCTCAATACGTCGAAGCCGCTCGCAAACTGGCGGAACGAACCCTGCTTGAGTCATCTGCCTTGGAGGATAATGTATTGGTATCCTTATTCAGACGGATAACTGGACGCTATCCCCTGGATGAAGAACTGGTGTTGCTGGAAGAATTCTACAACAGCGAGCAGCAGACATTTTCCGCTCAACCTGACGCTGCCACCGCCTTCCTGACCAACGGATCATCCCCGAATGATGGCACCCTGGCACCCTTCGAATTGGCTGCTTTGTCTGTTGTTGCCAATGCCCTGATGAACACCGATGAAGGGTATACCCGCCGCTAATAGTCCCAACGATCATGGATAAACAAATACCGATCCTGCAAGCTTCACTTAGTAGACGATCTTTCCTCCGGAAGTCAACGTTTGGTTTAGGGGGTATTGCACTTTCCCAACTGATGGGCGTACCCTCTGCATTCGCAAGGCCTGCCGATCAGGACCCCTCAAAAGGCATCCTGGGGAATGGACATTTTCCGGCAAAGGCTAAGCGGGTCATCTATCTGTTTCAGAGCGGTGGCCCTTCGCAGATCGAGTTGTTCGATTACAAGCCAGCATTGGCTCAGTGGCACGGGCAGGAAATACCCGATTCCATACGCGGCACGCAGCGAAATTCAGGGATGGTAACCAACCAGTCTACCTTTCCGTTGGTGCAATCGTTTACTCCGTTTAAACAGTATGGGGCCAATGGCACGTGGGTGAGTGATCTCCTCCCTTATACGTCAAAGGTGATTGATGAAGTCTGCCTGATTAAGTCGATGTATACAGAAGCGATCAATCATGAGCCGGCGGTTATCTTCATGCAAACCGGTTCGCAGATCAGCGGCCGGCCTTCGATGGGCTCCTGGTTGAGTTATGGGCTTGGGAGTGAGAATGAGAACATGCCGGCCTTTGTGGTGCTGGTTTCGCAAGGGAAGGGGAGCCAGCCTCTAAATGCGCAATCCTGGGGGAACGGCTTTTTGCCTTCGTATCATCAGGGGGTGCAATTCCGATCAGGAAAAGAACCCGTGCTCTACCTCAATAACCCGCAAGGGATCGACATGAGCCACCGCAGGCAGGCCCTGGACTATATCCAGAAGTTTAATGCGTTGCAGGCGGACCAGTGGGGGGACCCTGAGATCGAATCAAAAATCAACCAGTACGAAATGGCCTACCGTATGCAGACGGCCGTGCCGGACCTGGTCGACTTGTCTGATGAGCCCGATCACATCTATGACTTATACGGTGAGGACGCACGGATACCGGGCACCTATGCTTCTAATTGTTTGTTGGCCCGCCGGCTGGCAGAAGAAGACGTCCGGTTCATCCAACTGTACCACACGGGATGGGACCAGCATGGTGGACTCCCTTCAGGAATTAGCCGGCAGGCGAAGAGCACAGACCAGGCAACGGCTGCCTTGTTGGTCGACTTGAAGCAGCGGGGGCTCCTAGAGGATACCCTGGTGATATGGGGGGGCGAATTTGGACGCACCAGCTTTTCACAGGGCCGGCTGACTGAGACCAACTACGGTAGAGATCATCATCCGGGTTGCTTCACCATGTGGATGGCTGGAGGAGGAGCCCGGCCCGGATACGTACATGGCGCAACCGATGCGTTCAGCTATAACGTCGCAGAAGATGGGGTGCATGTTCATGACCTTCAGGCCACCATTCTACACCTGATGGGCATTGATCATGTGCGGCTAACCTATAGGCACCAGGGGCGTCGTTTTCGCCTGACGGATGTGCATGGCATAGTGAAGCAAGAATTGATGGTATAGCTTGTATTGGAAGAAGGCTTATGATGTCTCCTTATTGTTATTCCGACCTTGTGGAGGAATCTATGCCCTGTTTTAGCATCGGTGCTTACCCAGAGCATAGACCCTTCGGCAAGCTGCTGATGACGCCTAATCTTGTCATCCCGTTGGAGCGGAGCGATCGAGGGATCTATGCTTTGTATTAGCACTTGCGCTAGAATAAAGCATAGATTTCTCGGCAGGCTCGAAATGACAACAAGAGACGTCATCGCCCTTTCCCGGACACGAGAAAAGCGACTGACGAAGTAAAAACAACGCTGATCTGGAGGTCTCAAGGTGACAAGTTTGTACGTCAATATTAAATGTAAAATCGCTCAATTCATGCCTTATGGATTGTTTGAGCACTCTTAATATTGTAGTACAATTATTTTAACTCTAAATCCTCTATATTCGGAAATAGTAGAGACGGCAACTCAAGCACGATTATAAGGCCCACTGGTTCATGACAAAAGCATGGTATAGCAGGATCCTAACGTCCTCTCTTGTTTGGCTGGTACTCATCGCGTTCATTGCCTCACCCGTTTGGGGGCAGGAAAAAGAAACGTACCAGATAGGCATCTTGGCAGATCTAATATCTCCTGAGAGTGAGTTCATACTTACCCAAATGGAGACGGAGATTCAGGCCGTGGTTGGTGAAGATGCGATCATTGAGTTCCCAACGTCCAGTATGTTGGTGAACAATCTGGATGAAGCCCAGGCGGAGCGTAATTACCAGGCTCTTCTTGAGAACGACACAGATATTATACTGGCTTTTGGGCCATTGAATAGCAAAATTATTTCTGCTCAGGAATCGTTCGAAAAACCTACCATTCTTTTCGGAGCGATAAATCTGGATCTCATCGCCATTGCTGAATCTGAGCAGACGTCGGGCATTGATAATTTTAATTACCTGGTGACTTCCGGCTCGTATACCGAGGATTTAGAGACCTTTCAATCGATTTACAGCTATGACTACGTTGGAATATTAGTCGCCGGTGGGTTAGAAACCGTGTTGGATTTAGAGAGCGTGTTTTCTCGTGTAGCGAGTGAAGTAGGGATTGCCTATACATTGATTCCTTATACCGATCCGAGCAGTATTGAGCCCCATCTAGACACCATTGATGCCGTCTATCTGGCTGAAGGGTTTTTCTTGGGGCCAGGCGACATCGAGGCCCTGGCTCAGCAATTAATAGAATGGAGGCTGCCTTCATTTACGTCTACGTTTAGAGAAGATGTTGAGGCAGGCTTGCTGGCCACGAACCAGTCGGATGACAATCTGGCCATCTTTTTCAGGCGTATTGCGCTAAACGTCGAATCGGTAGTTAATGGGACCAACCTGGGAGATCTACCAATCTCTCTGGAAACCAGCCCTACATTGACCATCAATTTCAATACCGCTGAGCGAGTAGGCGTGCCTATCAAATACAGTTCTGTAGCAACCACCGAGTATGTAGGAAACTTTGAAAATGTGATGTCAGAGAAAACGTACTCACTGGTTGACCTGATGGAAGCCGTTGTCGAAAGAAACCTGCTTCTCGAACTGAGCGAGAAAGAAGTCAATCTTACTGAGCAGGATGTGAAATTGGCTCGCAGCAATTACTTGCCGGATGCATCTGCCTCAGCAACGGGATCCTATGTAGACGAGGAAACGGCAGAGTTGTCGAACGGACAAAACCCAGAGTATTCAACCTCTGGTAACATCACTGTATCTCAGACGGTCTTTTCGGAGGCTGCCAACGCGAATATAGACATCCAGGAAAGCCTGCTAAATGCTGAAAAAGCGAACTATTCGGCAACGGAGCTGGACCTGATCTTGAATGCCTCCATGTTGTACTTCAACACGCTCATTGTAAAGGCGAACCTGCAGATTCGAAGCGAAAACCTCAGCGTGACCAGGGAGAACCTTCAGATCGCAGAACAAAATTTTGAAGCGGGGCAATCGGGCCGGGCAGACATTCTCCGCTTTAACAGTGAGATGGCGCAAAACATGCAAGCGCTTATTGAGGCCGTGAACCAGTTGGAGCAAGCCTTTCACTCGATCAATGAACTCCTCAATTATCCCGTTGATCGAGAAATCGATGTGGAGGAGGCTGCCATAGGCGAAGGGGTATTCGAAGGGTATAGCTACGAGTTCATCCAACAATTCGTCGACGACCCCAATGTGCGAAAGAATTTTGTAGACTTTTTGGTTTTGGAAGCCCAAAGAAATGCACCTGAACTGGCATCTATCGAATACAGTTTGGAGGCAACAGACCGAACTATTTTGTTGAACGGGAGCCGGCGGTTCCTGCCTACTGTAGCCCTGCAGGCGCAGTACAACCGCACGTTTGATCAATGGGGCGTTGGCGTGCCACCGCCAGAATTCTTTTTGAGGGATAATTTTAGCGTCGGCGTCAACGTATCCGTGCCGATTTTTAATCGAAATCAGAACAGCATCAATCGGCAATCGGCCATTATTCAGAGGGAGCAGCTTAAGCTAAACGAGGAAAATACCAATAGGACGATCGAGCGAGATGTGAGAGACATCGTGCTGGACCTGGTCAATCAGATTGCCAGTATCGAGCTATCTGCTGTCTCCGAAGAATCCGCGCGTGAAAGCCTGGACCTCATTCGAACCGCCTATTCTTCCGGTTCTGCCACCCTCGTCCAAGTGCTAGATGCCCAGAACAACCTGGTTCAAGCCCAACTGGCCCGCGCCAACGCCAGCTACAATTACCTGCTTACTTCGCTGATTCTAGAACGCTACATCGGCTACTACTTCTTACTCCACACAGAAGAAGAAAATACCACGTTCCAGGATCGATTTTTTGACTATATGACCACGTTGGAATAGCACTCAAATAATGCTTATTTGAGTGGTTTCTCGTTTCTGGTTTCTGGTTTCTAGTTCAAGAGATTGGCTTAGAAACCGCAATCAAAATCCCAACCAGAAACAAGAAACCAGAAACCAGAAACAAACCAAAAACTCGTTTTTGGTTTTAAAGATTATGAAAAAACTATCATCCATATTGTGTTTAGCCGGAGTGCTTTTGTTTGTGTCCGCTTGCGGGGGGGAGGAGGTGGAGAAGGCTAAGGTGTTGCGCCCGGTAAGCTACCAGGAGGTGGGCTTTGCCGGCGGGGGCAGCGTGCGTACGTTCAGCGGGATTGCTGAAACAGACAAAGTGATCGACCTCAGTTTCCGATCGAGCGGCATCATTACGCGGTTTGATATTCGGCTTGGGCAGCAGGTGCGTAAAGGGCAGTTGCTTGCGCAGTTGGATAACGTACAGGCACGGCTGGCCTATGAGCAGTCTGTGTCGTCCCTAAACAGTGCGGCCTCGCAGATGAATACGGCCAAGCTCAATTTTGAACGGGTGCGGTCGCTGTATGAAAAAGGAAGTGCGTCGTTGAGCGACTTTGAGAATGCGAAAAACTCGTTCAGGACCGCCGAGGCGAGTCATGAATCGGCACAGCGAAGTGTGGCTATCCAGAGAGAGCAGATCAACTATGCGTTTATCTATGCTCCGGAGAATGGAACCATCGCTTCAGTGAATGCGGAAGTAGATGAGAATGTAAGTGCTGGGCAGCCGGTGGCCATTCTTAATGCTGGTGCAGATATGGAAATCGCCCTGGGATTGCCAGAGAGCGTCATCAATAGAGTCCAGACAAACTCCGAGGTAGACGTAGCCTTTACGTCACTACCTGGAGTGTCCTTCAAGGGAGTGTGCACCGAAGTTTCGCCGTCCGTGGACCCCAATACAACGACGTATCCCGTCCGCATCCGGATTGTTGATCCCACCGACGATATCCGCTCCGGCATGACGGCAAATGTGACGTTCAGCTTTGGTGAGGCTGCTACATCCGAATCTGCCCTGATTGTACCCGCAAAAGCAGTGGGTGAAGACGGCGAAGGACGGTTTGTTTTTTTACTCGAAGAAGCAGGGACCTCAGCACGCGTGAAGAAACAGCCCGTTCAAGTAGGATCCCTGACAACAGAAGGCTTCGAGGTCCTGGACGGCCTGCAAGCCGGCCAAAAAATAGCCACCGCCGGCCTACAAACCCTACTCAATGGCCAAGAGGTGCGGCTGACGCCGTAAGCACTCAAATATTAATTTTTGAGTGGTTTCTGGTTTCTGGTTTCTCGTTTCTTGTTTGTGACGGATAACCAACCAGAAACAAGAAACAAGAAACAAGAAACCGATATAATCCATGAACCTCGCAAAATTCTCGATTGAGAATAATAGGATTACTTTTTTCATATTAGCGATTATCGTCTTGATGGGGCTTTCGATGTACCAGACCCTTTCGAGAGACAGTATGCCGCCGTATACGGTGAGAGTGGCATCGATCGTTACGCAGTTTCCGGGTGCCAGTCCGGAACGCGTAGAGCAGCTGGTAACCGACAAAATCGAGAAGGTTGCTCAGGAATTACCTGAACTCAAAGATGTTACCAGTACGTCTCGTACTGGGTTGTCGGTTGTGACGGTTGAGCTAAAGTTTGAGGTCACCCCTGAAGAGCTCCAGGGCGTCTGGGATCGTTTACGGCGGAAACTCAATGGGATGGACGGGTTGCCCCAGGGGGTAAATCCTCGGTTGA
>JAHQVL010000276.1 GCA_019634345.1 Rhodothermaceae bacterium
GTTATCATTTGGGACATTGACGGGGCTGGTGTCGCCCAAGCAGGCATCGCATTAGAGACGGAATGCTTTATAAACGCCCTCGACCCCGTCGAGGTTAATGCAGAAGTGATTCGCTCAGCGCAGCTTGACCCCGACTCTTCACCGGGCAATGGCCGGACTGAAGAGGATGACATGGTGAGTCTACGGCTCGATCTGGCAAGCATGCCGTGTGGAGATGCTGGCTGTAGTGGGAATGTGTATGAGCATGTGATCGGGCATGAGATCGGGCACGATGTAGGACCTTGATCTATGATTGGCACCTATGCTCTTAGGTGCATCCAGTTATTACAGAACGCAAGGAGGCTCTTTCACAGGAAGGGCCTCTTTTTTACAATTTGATACACAGTATCCAGAAACGCCTGCCTTGTGCGTATGAAGTTGAAGCTAAGACCCTTAGAACAGATTCAATCCCTTAACCAACTTAATCCACTGCTGAATGGGGTTATTGCGACCTTCTTGGTTAAGTGGATCACGCTACAGTAAAAGAACCTTTTGAGATTAGAAGTATCGTGGTAACCCTTGCATATACAGCCTCTCATCATTACCCTTTTGTGAGCCCTGATTTATCTCTTTTGATGGACCCTAAAACTTAATGCTTAACTCACTAGATCTCTATGCTAAGACCAAAACCTATCGTTTTGCGCTCTGCATGTGTATTGTTTTTCTGTTTACCCTCACAACGTGTATTGAATCCGCAGAGGCTCAGCAAACAAAGTCGCCCGAAGGCGAAACAATTTCTAGCCCCACTGAAATTGAAGCATTCAGGCTCGTTCCCGATGGCTTCTTCTACGAACTTTTCGGGCAGAGCGTGTCGGTCTCGGGGAATCGCCTTGCCATAGGGGATATAGAGGACACTATTGGAAGCGGGGATGGTGCCGTGTATATCTACGTTTGGAATGGGTCTGCCTGGGTAGAAGAGCAAAAAATCGTGCCAGTAGACGATGCACCGTTTCCCAATGTCATCGATTTTGGCACCAGTGTTTCATTGGATGGCAACTACCTGGCCGTTGGCGGACAGGGAGACGGCCGGTCCAACACGTCTATCGGTTCTGCCTACATTTACAAACGCGAGGGTACCTCATGGACCCTGCAGGAAAAGATTATCCCGGAAGCTGATATCGTCTTTAACTTTGGCAACAAAATATCTCTACGTGGAGATCGCCTCGCTGTCGGTACTGCTGTAACTGGACAAGTGTACCTATACGCTAGAGAGGGAGAATCCTGGGTACAAGAAGCAATTATACAGCCGTTTAATGAGCCTATTGCCGGCCCTATCAGCTTTGGCGTCGAAGACGATTATCTCGTTGTAGGGACCCCCATCGACTCCACGGCAAGAATATACAAACGAGAAGATGCAACCTGGGCGCTAGAAACGACCCTTACTCCAGCCCCCGCAAACCAGATCGCCTGGGAAAAATCGCATTTTTTTGGCGCAAGTGTGGATATTGACGGCAACACGATTATTGTAGGAGCGGCTAACGGCCCAACGTACATCTATCGAAGAAGCGGAGATGCCTGGATTGAACAGGCCCAGATTCTTCCCGATTTCGACGAGTTCAGCTCCTACGGATTTGGCAATGCTGTAGCCATCGATGGAGACTATATGGTAATAACCAATCCGTTCGAATTTTCGTTCATCCAAGATACATTTTCCATAGTTGCAGGTACGATATACGTTTTTCAACGAAGCGGCACAAAGTGGTCCCAGATCGCCAGGATAATTCCTCCTAGGGAGCGTGCATTGGGATACGGCTCGAACATCGCACTCGGTGGCCAATACGTCATTACCGGCGCGCCAAATGAAGGCGATAATGACCCGAGCCTTTCGGGAGCAGTGTACGGCTACATATTGCCAGAAATAGAAACGTCCGGCGGAACCCTGTCAGGCAACGTATCCGACGTGGGCATCGATCCCCAGGGTGCATGGGCCTATTCGCCTCTAAACCTGGGCTTCATCGAACTGTTCGAGAGCGACAACTTTGTATCTTCCTCACTCATATCGAATGGCACGTTTTCTCTCGAGATACCGGACCAAAACGGAAGGTATACCCTGGAGCTGACCGCAACAGGAACCAGGCCCGATTTAGAAAACCCAGTAACAGTTGGACTACAGGAGGATGTGACGGCTACAGACAATCTCGAACTTATCGTCCCTCTCTCCCTTGCCAGCCAATATTATATTGGGATCGACTCCCTGGAGGCGCTTGATATTAAATCGGACCTGCTCTTTGGCTTCGCTCCCCCCATCCCTCTCATAATTAGTTATAACCTATCCGAACAAAAGGACCAGCTTGCAACCTGGTTGGTGGATGTTAATGGCCCAACCGGCGATGTGATAGAAGGCATGGGGCATCTCGTGGTAGTTAATTCCATCGCAGAGGACATGTATGGTTACGCCTCAGAAGCAACTCACGAAGCCATGATTTCTTTGCTGGCCATTCCAGAAGCCTACCTGCGTAGCAAACAAGTAGTAGAAAACGTTGCTCAAGTCATACTAGACTCGGGCGAGAATGTAAACAACATCACCTTACTCGACCGCGCGTTGGAAAAGTTATTGGTCGACCTGCTGAATATGGCAGCCCAAGAAGGAGCCTCTTATCTTTCTCCACCCTATGATAAAGCTGTCACCGAAGCCGTTAAGGTGATGCTGCAGGTAGCTACAAGACGCTCTGCATTAGCCGGCTTCGAAGGATATGGGCAAGAATTCTTGAAAGATGAATTCAAAAATGCGATTGTCACCGCAGGAGACAACATCTTCCTGAGCTTCGTCTATGTACCGGAAACAGAAACGGTCTTGCTCAACGCCTCCGATGTCATCAACACCTTTGGCTTTACTGTTGACACACAGACCGGGTTTTTGCAAACGGACCCCATCTTCTCGCAATTGGAACAGGCAAATATGAAAGCCATCAACGCTGCACAAGAACTGCGAAAAGCAGGTAATTTATCCGGTTTCGCTTCTGATCTTTTCTCTATTCTCGCTCAAGTCCCAACATTGATCTCAAGAGCCGCTAGCGTAATCTCGGATGCACTCCTTGGTTTTGAGATCGGCTTTTATCTTACCTCAGCCTGGGAAGCAGGAGAAATGGTCTACGACATACAAACCAGTTATCTCCCTGCAGGAATTAATGCGAGCCTGTACAATAATACAGGTGGAAAAACGAACCCTTCGGATACTTTTCAGGTCCTCCCTTCTGCTTCATTTTCTGCTGACCAATTGCATAGCTACAATCAGTCCGTTCACCAATCGGTCTCGGACTATGAGCAACTGCTGGACGAAATAAGTGAGCTCATTGCTACGGACAGCAAAGACATGATTTCTGATCGAGTAGCTGCACTAATCGAATCTGACAAAGAGGTAAGTAGGGCGGTACGGATTGCTACTGCCCCGATTCGTGCAACAGCCAATGAAGCCCTCAAGGCAGACTCAACGCTCCAAGAGCCTTTTTTCCAATTGGGCAATGCTACCAGTAGGCTCTTCTTGTCTCAAACCGGCTTTTATGTCTTACTTGCCGGCTATCTGAACAGTACCGATCTGCCAGGGGCGGATGTTGTCAGCTATGCAGACTCGGTCAAAACGATCCTTGAGCACGCTGAAAATACTATCAGTGAAGCCACTGAAGCTATTGCCTCAATTTCAGCAACGCCGCTCGTTTTGGTTACTGATTTTAGCGTCTCCCCTGCTGAGGTTAAGGTTGGCGAACCCTTTACTCTACGCGTCGAGGTTACCAATGCCAGCCCACTCGCAACAGACGATGTTACGCTTACCCTTGAGCTTAGTGACGGTACAACGCCTACCAACAACGTAGAACAGGTATTAGGAACTCTAGAAGCAGGAGCATCCGTTTCTGCTGAGTGGACATTAACCCAGTTACAACAGGAGGAGGAAGAAGTCGTAATTGGGATCGACCTCTCTGCCTCGAATGCAAGAACCTATTCCTCAACAGCCGTATACTCGGTCGCGGAGGAAGTTACGGACACCTTTACACAGTCTGCACCCCCTATTCAACGTACCAGCCTCGGTTCTAATTACCCCAATCCCTTCACGACGTCTACCACCATTCCCTTCAGCCTGGAACAGGAAGACCAGGTATCCCTTACCGTTTATGATATGCTTGGGCGGACCGTAACTGAGCTTATTAATGAGTCGCGCCCGGCGGGCGAACACGAGATCATATTCACACCCGAGGAAGGTTTATCTCCCGGCCTATATATCTACCAGTTGCAAACGAGTACTCAGACGTACTCGGGCCATATGGTCAGTGTCAAGTAATACCAATTATGACGTTGCACCCTTTGGCTAAGAATAATCCCCCACCAGTGCCATGCATTGAATAGCCGCAAGCCCAAATTGAGCAGTGCCGTTTGTCGACACAAATCGTGCTTCTTCCACAGACCTCAATACATCAGGACCAGAAACAAGTCTGCGCTCTGGCGCTGTGGCTGAAGGAATAAGCCCTCCACTACTGTTAAATTCCTCCCAAGCTCGTGCCGCAAGGCGAGGATCTTGTTTTGCGTGTGCAACATAGGCCGTCAATCGGGAATGGCCCTGGCGTAAACCGTTCCTACTAAACGATTGACCTATCGCGCGTTCCTGCTCTGATGCCGGTGCATTGTAGAGTTCACAATAGTGCAACCAGGCTGTTTCAAACTCAGGAACATCGAGTAACTGAATAAGCTCGGCACACACCTCAACCAATCCAAAGACCGCATTTAGGTGTGAAATACCAACATTGGGGTGAGTAGCTATATTAAAAGCACCGGTGTCCAGATTCATGATCAACCCAGTGGTAAAAAAACCATTGGGTTGCTGGCCGATTGTGCGCATACTGGCCAGTAAACGATCACGCAGGTCAACATCCCCTGTTCGCTCCCATTCCGTTAGCCAGGCTCCTGCAATAGACCCCCAGTCTGTACCAACACTCAAACCAACGTGTACATCACTTGTTGTTTGTGCTCGGCCCAAATCTCCCTTCACTTCGGCGAATGCCAGTTTTCGGCCCGGCGGCACTTCGAGTAACGTTCGGCCCGCTTCAATCTGTTCACGCATCAGGTCGCCCACACGCTCGTCGGCTGTCAAGTAATAATAATACCGCCGATTAAGAGCTGTGCTGATGCGCAGCTGCTTGGCGCTGCACCCCCAGTGGAGCACATTATGCCGAGATCCAAGCGGAGCAAAGCGGCCGATATGGTGAACA
>JAHQVL010000277.1 GCA_019634345.1 Rhodothermaceae bacterium
AAGGCGTCTCTAAACTTGTCGGTGTTAAGTTTGATGAAGCCACCGAGTTAATGGCGGCGTAATCCTACTCGGTCTTATTCAAATAAATTGTCAGCATTCCATTGTACTGCCAACTCGCCTAGTGCACGTTGTAGAGCAGTGGGTAGGTCTGCAGCCAGGGATTTTAATTCCGATTGCTTTTCCGTTGAAAAAACAGGGGCTTCTGCTACCCAGTTCGTTTTTAAAGACTCGATTACAGCCAGTGAAAGCTCTTCTTCTGCTCCCTTAATGGCCATCAAGATCTCCGATACGCTGCTTGAATTTCCGTTTGAGGCATAGGCACGTGCAACCGAGGAAACGACATGCTTTACGTTCGCCGTAAATGAGGAATCCTGCTCGGCGTCGAATGAGAAATGAAGGGCTTCTGGCAAGAAGCTTTCACTATGTTGCATCCCAGCTACAGTGAGCGCGGTGCGAAGGTGAGGGTCTTGAACATATTCGGGCACTTGAAAAGCATACGCGGCCGTTCTACCTGCTAGCTCGGAAGCCGGCATATCTGCAATAGCCAAAAGTGATGCAAGGCTAAGTGTTGCATCGGCAGCGTCCATCTGCGAATAACCAACGGTATAATCCATATCCTCGGGCACAGTGGGGTCCGGTAATAAACCGGCTTTAAGGATATGTGAGAGCAAGAGCCCATCTTTGGGCAAAACCATCAATGCAGCGCGGCGGACACCTGCTGAGGGATGATAAATCGCATCAAATAGGACAGAATATACTTCTGCCTGATCATGCTTGACGGCTCCAAGTCCTTCCAGCGCCCAGATGGCATGAATAGCCCCTGTGTTTAAGCCGAGTTCATCCATGCTCTCATCGTCTATAAGAGCAAGCAGTTCAGGGACCAGGTGTTTTTTTCCACCTTCGACGATGAATCGCTGCGCCATGGTGCGCCAAAGCTTATTGTCTGACTGAAGTGCGTCCAGCAATTGTGCATCTGAGGCATCAGACAGGTTCATGGTTTGTCCTGAGTCCATGTCCTCATGCACCAATCGATAAATACGGCTATGGGCTCGGTCACGCAGGTCAATTTCATAGGCATTGCCTGGTCCGTTTTCGAATCCAGGAGGCGTAGGGTTGTGTTGGATAATCAGGTTGTACCAATCTATAATCCATACAGCGCCGTCTGGGCCTACTCTTGCGTGGATAGGTGAGAACCATTCATCCCGGCTTGCGACCATGCTGCCTTCATTGTGGGCTTTAAAGCCACTGCCATCCTTCTCATGAGCAAACTTTCCCAACAAGTGCCCCGTTGGGCCTCCAATAAACGCGACTCTATTCCAATACGATTTGGGAAAGGCTCGGGCCGTGTACAATTCATATCCAGCACCTGATGTGTAATGACCGTGTTGGTCTACCTGGCGAACACGATCTGTGATGGGATAAAAATTAGAGGCATCGGCAATAGAACGGAGTACATGGGGCCCATCTCCTTCGAGGCGATTGTAATACCGTTCTGGGATGGCTGCGTGTAAACTGGGGTTTTTGTTTGCGGTTGATCCAAATACATAGCCTTCCTCACTAAAGGTTAGTCCCCATGTATTGTTGTTGAAGGTCGCCATATGCTCCAGGGTTGAGCCGTCCGGTGCAAACCGGTACAAGGCCTGTCCGAATCGGATCGAGTCTTCTCCAACAGCCCCATTAAATGACGAATAGCCTACGGCACCCCATACATGATTGTCTAATCCATAGCGCAAGTTGTTCGGGCCGGCGTGGGTGTCAAAGGTGCCCCATCCGGTAAAAAGAACAGTTCGCGTATCTGCGACATCGTCCCCGTCTTCGTCTTTTAGAAAGAGCATGTCAGGCACCTGGGCAACGATAACGCCACCATTGGATAGGACGAGACTGGTCGGTATATTTAATCCGTCTGCAAAGATCGTGGTTTTATCTGCACGTCCATCTCCGTCGGTATCTTCAAGAATTTTGACACGGTCATTCCCTTCCCGATCAGAGGAGAAGGTGTTCGGATAATCGAGGGATTCGACAACCCAAAGCCGGCCTCTTTCATCCCAGTCCATGTCGATGGGATTAACAAGGTTTGGTTCTGCCGCGAATAGCTCTAGGCGGAAACCGGGTTCAACGAAGGTTTGCTCAAGGGAAGCATCTGGCGAGAGGGGGACCTGAACCTCTGTGATTGGGTCACCAGTGACGCCCCAGCCTTCTCCTGCAGGATAATTAGGCATTGCCCCTTCAACGTATTCAAGTTCTGGTGGAGCCCAGTCGGCCGATAGGGCCCAGTCCCCGGCTGCCCAGCGGATGCCACGCTCCAGTAAAGCCAGGAATCCTGGATTTGTCCACGTTCGTTCATCATGCCCCCAGGCTGTGTAAAAAACACGTCCATCTCCATGTGTCCGTACCCACGTCCAGGGTTCTTCATATCCGTTCTCTTCTTGGACGGATAAAACGGTTTTATCCGGATTGTGGCGCATATGAACATAGGTTTCATCCCAGCTTTCAAATGAATCCAACCCTTGAATAGCAGGGTGATCTGGTTGGACAACCCGCGTGCTGAAGGTGCCTTCGCCATGGCTCTTGAACGTCGCTCCAACGAGGCTGTAATAGGCATCCGAATTACTGAACATGGCAATCCCAGCGTGAACCGGTACAAGCCCGCCTCCCTGCTCGACGAAGTTGAACAGGGCACGTTCTTGTTCAGGGGTGATTCTAGGGTTATTCCCAAAGAGAAGGAGTACATCATAACGGCTTAGCGTGGCGTCGTTAAGGTCTTCGAGATGATCGGTGTAGACCATATGGATTCCTTTGGAAGACATATGCGGGAGCGCGTCCAGTGCCCTCATCGCAGGTTGGTGATGGCCGTTGTCTCCAAGGAAAAGAACGTGAAGCCGCTCGTCGGAAGCTGATTGTGCACTGGCCTGATAACCGGTAAAGCCAGGTACAAGGAAGGTACACATGCTGAAAACGACGACTGGAAGAATTCGCGGTAATTGTGTCATAGCCGATGGATGAGGTGGGGTGAGTGATTGTATAAATATCGAATTAAGGATTCGTTTATGCAATCTATCGACCGAATACGTGATTGGTCGATGAAAAGTAGATGGCTTCTATATTAGGTCGTATCTTAAAAAATGAATGTACGTATTTCATGAACCTTCAATGGATTCAGAAGGTGCCCCACTGTTTAAGTATCAAAAAAAGTTGACCTCATGAAGATATTTCGTGTACACGTTCTGTGGATTGTACTCGTTTTTATGTCCCTGGACGTGGTTTCTGCGCAACGCCTCTTATTAACCAATGCGACGATTGTTGACCCTGCTGATAGAACTGAAAAGAAGGGCTCGATTGTCATCGAGGGAAACACGATTCAGTCCGTTGAGGAAATGGTAATTGAGGAGTTTGATGGGGACGTGATCGACGTGGAAGGGAAATGGATTATTCCCGGTTTGTACGATATGCATGTCCATTCCTATGGGAATATGGGCCCCAATCGAAGTATAGGCGAGTTTTTAATGACGCCCATGGTATCCCGGCGCATGCTCTACTCGGGAGTAACAGGGTTTTTAGACCTGTTCTCTGTCGAGGATTTTATCTTTACTCTTAGAGATACGCAGCGAAAAGACGGCATGGAAGGCGCGGATATTTATGCAGCTGGCCCCATCTTGACAGCGACAGGAGGACATGGGACCGAGTATGGCATACCAACTAGAGTGGTTAACAATCCGGAAGAAGTCGAAAAAGAAATAGGCGAGCTGATTGCAAAAAAGCCAGATGTAATTAAGCTGGTATATGATAATGTGCCAGGTAGGATGCCAACGGTAAATCTTGAAACGATGAAGGCTGTTGTGCAGGAATCAAATAAGCACGACATCCCGGTGGTTGTTCATATTGGGACGTGGCAAGATATCCGCGATGTAGTAGAGGCTGGCGCGCATGCAGTAACTCATACTCCAGAAGAGCCCCTCCCGGATGACATCATTCCCCTGATGTTAGAAAAAGGCGCTGCAATCATTCCGACGCTGTGTGTTCAAACAGAATTTTTGAACCTTATTCAGGATTCCACGCTGCTTGAATCGCCGTTGCTAACGGAAATGACATCCGCTGACTTACTTAAATCCTACAAGGACACCAGTGCGTTTGCTCCTGGATTTAAGCGATGGCTTAAAGCGCAAGAACGTTCACGGGAAGACCTATTAAATACGATTCGGGCTCTTGGTGAGGCAGGTGTACCTATTCTAGTAGGTACAGATGCTGGAAATGTGGGCACCTTTCAGGGGTACTCTGTGCATCGAGAAATGCAACTGATGGTCGAGGCCGGACTATCTCCCTGGAACGCGCTTGAATCTGCGACGACCAGGGCCGGGGCCTTTTTAGGGCTTTCAGCTGGTGTTAGTGAAGGGAGCGTGGCAAATCTGGTCGTATTGAATCAGTCTCCGTTAGATGATATTGGTCACACGCAAGATATTCATATGGTGGTTTATCGCGGAAAGGTTGTTGATCGGCCAAGCATGCTTTCAGTTGGTGGTGGAGAATAGGGAGAAATCCGGAGATAGATGAATTCCCTGTCACTTTCTTTATCCCGGTAAGATTTTTGATGAACCATTCATTTCGATAGAAATACAACGCTTTCTGCACCAAATTCGAATTGAAGAGTGTTAAAAAATAACGGAACGGTTGAATTTCTTCTTCTTCTCACAGAGATTGCAATATCTGGTTAGTGCATCAAAGCGTGTTTAACTAAACGTTTATTAGATTTTGAACGAGTACGTACTGTTAGGATTGGCTGCTATCATAGTACTGGGAATACTCGCCCAGTGGATATCCTGGCGGTTTAAGATACCCTCGATCTTATTGCTACTCATTTTCGGCTTCATCGCGGGGCCGGTAGCAAATTTATTGGATCCAGACAAATTGCTCGGAGAGCAACTGTATCCGATCCTTTCCCTTTCTGTTGGATTGATTCTGTTCGAAAGTGGGCTGCGTTTCAATATGGCCGACCTCAGGCAGGCCGGGGTCGTTGTTCGAAACCTCATCTCTATCGGATCCGCTATTACCTGGGCCGGGATCTCTTTTGCCGCCTATTATATGCTGGATATGAATCCGGGCATGGCCATTCTCATGGGAGCGGTGCTGGTGGTGACGGGTCCGTCGGTTTTACTTCCTCTACTCAGGCATGTGCGATCCAAAGGAAGGATCAGTGGTATTTCTAAATGGGAAGGCATCATGGCCGACCCTATTGGTGCTATTCTGGCCATCCTGGTACTCGAAACGGTTATCTTCTTAAATGAGCCGATTGTTGGCGGACTTGAGATTCGTGGGATGGGAGAGGCTGTTTATCATACCATTTTGGGGCTGTGTTTAGTCATTATTGTTGGGTTGGGCGTAAGTGTGTTGAGCGCCATTCTAATGGTCATGTTGTATAAGAAAAGATTGATCCCAGATCATCTTAACAATGCAATATCGATCATGGTCGTCGTGGGCGTTTTTGCGATTACTGAAATGCTTCGCCTGGAGTCCGGTCTGCTGGCAACGGGATTACTCTCTACCCTTTTATTGGGAATTATCATTGCCAATCAACCCTATGTGCCGGCTCGAAAAGCCTTTCTGTTTAAAGAGGAGTTTAGGGTGTTTCTCTATGCCGTCACCTTTATTCTTTTCAGTACCCGCCTCGATTTAGAAGAGTTGAGTTTTATCAATAATCAGACGCTCGTCTTTCTAATTGTTATCATGCTTGTTGTCCGGCCCGTGGCCGTGCTGTTCTCGATTATCGGGACAAAAATCAATTGGCGAGAATACGTTTTCCTGTCCTGGTTGGGACCAAAAGGAATTATAGCTGCAGCTCTGGTGGCCCTGTTCAGCTTTCGATTAGAAGAAATTTTTCCTGAGGACTCAAGCGGACTCGTTCCTATCGTTTTTTTGGTGATCATTGGGACGGTGGCAGTGAGTGGGTTGATCGCTGCTCCGTTAGCACAGAGTCTGAAATTGGCTGAGCGGAATCCGCAGGGGAATCTGATTATTGGGGCGCAATCGTGGGTGCGCCGGCTCGCTAAAGTTATCCAGGAGCAAGGCTATAAAGTGATGCTCATTGATTCTGATCCTAGAAATATAGCCCATTGTGAACAAGCCGGCCTGGATGCACGCCTAGTACATGTGATGACAAAGGACATGGTGGATGAGTTGGAGCTGGGTGAATTTGGGCGCATCATCGTTCTTACTCCGAACGAGGAAATAAATACGCACGCAACCCTTAATTTCCACGAGTATTTCGATAATACGGACACTTATCAGCTACCAGTCCGAAATCACAATGGAGAGGAAACCAAGAATGGGCATGAAATAGGGCTCCCCATTCACGGGCGCCACTTGTTTGGGGAAGAGGTTACCTATGCTGCGCTAAATACCCGCTTTATTAGTGGTGCTTCGATTAAGACAGGCAAATTGACTGAAGATTTTACCTTTGAAGATTTTAAAAGTCGATACGGAATCAATGCGATTCCCTTGTGCCTTGTCCGAACGGGAGGCGAATTGCATTTCTTTACAGTGAATGATGAGGTGGTGCCAAAGGCTGGTGAAACCCTGATCGCTCTCATTAACAGAGCCGACAAAATAAACGAAGAGAGCGACGGCGTCCTGTCTCTAGGAGATGTTGCCTTTCCGGGAAATACATAATGGCTATTGATTCTAAGACGCGGTTGATAACGCTGCTTGGGTATCCGCTAGGTCATTCTTTATCTCCTCTTATCCATAATACGGCATTAGAAGCACAGCATGTTAATATGGTGTATCTGTGCATGCCAGTTCCAGCCGATCATTTTAGACAGGCTGTGCAGGGGTTGAGTAGAGTCGGGTGGGTAGGATCAAACGTAACTATTCCTCACAAGCAACATGCTTTTGAATTGGCTGACGAATTATCGGAGCGTGCACAGGCTGTCGGTGCAGTCAATACCCTGGTGCTTACTGAAGGCAACGGGGCAGAAGGGCCACATCTCTATGGTGATAATACAGACATAAAAGGGTTTTCTGATACCCTCATTGAATATCATACACAGATACAGGGGGGCGATGTGGTGGTGGTTGGTTCTGGAGGGTCAGCTAGAGCAATTGTGTATGCGTTGCTCACCGATTATCAGCCCCGCCACCTGACCATTGCTGCCCGTTCTGTAAAAAAAGCAGAACGGCTGGCTTTGGCGATGAATCAGTACGATACACGAGATTCACTTCGAACAGCAGATATAAAGCACAGTGAAGACTCTATTCGGGGGTGCACGTTACTGGTGAATACCACTCCGGTAGGCATGCATCCGAATGCACATGTTTCCCCAGTGGAAAATGCCGCCTTATTGGACGATGTCGAGATCGTCTATGATTTAATCTACAATCCGCAAAAGACGGAACTACTTTCCGAGGCGGAAAAAAGAGGGGCCGTGGTGATTGGTGGACTTGAAATGTTGATCAGACAAGCAGCAGCTTCTTACGTGCAATGGACGGGACAGGAGATGCCTCTTGATCAGGTGAGAAATGTAGTCCAAGAGCATCTCAAATAATGATATACACTTCTTTCGAGTAGCTTAACGCTCTTCTAAAAAGGTCGATACTACTTCACAAGCGAATTTTGCACCTTCAATATTGCTGCACACTCCATGGATGGAACTCTAAGCGACTCAAGCGCCTCTCTTGAGGATATCACTATAGATTTGCCCGGCTTGCCGCATACCTTTGTGCAAGCCATGGAGTTGTCCAAAAATGCAGATGAGATCACTATCGATTCGGTAGTGGATATTATACAGAACGATCCCATAGCCACCACTCGCATTTTAAGTATCGTCAACTCGACGTACTATGCGATGCGGTATGAGGTAACGACTATCCGGAAGGCTGTGATTGTTCTTGGGCCAGGTACCGTAATCAGCGTATTGATGAGCATGAGTTTGATCGATTTGCGGACCGCATTGGATGCTTCCTTGCCGATCCCATTTATCGATCTTGTAAGGCACAGTATCGCAACGGCGTTCTTGGCCAGGCAAATCAGCTCCATATCCATATTGGCAAAAATGGAAACGGAGGAAGATGATATCATGAACTCTGCCTTTACTCTTGGATTGCTACACGATTTTGGCAAATTGGTGCTCATTCATAATTTCCCCGAGAAAGCGGTAGCGATTTATAACGACATCGTGCCTTTCACGACAAAAGACGAAGAGCTTCTCGAGCGAGAAAAAGCGGCCTTCGGATTCGATCATGCCCAGATGGGGGCCTACATGATGCGTCAACTAAAAATGCCAGAAAGCCTCAGCAAGTTGATAGAGTCCCATCATTCTACTCAGCCCCCGGAAGATATGAGCCATCCGATGAGGATTATGCATGGGGTTTTAAAATTGTCCAACAGGCTTGCCAGCAACCTGGGCTATAAATACAACAGGGACGTCGGGTCCGGATCTCTGTATGAGGACCCGCTGGTGGATTTGTTGCTTCAGGAAAAGGTGTTCGAAGCAGATGATAAGTCCGCCTTATTTGATGAAATATGGAATCTGAAAGCAGTGCTTAAAGAATACGTTGAGGCCGTTGTTTAGCACGTCGCTTTGTTGTACGTTCTCTGGATTGTCCACTGCAAATGCTAATCTCAAATGAACGTTCAATCACTCAATCCCTTTGCTCTTCATATCGAGCCGATTGAAAGAGCCAAAACAATTCCTGCCTCCTGGTATACCGATCCCTTCTTTTACGATCTAGATAAGAACATTCTATTCGAAGAGTCCTGGCAGTTTGTTGGGCATACATCTCAACTTTCTTCCCCGGGTAGCTTTATTACTGCAACGTTTGGGGATGAGTCGGTCCTGGTTGTGAGAGGGAAAGACGGTGAGATTCGGGGCTTTTTTAATGTGTGTTTACATCGAGGCGTTCAGTCGAGAGCGTACGATCAAGGGCGATTTTCTGTACAGTGCGAGCAAGGAGTCTATCATTTTCAAAAACTGCTCAAGGAATCGTACACACGATTGACGCAAAACAATGGATAAACAGAATGGCCTTATGCAGGATCGTTTATATATAGCACCTACCTTATTAGAATCTATTCCAGATGTTATCGCCGGATTCAGTACGAGGCATGGCGGAGTCAGTGAAGAACCCTTCACAAGCTTAAATCTAGGTTTGAGTACAAACGATGAAAAGGAAAACGTCCTCGAAAATAGAAAAAGGCTTTTTGAATCAGTTGGGTTTTCATTGGATTCTCTTGCAATTACCGGGCAAGTGCACGGGGATGCTGTTCTGGAGGTAGATGCTCCAGGGTTGTATGTAGGGTATGATGGCCTGATCACGCGAAATGAAGGAATATTATTGTGTTTGAGTGCTGCCGATTGTGCTTCTGTATTATTGGTCGATACAGAAAACAAGATTATTGGAGCCTGTCATTCCGGGTGGAGGGGTACTGTGGCCAATATCACGGGGAAAACCCTGTCTATGATGGCCGATCTAGGTGCTCAACCTCGTTCTATGTACGCCTATGTGAGCCCTTGCATATCAAAAACCAACTTTGAAGTAGGATGGGAAGTGGCTGATCAGTTCGATGAAGCCTACTTATATCGAGTATCGGGTAAGGAAAAACCACATATTGATTTAAAAGCAGCCCTAAAAGACCAGTTAATTTCTGCTGGAATCGATTCAAATCGTATTGAAATCTCCCCTTTTTGTACAGTAGGCGAAAAAAACCATTTTTTTTCTTATCGCGCGGAGCAAGGAAAGACGGGAAGGATGATGGGTTTTGTAGGAATGAGGTGAATGAATGGCCACTGTCTTGTAGGTAAAATGACTTACTTGTGATTCGGTGAGGTCACCTACATTCAGCAATTGGGTCTGAACTCTATATTGTAATTAATGGTGCTAGCAACACCAACAATTCTTTTCCGCATATCTTAAAAGACAGTGACAGAGCGATAGCATCGCAGGTAGGTCAGAACTTCCTGGTGGGGGAGATCAGGCCTATCTGCGAGTTTATCCATTAATCAAAATCTCTCTTTATCTCGCCAGCAATTTTTTCCTCTTTGGCAATTTTTTCCGAATCCCATGCGTGCCAATTTTTCTACTCTTTCTTATAGCTGTTTTCCATGGAGATGCAGTCTGTCATTTTAGAAAGAAAGATGAGGGGTGTAACGTAGGTAATGGATTATTCCCGTAAGGGTTTTCGAGTGCGTTCCTTTCCGATCACCTACCTACATACAAGCCTTGTTCAGTACTGTATATTAAAGTCACATCAAGCTGGTACACATGATGGAGTGTTACCAGTTTCATTTCTTTCTCAAGGCACATCTAACGTTCACTTGCACAGCTTCACGCTTAGCAAGGTTGCTTCCGGGTGGGGGAAGCAAGGCTTGTATGACAAGCATGACCTCTGCAACTGAACACTATGCAAATCTGTCTCCGCACTTCTACAGACAGTGATAGAGCGATAGCGTCGCAGCGATGCCAGGCTTCCGGGTGGGGGAAGCCTGGCTTACCTGCGAGTCCATCAACTAATTAATGATTGATTCTAAGTGATAGTAATTAGTAGCTGAATTAAAAAAGCCCGAGCTTGTTGATACAAGTTCGGGCTTTTTCATTTGTGCAAGGTTCAAAGTGCAAGGTTCAAAGTAAGATCACTTTGCACTTTGCACTTTGCACTTTGCACTTTGCACTTTGCACTTTGCACTCGCGCTAGCCTTTCATGATTTCGTCAATGGTCTCTACGATGTGCCCTACCAGGCCGTAGTCCAAAGCGTCTTTGGCGGTGAGCCAGAAATTTCGGTTGGTGTCTTTTTCGATTCGCTCAAGATCTTGTCCGGTTTGCCGGGCGAATATCTTGTTTAATCGCTCACGCATTTTCAAAATCTCGCTCGCTTCGATTTCGATATCGCTAGCCGTTCCGCCTGCACCACCGGCTGGTTGGTGAAGTAGGAAACGTGTATTGGGCAAGCAGTAGCGGTCTTCAACAGGGACAGCCACAAAAATGAGTGCACCCGCGCTTGCGACCCACCCTGTTCCGATCATGCGAACGCGCGGCCGGATAAAGCGAATCATATCGTGTATTGTGTCCCCTGCTTCCACATGCCCTCCCTGAGAGTTGATGAAGAGGGTAATATCTTCATCTGATGCAGCGGCCATTCCTACAAGTTGAGCTACAATGCTTGCAGCCAGCTTTTGATTTATTTCTCCACTTATTATGACGGTGCGTGAGTCAAAAAGACGAGATGCTATATTTTCAGGTACTGGGGTTTCCGTTTTTGTCTCCATACGTTAACTCTAGGGTGTCTTTAATTCTTCTAGTATCTAAAGGGTTATGTCGCCTAAAAAGGCAGAGAGATGTCTGTGTTTATGAACATTCTTACGTTACTACTACGTGAAATGCTCCAACCTATTTATTAAGAAGAGGTTGCGTATCAAGATGAGTTCGTGGGTATACATAAAAAGCCCGATCCTGAACCTTGAATCGGGCTTGAAATGTAGCTGTTGAGGGAGGGAGAATCAGCTACAGTTTTACATTCTTTTTTAAACGCCGATGCTTATTTTACGACGTATACCTTAAATGTCGGTAATTTGGATTCAGAATGCAACTTTTCATCCCTTTGTTACATCATAATACCCCAACTACGGTGTAGCTTGCCCCTGTTTCCTTACGCTCGGCCAAATATTATGCAACTGCTACAGATATGTAAGCGTTTGTTGTGATGTTGGTTCAAAAGTGGTCTATTTTTTGAAAGATAGCTGCTCCAAAGTAGCCCCATCTGTACCCCACTAATCTCAGTAGTTTTATATGAAAGCTCGTACGCTATTTGTAGCCTTATTGGTTACCCTTTTATCCTCATCGCTTGTCTATAGTCAGGAAACACATAAGGGCGATCGAGCTGAGGGTATTTCTGCGAATAAAACCCTTGCCGATATCGTTGGAAGCCGAGTGGAATGCCAACAAGGATCCGCGGATATCTATCCGTGCTCGGGAGTAGATCTGATGTCGTTTATAAGTGTTCAAACGTTGAATGGCGGTGTGGGAGGAGCGTCATCAACGAATGATATTTGGGGATGGGAAGATCCTGGTACGGGTGTCGAGTACGCATTGGTAGGCATGAATTCGGGCACCTCTTTCGTCGACGTATCTGATCCTACAAACCCTCAGGTAATCGGGCATTTGCCGTTGCACGCCGGGGCGTTTGCGTCTTCCTGGAGAGATGTGAAGGTATACAATAACCATGCATTCATCGTAGCTGACAATTCGGGCAACCACGGGATGCAGGTGTTTGACTTGACGCAATTGGCAAACGTGCAAAATCCGCCGGTCGAACTTGAAGAAACCGCTCACTACGACCAATTTGCCAGCGCACACAATATTGTTATTAACGAAGAGACCGGGTTTGCCTACGTAGTGGGTATTGGTTCAGGAGGCACAACGTGTGGCGGCGGTTTGCATATGATCAATATTCAGGATCCTACTCAACCTACGTTTGAAGGGTGCTTTGCTGATAATACAACCGGGCGCCGTGGAACAGGATACTCACATGACGCGCAATGCGTTATTTATCGGGGGCCGGATACAGAGCACGTGAATAAGGAGATTTGCTTTGGTTCAAACGAGACGGCGCTAAGTATCGCTGATGTAAGCGACAAATCCAACCCGGAGCGCATTTCTGTGGCAGAATATCCGAGTGTTGCCTATGCACACCAGGGATGGTTGACCGAGGACCATCGGTATTTTTATCTGGATGATGAGTTGGATGAACCCGGTACATTCGCCAATACCCGCACGATCATTTTTGATCTGGAAGACCTGGATGATCCCGTAGTAGCAAATACATACTTTGCTGATACAAGAACCCGTGATCATAATCAGTACGTTGTAGGGGACTACCTTTTTCAGTCCAACTATACGAGTGGCTTGCGTATCCTCGATATAAGCGATCCGATAAATCCGCAAGAAGTGGCTCTATTTGATGTACTTCCTAGCGATCAATCGTACAATTTCAACGGGTCTTGGAGTAACTATCCGTTTTTCCAAAGTGGCAATATCATTGCGACAAGTATAGACGAGGGCCTTTTTGTCGTTCAGCCGGCTAATCCTTTGTTGACGTCCTCTGAAGAAGAATTGCCTGTCAGAACGATTCTGAATGCCCCCTTCCCTAACCCATTCCAATCCCAGACGCAATTCACCGTTCAACTTGAAGAAAGTGGCCATCTTGATATTGAAGTCTATGATTTGCTCGGCCGTAAGGTAGAGGTTCTCTTCTCCGGTACAGTACAAGGTGGAAGCCCACAGCAGGTCATCTTCGATCGTGGAAATCTTCCCACGGGCGAATATATCATCCGCGCTCGGGGTGACGGAATTTCTATTGCTCGCACCGTAACGATCGTAAAATAAGTCCTGTCAATAGGTTACGCCTGCATCTTAGACTAGCACTTTAACTTTTCTTGCTGTACATTTATACCCTGAATACCCATCTGGTCCTTTGATTTGGCTTCCGAAAAGGTGAATTTGGCGGACTGTGGGGTGTATATGTGATAATAATATGCACATCTATGACAGATTTCTGCATTGCAGACGCTTACAATGAATACATATAGAGCACATTTTACCTGGTTTGGTCTGCTGTTATTAGGGCTCGTAATTACGAGTTGCGAATTGACCACGCCTCTTAGTCCACAACTTCTTGATGAAATCGAAGACATCCGGTTTACTGAGCACATTCAGCCCTTCATTTTAGAACCATACTGTGAACGATGCCACGCTGGTGCTGATGCTGCTGCCGGGCTTCAGTTGGATTCGTGGGACAATCTGATCGCAGGCTCTGATCATGGGGAGGCCGTAATCCCCTTTGATGCTGATAACAGTATCATGGCCAAGATGGTTACCATCCTGGAAAGTGGCCCTCATCCCTTTGAGTTAGATGCCGATACCCTCGACGGAGCCAGGGTTCGCCTGCTGCAACGATGGATCAATGCTGGAGCCCGTTTTGATGGGCCTATCGATGCTGTTAACCAGGGTGTTATACCTTTCAGTACCAGCCCAAGGCTTCTTTTTGTTGCAAATCAGGACGATGCGTTGATCTCTGTGATAGACATCGATGCAAAGCTGGTTATTCGGACCATTGATCTTCAAAATGACACCGGATTCGATTTTTCTCCAAATGCAAAGCCCCATGATGTAGAAGCCGAACCGGACCTTTCTGCTATTTATACGTCGCTTATAGGTGAAAATGCGGTTGTGAAAATCTCCATCGACAACCTGGAGCTAACCGGCCAACTGATGGACCAGGCGTTTATGGAAACACCGGGAATGCTGGCTCTGAATCCTCTGAGCGATCAGCTCTTTGTCGGACGCTCCCTGTCTGCTGTTAGTCCGCCGCGTAGTATCGGGGAAATTACCCGAAGTACGATGGCAATCAAGGAGATTGAGATACTTTCGCAGCGGCCACACGCGCTTGCCATTTCACCTTCAGGTAGCTTTGTGTATACAGCCAGTTTGAATGAAAATAGAATTCATTCGGTCCCGACCGACTCCAGTGAGGTTACCTTCACCTTGTTGCAGGCACCCTTTAATGCATTCATCCATTTTGCCATTTCTCCTGACGGTAGTCGTCTTGCGGCATCGGGGCAGGAATCCAACCAGGTGATGCTTCTCGATACCAGTGCACCTCCAGGAATAAAGCGGATCGGTGGTATCGAAGTAGGGAATCAGCCCTGGCATCCTGTTTGGACGCCTGATCAAAGCTATGTCTATGTGGGCAACCTGGCTGATAACTCGGTATCTGTGATCGATGCGAACAACTTCATTGTGTCTCAAACCATTACCGGCAACGGCTTGGCGCAGCCACACGGGAGTGCAGTCTCTCCAGAGGGCGACTATGTATTTATCTCGAACCGCAATGTAAATGGGGCTTATACCCCTCGCTATAATTTCGGCACCAATCAAAATACCGGTACGGTGGTCGTGATTAACACAGCTACCAATGAAATTGAAAAAGTTATTGAAGTGGGCAGATACCCAGCCGGGCTTTCCACGGTTGTTGAGTAAACTGCCCATTGTTTTTGTCCTCCTGATTTCGACTCCTGTATTTGGCCAGGCCTTACAGTTTGAAAAAAGGGAGGTCCCGTTTCAAGTAGTTGACCAGGAAGGGGAGCTTTTACAGCTCCCCTTTTTAGGTGGTTTTAATGTCCCCCGCCCGCAACTCGTAGATATCGATGGGGATGGTGATCAGGATTTGTTTGTTCAAGAACGTGCAGATGAAATCATCTTTTTTGAGAGGGTATCTAGCTCAACAGGGTTTCCGTTTGTTAAGCGGTCGGATGCATTTCAGGAGGTAGAGGTAGGCGAGTGGTACCGGTTTGTAGACCTGGATCAAGATGGCGACCAGGACCTTCTTGCCGAATATCCATTTAGCCTGATTCGGGTATTTGAGAATACGGGAGGTCCTACAACGCCCGTCTTTTCGATTGTTCAAGATAATCTGCTCGATGATACCGGTACTCCTATCTTTGCGAATCGGCAAAATATCCTAAACGTTGTAGATATAGATAGTGATGGGTTGCTGGATCTCTTTGTTGGTCAATTGGATGGAACGGTATTTCAATACGAGCAAACCGAGAGAGGCACTTCCGTTCAAGAGCTAACCTTCAGCCTACAATCTGAGCGGTTTCAAAATATCAGTGTGGTTGGTCCGGGAGGTAAACGATCCGAGGAGAAGCACGGAGCCAATACTTTGTTGTTTCATGACGTGGATCAAGATGGTGACCAGGATTTGTTTTGGGGTGATTTTTTCGAGGAAGGGTTGCTGTTTTTTGAAAATGCCGGCACGCCTCAAATACCCATTTTCTCCAATGATATGGTTCAGTTTCCGATAGGAGATCCTTTGCTTACGAGTGGCTATAATGCACCCACTTTTGGGGATATCGATGGGGATGGCATAGAGGACTTGATCGTTGGAGTGCTTGGCGGTGCTTTTTCCGCTTTTGGAGCCGCAACGAACAATTTGCTCTACTTCCGGCAAGATGCGAACAATCAGTTTTCTTTTGTGCGAAACCGATTCTTTACAAATATAGATGTCGGGAGCGATGGGTATCCTGTTTTGTTTGATGTAGATGGAGATGGAGACAACGATTTGCTCATTGGTAACAGCATTGACCCTGATGATTCAAATCAAGGATCACTGCATCTGTTTGAGAATGTCGGCAGCAGCAGTGAGCCGCAATTTCAGGACCGAGGAGCGTTGGCGCTTGAACCCGCGTTCGGAATCACACCTGCGCTTGGCGATCTAAACGGAGATGGGGCGGCCGATATGATTACAGGCAGTTTTCTGGGGGACATGACCTTATATATCAATGCGAATGATGGAAGTACGTTTAGTTTTTCTGAAACGGTTACTGAATACCTCGACATTCTGTCCGGCTCCAGCAGTGCCCCTTTCCTGGCGGATATGGATGCTGATGAAGATCTGGACTTGCTTGTCGGCCAATCCAGTGGCGTGATCAATTATTTCGAAAATACGGGAACGCCTGAAGAACCTCTATTTAGCCTGGTGACCACATCATATAGCGAGATTGATGTCGGAAGAAGAAGCGTACCGCTTGCCGTAGATGTAGATAGAGACGGTGATCTTGATTTAATTGTAGGATCCGATCAAGACGGCATCTTTACCTTTGAAAACATAGGTACTCCGGAAGAAGCAGCATTTACCCCCGTTAGCTGGTTTGATCTTGGTATACAACGCCGAATGGTGCCGGCCTGGGGCGACCTTAACGGGGACTCGAAACCGGAAGTGTTGGTGGGGCTGCTGAATGGTGGGGTTCATTATTATGAAAACAGAAGTGTCCCTATTGCAAATATCCCTGAGCCAGAAGCGAGCCGCGTAAAGGTCGATCTCTTTCCAAATCCAGCAAGTGAGCACATATTCCTTAAAATAACGGGAGCCCGTAATCAGCATGTTGAGGTGGATGTGTTTGCCATCACTGGGCAACATGCCAAAGCAGCGTACCAGGGGATGGTTTTAGATGAGCATACGGAGGTCCGAGTAGATTTGTCTTCCCTGGCTGCCGGTGCATACGTCGTCCAGGTTCATATTGACGGTAGGGTGCTGAGAGAGATTGCCTTCAAGCGGCGGTAGATTTTGTCAGAGTTCAGGTACAAAATAAAAATGCAGTACTGCACAAGCACGACTGAAGGGTACGAGACGAAAATGCAGTACTGCACAAGCACGACTGAAGGGTACGAGA
>JAHQVL010000278.1 GCA_019634345.1 Rhodothermaceae bacterium
ACTACACCGTCTCTGACTTTGGTGGCAACGCTTCCGCGCTGGTTGCCGACCCGACCAATCCCAGCAACAATGTCATGCAGTCTGAGAAGACCGCTGCTGCTCAGCTTTGGGCCGGTACCACCGCCAGTACTGCCAACGGTCTGGCCAGCGCCATTCCCTTCTCCATGACCGATACCAAGATCTCCGTTCGCGTCTGGTCTCCCGATGCCAACATCCCTGTTCGCGTCAAAGTAGAAGACAAGACAGTCACGCCCATCCTGACTGAGTCTGAATTTCAAACGCGTAAATCAGGCGTTGAAAGCAACGTCTGGATGCGTAGAGTCCGCATGCAGGGGAATACCTTTGTACGAGCGTACATGGAGAGCCTCAATACCCAGTGGAATCGTGAGGTGATGGTGGCATTGCAATCCATGTTAAAAGAACGCCTGGATGCAATGGGCTATAACCCGCAGCGTACCTTGACACTCAACCAGGAGGAAATTGCACCTTTAAGAGCCGCTCTTCAGCCTGATGCTGTACTGGCAACCTATTCCTGGCGAGGCCAGAACAAATCGTTTACTGTTGCGGACTATGTCTTCTGGTTAGAAACATTGCCTTTAAATGAAGTCTACTATCGAGCAGGTGCCTCGATGGGGCGCGCTTTGCGGAATGAAGTGTTTGCCCTTAATGGAGAAGCCGAGGGACTCGAAAAGGACCCGACGTATAAGGAAAATATGTGGCATGTAGGGACGATTCGATTGGCAAGCCGCGTCCAGCAGGAGGCCATTGAGCAGTACACGGGCCAACCTACGGAGGAGCAAATTGCTGACACCGCAGAGCGGCTGAAGCTGCTATCCGTTAGCCAACGATTTGTCGATATGCAACATATCGAATTCGCTTCGTTTGAAGAGGCAAAGGAGGCCCAGCAACGAGTGCTGTCCGGTTCTCGTCGCGCTACTGCGTACAGGAATTACGCCGAACACATCAATGTAGTCGTTGACTCCCTTGATCGCGGGCTTCAATCTCATATTGAAAAGGCGCCTCAAAATGAATGGGTAGTGATTGGGACGGCTTCTTCGTGGTTCTTGGCGAACGTTTCGCGCGTCCAAACCACTCGGCGTTCTATTGAGGATGTGCGTTCAGAGGTGGTGCAGCGTTTGTCAACACAGTTACCCGTTGTTGATCTCGTATCCGATTTGCGAGATCAGTATATCGTCGAGCTTGATACGCTTTTGTTCAAGCAAAAAATGAGGGAAGAAGGCTTGTTGATAGATGAGTGAATTCTATACTCGGATTGTTTTTTGAATTGCTTTTTTTAGCATCTTCTAGTTATTTCAGGGTTCGTTCTGTCAGTTTTAAAGTCCCCAAGGTTAAATAAGTGCGAGAATAGGCATATAATGAGGAAAAAAAGCGCATTCGGTTTTGTTTTTCGTTGTGCATGGATACTTATTGCATTCTTTTTTAGTACAAATCAAACGGCTGTAGCACAGGGTACAACGGGAAAAATTGCCGGTCGGGTTACAGATGCACTTACAGGCGAAGGATTGCCAGGTGCTAGTGTAGTCATTAAAGCCAGGATTGAGGACGGCCAGGAGATAACGTTGAGCGCCCTGCAAGGAAGCACTACCGACGAGGAGGGACGCTACTTTATCCTGAATGTGCGGCCTGGTACCTATGCCATTCAAGCGTCTTTTGTTGGATTTCAGTCCCAGATAAAAAGTCCTATTCGCGTTCAGGTAGGGCTAACTGCATCAGTGGATTTTGAACTGGGCGAAGCAACCTTTGAAGGGGAAGAGGTCGTCGTTGTTGCGGAGAGGTCCATGATTACCGTCGATCTTACGTCGTCTTCGTCTAAGATATCTGGCGACGATCTCGACAATCTACCTGTAGAAACCCTTGCAGACGCCATCCAGATTCAAGCCGGCGTGACAACAGACCTTGGTGGAGGCCTGCATATTCGCGGTGGCCGATCCTCTGAGATCCAATATTATGTCGATGGCATCGCAATCGCAAACCCCTTTAATAATGCGCTGGCCGTTCCCGTAGAGAACAATGCGATCGAAGAGCTGGAAGTCATAAGCGGTACCTTTAATGCTGAGTACGGGCAGGCATTGTCCGGCATTGTAAATATTGTCACCAAAGAAGGCTCTGAAAAATTCATCGGTAACTTTTCCGCCCAGGTAGGGGATTATATATCAACGAGTGATGACGTATTTTTTAATATCGATGATATCGATCCGGTGGCGCAGCGAGATTTTGAAGGATTTCTGAGTGGCCCCATTATTCCTGGACGAGTGAGCTTTTTTGTGTCGGGGCGGGTCAGTGAACTGGATAACTGGTTAGCCGGCCAACGCCGATTTTTGCCCAGTGATTCTGCCTCGTTTGCCGGAAACAACCCGGATGAGTGGTTGCTGCCACAATCCGGCAACGGAGAGATTGTCCCCATGAATCCCAGTACGAGCTATTCTGGCCAGGCGAAAATTACCGCACGGCTGACGAATACGCTGAAACTGTCCTATAATCTCTTGGCCAATCGAAGCGAAGGACGTGCGTATAACCACTTCTTTAAGCTCAATCCTGATGCGGTACCAACCGGGTTTACGAATTCGTTCAACCACATCGTTAAGATTGATCATACCTTGGGCCAGCGATCCTTCTATACACTTAGCCTGGCGTACTACCAGAACGACTTTGAGCGGTACGTTTACGAAGATCCTTTGGACTCCAGGTATGCGTCTTTGTTTGGACGAGGAAGCCAGCCATCGAATGTGTTTTCTACTGGCGGACTGGCCGGCGACCATCTGTATAGAAATAGCAATACCTATGCGGGGCGGCTCGATTTTTCAAGCCAGGTCA
Organism: Rhodothermaceae bacterium; assembly: GCA_019634345.1. Lineage (GTDB taxonomy): Bacteria > Bacteroidota > Rhodothermia > Rhodothermales > JAHQVL01 > JAHQVL01. The sequence continues at coordinate 2,836 of JAHQVL010000278.1, forward strand.
ATCACAGTAACCTGATCAAGGGAGGGATTGAGGTTCGGTATCACGATCTCAATGAGGAGTTTTTGCTGATCGATGTGGATCCCAATCGATACGGCTCGTTCACACCCCAAATTCCTCCGTTGACATCGGTCTCCCACAATCAATTTACCCGAAATCCTATCGAGATCGCGGCGTACATTCAGGATAAGATCGAAATTCAAGACCTGATCGTTAACATCGGCGTTCGGTTTGATTATTTTGATGCCCAAGCCGATCAGCCTACCGACTTTACCGACCCCGCTAACCGCATCTTCCCGCGTGATCCTTCAGAGGCCTTTAGGAAAGTGGGTACCAAAACACAGATATCTCCTCGCTTAGGATTGGCTTTTCCTATTACCGAACGCGGCGTTATCCATGCGTCTTATGGGCAATTCTTCCAGATTCCTGAATTCGCGCGGCTGTACGAAAACCCAGAGTTTGAAGTGGTTGGAAATGTCAGCAGTTTCTTGGGGAATGCAAACCTGGATGCGCAAAGAACCGATATGTATGAAATCGGCGTTCAGCAGCAGCTCACCGATTTCATGGCGGTGGATATCACGATGTTCTACCGGGACGTGCGTAACCTGCTCGGCTCTGAGCTGTTTGAAACGATTCGTGGTGAGATCTACGGGCGGTATGCGAACACTGATTTTGGTAGCGTACGCGGGGTAACCGTGGCGGCTGATATCGCACTGCCACAGATGGGGTTCTCGGCAGGATTTGACTATACCTACCAGGTTGCCAAAGGGGTAGCGAGTGATCCGCGACAGGCCTTCTTCGACGTACAAGGCAGGAGCCAGTCTGCGGTGACGCTGTTGCCCTTAAATTGGGATTTGAGGCACAGTTTGAACGTGTTCTTGAACTATGGGAAAGAGGGATGGGGCGGAAGCCTTATCACTCGCGCAAACTCAGGATTCCCATTCACCCCTACTGAATTCATTCGAAGGTCAGCGCTCATCGAGTTGCGCAATGGTGCACGATATAGAGGCACGTTTGCGGTAGATGTGCGGGCATTTAAACAATTTAAAGTTGGACGATTCCGTCCAGAGTTCTATGTGAAGGTCGAGAATCTCTTTGACTCGATCCGTCGGGACTTCCTGCCACGCATCGACCCGCTCGAAATCGATGCGCACAACAACACAGGCCTTGATATTGTTAACACCCGGGAAGAGTTTGCATTGAACCCATCTGTTCAACCTGTGCCCCGCGAAATCAAAGTTGGATTTGAGTTATCCTTTTAGGTGCAATGACGAGATTTATGCTATTTAGAAACTGTAAATACGTGAGCAGCAGGTTCATGAGATATATTTTGTGCATAGTAGTAGTCTGTACCGTCGTTTCTTCTGCGTTTGCTCAACGCCAAGAGGATACCGGCGTCTATATTGATCCAGAACAGGCTGATCCCAATGCACGCCGTGTGATGGTGGTCAACTCAAACCAGGTTGAAACGGAAGTCACAAATTACGGCACCGTTGCCAGGGGAGGGCAGAGCCCTATTGGAGGGATCTGGCCTCGAGGAACTGGGCATGATCACATTCATGAGATGTCTGCCATTATCGGCGGCCAGATTATCAATCAAAATAACGATACGACCATCATTATTTCGGATGGGTATTCCGAAGCTTCAGAGATCGATCCCCAGACCAATGTGTTGATGAAATTCCACCCACTTGCGGGGTATGTGAAAATCGATGAACGGCAGGAGGAGATCGCGAACAGCCTGAACCCTACTTCGTGGCCCGATACTTGGCCAGGTCGAGCCAGTGAGTGGAATGGTACATGGGCCGGCTTCTTTGGCTTGAATCAATTTAATGCGGATCAGGAAGTATACTACGTCATGGACGATTCTTGGAATACGGAGTTTGGTCTTGTGCCTGATGCAGCGAGGCCTGATCGCGAAGGGATGGGCTTACAAGTAGAGTCCCGCATATTTCAATGGTCTCATCCATTGGCCAAGGATATTCTTTTCAATTACTTCCAGGTGACTAACGTTGGGAATATTTCCTTCAATACAGGAGATACACCAATCTACTTTGGCGGGTTCGCGGATATTGGTCCAGGCGGTCGCGGCACTGTTGATGACGATGCGAACTTCGACGAAGGAACAGATATGGTCTACGCCTGGGACTGCGACAACATCGGTGTTTGGTCCCGTAACCGGGAAATTCCTCCAGGATACATGGGATGGAAGTTCTTGGAATCACCTGGGATCAGCACGGACAATATTGATAACGACGCTGACGGGCTGCTTGACGAACAACGAGACAATGATGCCGGCTCTCTCGTCTTTGGTCCGATCGGTAACTTCGGTGACCCAAGAGAACACTGGAGTGGTGATGAAGATGGGGACTGGTTCGCTGAGATTGATGATGTGGGTAGTGACGGTGCTGGTCCATTGACAGAAGGGTATCCAGGGCCGGATGCAGATGGAACGGAAGGAAATGGCCAGCCGGATCAAGGTGAGCCCAACTTTGGATTCACAGACAACGATGAAAGCGATCAGATTGGGTTGACAAGTTTTGCGTCACCGTTGTTCGGTGAAGTGAGTGCAGGCGATGAAACCATGTTGTGGCCTCGCATCCAAAACGGACTGTTTACTGCAGAGCAGCATTGCCTCAACCAGTTGTGGATCTTTGGTAGCGGCCCCTTCAATATCGCAGGCAATCAAACGGAGCGTTTCTCCACCTGTTTTGTATTCGGGTTTACCGAGCAGGCGATCTTCCAAACCGCGTCGGTTGCACAACGTATCTTTGATGCAGACTACCGATTCGCACGGCCTCCACGTCAACCTGAACTCACAGCCATTCCTGGTGATGGGCAGGTTGTGCTTACCTGGGATAACCTGGCAGAAATTAGCCGAGACCCGGTGTATGGATTTGACTTCGAAGGCTATCGGATCTTTAAATCGACCGATCCCCAGTTCCTGGATGCGGAAGACATTACAGACGCCTTAGGGAATCCTACGTTTAAAGAGCCACTGGTTCAGTATGATGTCGCTAATGGCCTTCTTGGGCCGCATCCCTTGCAGTTTGGTGAAACGATTGGTCAGCCGACCGGTGTCCATTTTTATATGGGAGAGGACACCGGGCTGCAGCACTATTTTGTGGATGATGACGTCATTAACGGACGAACTTATTATTATGCCATCACCTCGTTTGATCGTGGATATGTTCAGGGATTCTTTGACCAGGGACTTTCTGCGCTTAAGAATGCGCTGCCCATCTCGCCGGCTGAATCGCCTGCGTCTATTCGTGTCGTGAATGGAGAGATTGTAGCGATGGACCCCAATACGGCGGTTGCCACGCCCAATCCGTTGCCCTCCAACCTGATCCCTGGGACTAGCGATGTAGCCAGGTTGCAACACGCAAGTGGTGTCGCAACAGGGTCGGTCGATGTATTTATCTCCCAGAGCGATCTTGTCGAGGATGCAGACTATGTGGTTACGTTTAAGACGGAAGTCGTTCGTGAAGATATCGAAATAGAAACGGTCAGCTACACGATTACGGATGAACGCTCTGGAGAAGTAGTGGCTGAAGATGTGCCAATCCAAAAAAATCTGAATACAAACGTGTTCTTGCGCCGGTTCAGCGCAGAGATTTTTGACAAAGGGTTTGTGCTTCTGTTTGAAAATGAAGTCCCAACAAGAGCGGCTGCTCAGCAAAATTCGGCGTGGAGTGAAGAGTCACGAAGCAATATTCCTGTGCTCGTTGAGCCGGCAACCCTCTCCGCCCCTCGTGCTCCGATATCGGCAGTTATTGAGATTGGTGCTTCCGGTGAAGTGCTGGACAGCGCGTTTGTCGATCTCTTTGGGCGCAGGTTAATGCCCGTGAACTTTAGAGTGTCTGAATTGGGTACGGGTGAACCGCTTGACTTTCTGTTTATCGATCGCTCTAGCAGCGGCGCAGTAGGAGAGCTGGGTGTATCTGATGAGGTGGTGTTTGTATACCGCGAAGAGCCTACATCACGGTTCTTTTCGTTCTCTTGGCGCATCTTCATGGCACCTCCGGTAGATGCGTTTAACGTAGAGTTACCTGAAGAAGAGGTTGTTGTACCGCAAGATGGCGATGTGTTTACCATGCTGAATAACATCCCGTTCAGCGAACGAGACAGATACCGGTTTACGACCCGTTCGCAGGCTGTGGATGAAAGTGCCACGTCGTCTATCCTGGATGAAGTGAAAGTGGTACCTAATCCCTATGTAGTAGCTTCTGTATTGGAAGAACAGCCCTTCTTGCGCGGACGTGGCGAGCGATTTATCCGGTTTATCAATGTGCCCATAGGAAGTACCATACGAATTTATACGGCCAGTGGAGACTTTATACGCGAACTCCAGCATGATGGATTTGCAGATGGTGCAGTCTATTGGGACCTGTTGACGAAGGATGGCTTGGAAATCGCGTTCGGATTGTATCTCTACCATATTGAAGCACCTGGAATCGGTGAGAAAACCGGTCAATTCGCAATTGTTAATTAGAAGGAAGTTATGTTGCTAGTCCTAAAACGTAGTTTGTATTTCTCAATGCTGGCCGTGCTTCTAGCCCTTCCAGTAAATGGGCAGTCGAAGGTAGGTACAACAGCCGCCAGTTTCCTTCAGATTGGTGTTGGCGCACGTGGGGTGGCTATGGGGGAAACCGCAGTGGCCTCTGGGAGAGATCTGTCTTCCTTGTATTGGAATCCGGCACTGGGGGCAGAGCTGGATGGACATCACCTATATTTCAACCATGTCGATTGGTTTGTAGGTATTGACCTGAATTATGGATCTGCCATGCTAAACCTCGGTAACCAGGGACGTTTTGCATTGACTGTCTATACGATGACATCTACAGAGATGGATGTAATCACGGAGGAGCGGGTTCAAGGAACGGGTGAGGTGTTTAGGGTCCAAGATCTATCGTTTGGCCTCACATACAGCCGAGCGCTAACGGATCGCTTTAACCTGGGCATCACGGCAAAGCTGGTCCGGAGTTCTATCTGGAACATGAATGCGACGACGGCGGCCGTGGATGTGGGGCTTACCTACAGAACGCCCTTTGAGCCTGTTACCCTCGGGATGAGTATTTCCAACTTTGGCGGTGAGATGCGGTTAACGGGAAGCGATACAGCCGTGCGTGTGGACCTCGATCCTCGCGTAGGCGGTAACAACGACGGCCTGGTTGCAAACCTCCAAACCAACTCGTGGGACCTTCCCGTTACGCTTCGTTTTGGCGTTGCAATCGAAGCGTTGAATACAAGAATGAGTCAATTGACACTAAGTGGCGATGCCTTGTTTTCGAACAACAACAATGGCTTTATGAATGCGGGCCTCGAATATGGTGTAATGAACATCTTCTTCATCCGAGGTGGGTACCGGCAATTGATGCTGGAGGATGCTGAAGGCGGATTAAGCCTCGGCGCTGGAATCGCGTATAGAGGAATTCATGCCGACTATGCCTTTATAGACCGCGGATTGCTGGGAACGGTAAATTATCTGTCTCTTGGAGTAAGTATTGGAGGGTAAGTAAACCCATTGTTATACGGACCGAGCGGAGTGCCATACAATGCGCGTCAAATCGCTCACTGCCTTGACGAGGAAAACACCTAATTCGAAACGATGACGTTCTGTGTTGCGAGCGTTCCCTGGGGTGTTTTTATTCTAAGGATATACAATCCAGGAGCAAAGTTATCCGTTGTGAACTGTGTATAGGGCCCAGAGGGCTGTGCTTCGTGGAAAACGCGCTGCCCTAACACATTAAAGATTTCGATACTTCCTTGCTCTGCGTTCTCAAACCACTCTAGAGTGAGCAGGCCTCCCCTTCGGACGGGGTTGGGATAGAGTGCGAACGAGTCATCAGCATGTAGAAACGGTTCTTTTTCATTAGACACCACACGTTCACCAGAAAAATACCGTTCGGCCAGTGCAAAGGCGTCCAAGCCAACGCGCTCGCCAATAATCCGCCCCGGTATATCGTCTACAGGTGGGTGAATGCCTCCCCATATACGCGATAAGCTCGTTTGATCTGATGCATCTCTATAGGTGGCCCATTGCAAGGTAATGTCGACACTGGGGCCGTCCTCAAAGACGAGAAACTCATTCTGTGGGGCATGGAATTCGCCGATGCCTCCAGGGAAAAAGGGGTCGCCCGTTAAAAGGGTCATGATTTCGGCAGCTGCACGGGAAAACGTGGAGTGCCCCGAAATATACCCAGCAAAGGGTGGAGTGATGAAGGAGGGGCGTTGATAGGGCCACCAGTTTTCAGCCAGAATCCAATCTACGCCTGCTACATCGGTAAAGGGGTCCTCAATAAAGTCCGGGCCTTTCCATGCATAGAGCTTAATTTTACCGATATGTTGACTGCTGTCTCCCGCAAGCGGATCACCTGCTTCCACCAACTCGATATAACCGGGCACGAGAGGGATGCCCTCTGGTGAGTAGTTGGAGAGGGTTGAGTCGGTACGCTGGCCCTGGTCCGCCATGTATCGGATGGCTGAAACAGGACGGATGTAGTCGTACCATCCTTTAATGCCCCATGCTGTGATAGCGGCATCGTGGACGGCTCCTCCCAATGCGAAATAAGCCTTTACGTCCCACTCCAAAGGATCGATCGATTCCCCTTCTCCTTTGTATCTGCGTTCAAACAAGGGATGGTCGGTGACATAATTTAAGATTGTAAACCAGTGACCGGGAGGCGTTTCAGATTCGGGGCCGTCTGCCCAGAATTCAGCGAGCACTCTTGCATAGTCGCCGAGGGGGACAACTTGGGGCTCATAGGGCATTCTTGTTACAGGGTTTAAAAAGTAGCCTTCTCCAGGGTCTCCACCAGCTGTGTAATCATAGAAAAATCGCAGTTCCTCAATCGTTTGAGGAAACAGGCGAATATCGATGTTTCCAATAGATGCCGGAGAAATATCAATCATCCTGCTTGAGTCCGGCTCCAGGTGGGAGGACCACAAGGCGACCAGAGAAAACCCCCAGGCATATTCTTCGTTATCCTCGTCCGTCATTGTATAAGCAGGCGGACCGGGGTCGTGATAGACCCAATAAGAGTCGCCATTGCGTTCGTAGATGTTTAAGTCTGAGGACGTGAGTGCGAAGGGGGAGACCTGGCCCCATTCAGCACTCAGGAATGGAGGAACGCGAACCGGGATCGGGTTGCCGGCCTGGTCAATGAAGTCGAGCGAAAGGGGTTGCCAGCGATTGGGGTCCGAGATCAGTGGGTTGCCCGGCATGGACGGGATGAGGGCGATATTCGATGGGTTGTAAAAAAAGTTGGCGTAATCGAATCGTTCATTCGCTCCATCCTGCATACCGAAGTCAATGATGCAGGACGCAATATAATTGCCCAAAGCGGCTCCGCTTCCTGATTGGTAGGATCGGGAGGTGTCTGCTGGATTGTACTCAAAAGAAGTAAAGAGAGAATCAAATCGTGCTTGCGATTCTTCGAGGCCTGGGGAACGTTGGAATCGGTGGGTAAGAAGGCGATATGAAGTAAAACTTATCGCTTCGTTTCTGGCTTCATCTATGTTGCCAACTGGGGTGAAACCCTCGAATGGGCAGGAGAATTGGCGGACCGTTTGGCCCAGAAAGTAGGGGGTAGCTGATCCGTCAAATACTGTCCACGCGTCGTACATTGCAGCCGAGATGTGAAAAAGGTTGCGGGCATGGACGGTGGGGCGTGCGAAATCATTACGGATAGCATCCAGGAGCGCTTCATTCCATATACGAGCAACCGAGTGTTGGCTCTGCGCGAGGTGCGTCCAGCTACACAAAAATATCAACAGGTACAGAATCCGGGAGGTTACCATTAATTACTTGCAGACTTATGTGAGCTCAAATAAATCCTTGGTCCTTATTTGAGTTGTTTCTATTTCTAAATACTAGCCGAAAAGTAAGGGTTTTGGTAGTGCGAGTCTACAGCTACTATAAACCGCAGAACACCTGGTTTTCAGCAACGAACGTCCTGACATTGTTCAATGCAATGTGTTGAGCACCATCAGGACTCTGATGGTCTTCATTGCACCGCGTTGAGCACCGTCACACGTTCTTTGGTCTTCATCGCACCGCGTTGAGCACCGCCAGAACACTGATGGTCTTCATTGCATTGCATTGGGCATTGTCAGAACGCTGATGGTCTTCATTGCACCGCGTTGAGCACCGTCATACTTTTTTTGGTCTACATTGCATTGCGTTGAAGACGGTCAGGATGTTCGTATCCTTACAATGGATTGTGTTATAACCAGAAGCTAGAAACAAGAACCCAAACAGAAGAATCCATCAAGACTTACCTGTTCGTTTGTGTCGTAGGCGTCTAGCCACGGTGGGAAATCGCTTTGTCCCGATAGAAGACAGTTCGGGGCTTAATGTACTCTTTTTTCTTGTAAATCCCATTCATTACACCACGTTCCTCCACTAGTACACTCGAGGGTTGTTTTATACGCAGAAACTCCACATCTGATTTGTCTGAGAGAACCCATCCTCTTCCTACATTAATCGAGTTCCTCTGATAGGTGGTGGAGGAAAGCGTGCCTGGCCATGTAGCACAGGTTTAGGTACGTGTATGATCACAAGGGCTACCCGCCGGCTTAGGGTAGCCCTGTTTTTTTGTGCAGGGTGCGAAGTGTAGAGGGGTTAAGTGGTATGGGTTTCTAGTTGAGTTGCCAGGTCGATGAAGTCTTTGGCGGCGAAATCGGCGTGTTCTCCGGGTTCGAGGTCGGTGGTTTGGGTGGGGCCGTATTCTTGGGGGCGGTAGATGAAGGCGGTTTGGAATCCTACGTTTTTTGCACCCTTTAAGTCGCTGTTGTGGGCGGCTACCATCATGGTTTCTTCTGGGGAAATGCCTAACAATTGAGCTGCTTTGAGGTACACTTCTGGATCCGGTTTATAGTGGTTGGATAGTTCGGCGGAAAGGATGCAATCCCATCTCAGGTCTGCGTTCTTTGCCATATTTGTTAACAGAGCCACATTGCCGTTCGAGAGGGTCGCAATCGTGAATGATTGACGGAGGCGTTCTAGGCCCGAACGTACATCGGCCCAGGGTTTCAGGCGATGCCATACGTAATTGAGGTGGACTTTTTCTGATTCAGATAACCCTCTTATCTCATGAAGGTCTAGTAGGTCATCAAGGATAACTCGATGCAACGCATCGATGTTTAACCAGGGTAAATCGCCTGTGCGAACGCGATGCATTGCAGGCTGGTAGCCCGCCCGCCAGTCATCAGCGAAACGAGCAGCATCGACTGTGAACTCTTTTTTCTGAGCCAACTGAGTGACTTCATCAATGATGGTCCTCCGCCAATCGACAACGGTTCCGAATACGTCGAAGGTGAGTGCTTTTATCTTGGATACAGCCATGTTAAATCGTGCTACTTGGAGGGGGTGCCGCCTGCAACCAGGAGGCCAGGCTATGCCCAATCACCACCATGCGTACAACAAGCCCTGGATGTTGCACATATTGCGCTACCTGGGTTCTTATAGATTCAGGCAGTGGAGGGGAGGGCACTCGGTGGTGCGCCAGTTGTTGACCCACCCAATTTATTTCATTCAATACTTCCTGGATACACTGCTTAATTTCTTGATTTTCTTGCAAGGGCGCAAAAGCAGCATGAACAACCTTGAGGAATTCAGGCCAATAGGCAAGGTGCCTCCATAGCGTTGCCAGGCCTGGTTGATCTGGTGTTGAACCAAAGGCATTGAGTGCATGGATTAGAGACCACGTTGATGGCGAGATATCCTGCTTTTCAAGCACAGAAGGCAACGCCGGCCAGTCTAGCCGAGGTGGGGCTGGGTGGAAGTCTGCTGGTTGGCCTGCCGGCTCAACAACGAGAGCGGTAAGCGCGATCATGTTTAATGAATTTGATCGCGTGTAGGCATGTACAATCGATTGTAGGGTCTTTAGCTCTTTCGCACTGATGCCGGTAGCCTGCAATTCTTGTTTTGAGAGGGGAGGGGGTTCAGGAAAAGAGATCCTCTTATCCAGGTTTTGATAGATATGGTCAGGATAACCCGTGCCGAATAGGGGTTTAGTAAGGTGCCATGTGGTTCTCAGGTCGTCCAGAGAATGAGCTAAGATCCTCCAGATGGAAGTTAGCATAGGAATGTGCATAACGTCCCTGATCTCGGCAAACAGGTCGGCAGTTTCCCCTGTTGCTTCGTGTTCTTTGAGTGCAGAGACGGGGTCGTGTTGGTGGCTCACAAGAATGCTCGTCAGGTGAAACGTCTATTGTTTTGTCTAAGCGGCCATCTCATCGAGCTGATCCCAGAAATCAGGAAAGGATACACTGGCAAAGTGGGCATCTTTGATCGTGGTTTCCCCCTGGGCACGCAAGCCGGCGATCCCCATGGCCATTGCAATACGGTGATCGTCATAGCAGTCAACCGTAGCTCCCTTTAGAGGTTGTCCTCCAGTAATGGCCAGTCCGTCTTCGAACTCTTCCACGTCAGCGCCCATCAGTCGGAGGTTTTTGACCATGGCATCGATGCGGTCTGTTTCTTTCACGCGGAGTTCGTGGGCATCTCTGATTTCTGTTCGGCCCGAGGCAAAAGCAGCAGCAACGGACAGAATGGGGACTTCGTCGATCAGGATAGGGACGAGCTCGCCATCTACTTTGACACTGTTTAAACTGGACGATCGGACTACAAGGTCGGCAATAGGCTCGCCCGCAAATTCACGTTCATTCTCGATGGTTATCTGGCCACCCATCGCTTGCAGTACGTTTAGAAAGGCACTACGGGTAGTATTAAGGCCGACGCCTTGCAATCGCAACTCGGAATTAGGTACGATACAGCCGGCAGTAAGGAAAAAGGCCGCAGCAGAAAAGTCGCGCGGGACCGACCAGGTGCGTGCTGGGATACGGTGTCCCTTGCGGATAGAAATGTGTTTTTGCGACCCCAGCGAAAACACGCTCAACCCCAGCATGCGCTCGGTATGATCTCTTGAGGATTTGGATTCAATAACCGTTGTTTCGTCGGCTGCATACAGGCCTGCTAACAGGACACACGATTTAACCTGGGCTGACGCGACAGGAAGTTCGTAGGTGATTCCTTGAAGATCCGGATTGCCTTTAATATGTACCGGTGCATGGCCTTCTGTAAGCTCAATGGATGCACCCATCTCCTTTAACGGATTTGCAATCCGGGCCATGGGGCGCTTGGATAGAGAGGGGTCTCCAACAAGGGTTGAGTCAAAATCTTGCCCTGCGAGAATGCCACTGATGAGGCGCATAGTAGTCCCTGAGTTTCCACAATCCAGGGGCTTATTGGGCGCTTGTAACCCGTTGAGTCCCTTTCCATGAACGTACAGGATGCCATCCTCTTCCTCATGCTCAATACCCAGTTGCCTTAAGCAGGAAAGTGTAGACTGTGGGTCAGCCGAACTCGGATAGTTCACTATCTGCGAGGTCCCCTCAGATATTGCAGAGAGGAGGGCACTGCGGTGTGCGATGGATTTATCAGGCGGCATAGACACGCGCCCGAGCAAGCTTTCGGTAGGACGGATGGTTTTTGTCACTAGTTCAAGGTTTAAAGTTCAATGTTCAAGGTTGGTTGTGCAAGGTTGTATTAGGCATGAACGAACGTTGAACCTTGAACGTTGAACCTTGAACTCAAAATTACCATACCGGCGTGTACTCCGAGGGAGGGCATGGGAAGTCATTGAGGACAGAACGGAGGAGGGCCTGGCGTTCATCCCAGGGAATAAAGGCATAGCGAAATCCGTTTAGTGCGATTTCTCGAAGTTGTTCCGAACCCACACCGCATTTGGTATGCACAAGCCAGAGTTCTTTTGTTACCGAGGTACGGCTGAACAGGCGATTATCCGTATTGATCGTCACTGGAATTTGGGCATCGACGTATTTTTTGAGCGGATGCGCCTCGTAGCTTTCAACAACGTTGGTCTGCACGTTACTCGTCGGGCAGATCTCCAAAGGGACCTGGTGGTCGACGACGTATTGCATGAGCCGGTCATCCTGATGAAGGGTAGTGCCGTGGCCGATTCGATGGGCGCCACCGTAGAACAAGGCCTGGTGGATGGACTCCGGTCCCCAGGACTCGCCGGCGTGGATGGTCAGATTGAGGAGGTTGTTGCGTGCATAATAGAACGCATGCAGATGGTCTTTGGTCGGATTGCCGGCCTCAGCCCCGGCAAGGTCGTAAGCACTCACGCCTTTTGATCGGTACTCGACCGCCAATTCGGCGAGGCGTAAAGAAGCACTCTCAAATCGGTCCCGAAGGCCGCAAATGATCAGAGACGTTTTAATGCCGAACTCCTTTTCTGCCAGCTTTAAGCCTTCTTGAACGGCATCTACCGTCTCTTCTAAAACAAGGCCTTCTTCAGTATGAAGGATGGGGGAGTAGCGGATCTCGAGGTATTTTACATTTTCTCGTGCATTGTCTTCGGCCAGTTCGTAGGCCGCTCGTGCCAACGTTTTTCTCGATTGCATCAGCGGAATTGAATATCGAAACCAGCTAAGATAAGCCTCTAATGTATCAGAATGATCAATTTGCTTAAGGATTTCATCAAGGCCTTCGATGCTGTCTGAGGGCAAGATACTCATTTTGCCCTGCTTCTTAGCCTCATCCAGCATGGTCGACAAGCGTATGGACCCGTCAAGGTGACAATGGAGCTCGGCTTTTGGCCAGGATTCTATGTCTGAACGCGTAAGAGTTTGGGGAGGTGTTTCAGGATTTTTCAATAGGAAACGTCGATTTTACCTGTTAATTATTCGGAATGTACTGGAAGTAAGAAAAGCGTTAGTTATACGCGCTTGAATTGGTTTCAGGTTTCAAGTTTCAGGTTCCAAGTTTCAGGTTTAATGAGAATTTAAGGTCACAAACTCAAAACAACCTGAAACCTGGAACTTGAAACCTGGAACTCGTATTGCCCCATTTCGTTTTGAACAAAGCCTAATAGCGGGTGAGTAAAAGTTTTTTTGTGAAGATGACGCCTCTTGGCTTTGTTTTTGATATATTTCAACATAACACTCACTCTATAGGAGAGCCACAACGGGCTTATCCTATTACGTACAATCGCTAACTTACCAGGGTATTATCATGGGTGGTATTGGCTCTATGGAGCTCATCGTAATTTTTCTAGTCATTCTCCTCGTATTTGGAGCCAAGCGAATTCCCGAAATCGCACGCGGTCTGGGTAAAGGAATACGCGAATTTAAGACGGCCACGAAGGAAATCAAGGATGAACTGAACGTCCAGGCCCCGCCTCGCCCCATTCAACCTCCTGCACAAACAACTGCGCCTCGTGCCGATGCGTATCAGCAACCTGCTGCACAACCAGCTCCTCAAGCAGCGCCACAGGCTGACAGTCCTGCAGGAACTGGGACGGAGTAACGCTACGATATGAAATACAGTACATATCGTGATGCGCGCCAAGCATTAGATAAAGGTGAGACCAATTGTGAAACATTGGTCTCTTCTTTTTTTAAGGAGATCGAGACTGCAAACGAAGAACTAAATATATTTATCTCTTCGGATGAAGAAGATGCCCTTTCACGTGCTCGTGAAATAGATCAGATGCGGGCTCAAGGAGCTGATCTCCCTTTAGCCGGTATGGTGATGGGCATTAAGGATGTGATTTGCATCAAGGGCAAACCGGTCACGTGTGGATCGCGCATCCTGAAAGGATTCAACTCTCTCTTCAGTGCAACGGCAATTGATCGATTGTATGAGGCCGGAGCGCTGTTTATTGGAAAAACGAACTGCGATGAGTTTGCCATGGGCTCGTCGAACGAGAATTCTGCCTTCGGTCCCGTAAAAAACCCGGTTAACCCGGAATACGTACCTGGCGGTTCATCCGGTGGATCAGCCGCCGCAGTAGCAGCCGGAATGTGCCATGCCAGCTTAGGTTCTGACACGGGCGGATCGGTTCGCCAACCTGCTGCATTTTGCGGGGTAGTAGGATTAAAGCCGACCTATGGACGGGTAAGTCGATATGGGTTGGTCGCCTATGCGTCCTCGTTTGATTGTATAGGCCCCTTAGGCCATTCAGTGGGCGATGTAGCTGATATCTTACAAGTGATTGCGGGCGAAGACCCCAATGATTCAACATCATCTACGGTACCGGTAAGTACATATAGAGAGGCGTTGACGGGTTCGGTCGAGGGTTTACGGATAGGCTTGCCAAAAGAATATTACGCGGAAGGCCTGGATGGTGAGATAGGAGAGATGCTTGATAAGCAGGTAAAGGAACTCCAACGACAGGGAGCTACGATCAAAGAAGTCTCTTTGCCGAACACAGAATATGGGGTTGCAACCTATTATATCCTGGCTACAGCCGAGGCATCCAGTAATCTTGCGCGGTACGATGGGATCCGATACGGGTACCGAACGGATGTCGATGCTGTTCGGGCGAGTGTGAAAGAGCGGGAAGGCCGGCTGACCGAGGAAGTGAATGCACTGCGTAAAGCAGGAGATACGGCCCAGGTCGAGGTATTGGAAAAAGAGATTCGCCTGCTCCCTTCGTTGTTGGAAGAGGTATACGCGACGACGCGTTCTGAAGGATTTGGAGATGAAGTCAAGCAACGGATCCTGCTTGGCACCTACGTATTATCTGCTGGATACTACGATGCCTATTATGGAAAGGCCCAACGCGCGCGGGCATTGATCCGCCGAGATTTTGAGGAGGTCTTTAACGACGTAGATGTACTTCTAACACCGGCTACGCCGACCCCTGGTTTTAAGATTGGAAGCCGTGTTGAGGACCCGTTGGCGATGTATTTAGAGGATATTTATACAGTTAATGCAAATCTTGCGGGAATTCCTGGTTTGGTTGTCCCGATAGGGAATCATTCGATAGGACTTCCAGTTGGAATGCAACTATTAAGCCGGCACTTTGATGAGAGTGTGTTGCTTCGTGTAGGGGATGCCGTAATGAATAATCAAAATATATAGTACACGCATTTCGCGAGATGTCCGTGAAATCTATTAACGCTTTTATTTATACAGCACAATGAGCATACTAGTTGGTAATGATACACGCCTGGTTGTACAGGGCTTTACAGGTAAAGAAGGTACCTTCCATTCTGAACAAATGTTGGAGTACGGAACGAACGTAGTGGCAGGTGTTACGCCAGGCAAAGGGGGGCAGACGCACCTTGATAAGCCGGTATTTAACACGGTTGCTGATGCCGTAAAACAAGAAGGTGCAAACACATCGATTATTTTTGTGCCCCCTCCATTTGCAGCTGACGCAATTCTTGAGTCTGCCGATGCAGGTATTGACGTGATCATCTGTATCACAGAGGGCATTCCTGTGCGCCACATGATTTCTGCGTACGAATTCGTGCAGAAAAAAGGTGCTGTATTGATTGGCCCCAACTGTCCTGGAGTGATTACTCCGGGAGAAGCCAAAGTGGGTATCATGCCAGCCATGATTTTCTCTCCAGGTTCAATTGGCGTTATCTCTCGTTCTGGTACGCTCACGTATGAAGCCGTTGATCAGCTTACACGAGAAGGACTTGGGCAGAGTACTGCAGTAGGTATCGGTGGTGATCCGATTGTTGGAACGCGGCATATCGATGCTCTAAAGATGTTTCAGGCAGACGATAAGACCGAAGCTGTTGTGCTGATCGGCGAAATCGGTGGTACTGCTGAAGAAGAAGCGGCGGCCTATATGAAAGACAATGTGACGAAGCCTGTCTTTGCGTTCATTGCTGGTGTTACAGCGCCTCCAGGACGTCGAATGGGCCACGCCGGTGCAATCATATCGGGTGGTAAAGGTACTGCAGCTGATAAGTTTGCTGCGTTAGAAGATGCCGGCGCTGTTGTAATCAAGAATCCAGCGCTAATTGGTGAAACAGTTAAGAATCATTTAGCCACCGCGTAATTGATTTGCCTGAGGCACTCTGTTTAGGGTGCCTCAGGACTGTATTTTGTTGTTCCGTGTTTCTTAGTCTAGTGTCCCCATGTTGATTAAAGAGGCGCAATTTGTTAGAGGCGCAGCCAGTTGGAATGGTCTTGCCGATGATGGGCTGCCCGAAATTGCGTTCATAGGCCGTTCAAACGTTGGAAAGAGCTCTCTGATCAACATGCTTGTCGGGCGAAAATCCCTGGCCCGAACCAGTAATACACCTGGAAAAACCCAACAGTTTAATTATTACCTGATCAACAACGCGTTCTATTTTGTTGATCTACCCGGATTTGGGTATGCGAAGGTATCAAAGGCCCAACGTGCGAAATGGGAGCGATTCATCAGCCGCTACCTGTCCGAGCATGAGCCTCTTCGCCTTGTCATTCACCTCGTGGATAGCCGCCATGATCCAACGAGCCTGGATAAGGATGTGATGGAGTTTATGAAGGGAGGGTGGATGACGTACGTGGTTGTTTTAACTAAAATGGATAAACTATCCGGCAATCAACGCGGCAAAGCGAAAAGTCAGGTCCAAAAGGCTCTGGCTGCGTTTAATCTAGAAGTCCCTGTAATCTCCTCTTCAGCGAAAAACAAAACAGGCAAGGATGAGATTCTTCAGTGGATTCAGGATGTTGGGTTGTGACCCTGATTTTAAATAAATAAGTGTATGAGCCAGACTGTTCTGATAACTGATGCCGTAGCCCCTGTTTGTATCGAAATGCTTGAACAGGAAGGGATTACAGCCAACGTACAATTAAAGCGCTCAAAAGAAGAACTCAAAGAGCTCGCAAAGGAAGCAGACGGGTGGATCATTCGCAGTGGAACGACGATTAGCGAGGATCTCATTGAGGATGTTGAAAACCTGAAGGTAATTGGCCGAGCAGGGGTTGGCGTCGATAATGTGGATCTAGGAGCCGCAACGCGCAAAGGCATCCTCGTGATCAATGCGCCGGATGGAAATACGATTTCAACAGCAGAGCATACCTGCGCGATGTTGATGTCTCTCTCCCGCAATATACCTCAGGCGAATGCCTCTCTGGCAGGCGGAGCGTGGAATCGTAAGGCCTTTACGGGCGCCGAACTCGAAGGTAAGACGCTGGGAATTATTGGTGTCGGAAAGATCGGGCAAGCCGTAGCTCAACGCATGTTGAGTTTTGACATGCGCGTGATTGGGTTTGACCCCGTACTTTCCAGCGAGGCTGCCGACCGGTTAGGCGTTGAGTTGGTTTCGCTGGACACTATTTTTGAGCAGAGTGATTTCATCACGGTGCATACCCCATTAAACGACGCCACTCGTGGGCTCATCGGAACGAAGACCCTGGCTTCTTGCAAGAAAGGAGTGCGGATTGTGAACTGTGCACGAGGGGGGATTGTGGATGAGAAAGCCTTGCTTGAAGCGCTGGAAAGTGGGCAGGTTGGCGGAGCAGCCTTGGATGTGTACTCGCAAGAGCCACCCCCAGAAGGGTTAGAGGATTTGCTTCGTCATCCAAACGTGGTAGCCACACCACACATTGCTGCGTCTACAGGAGAAGCTCAAGAAAAAGTAGCCAAGCAGGTAACCGAGCAAGTTATCCTGGCCCTGCAGTCGAAACCTGTTAGCACAGCGGTTAACGCAATGGCCATCAAAATGGCTGGGCAGCGAGAGGTACAACC
>JAHQVL010000279.1 GCA_019634345.1 Rhodothermaceae bacterium
GGCGGCTATTAGTTTTTGGAAGAGGTCATCCGGTAGTTGTTCACCCGTCTGGTAGTGGGCGGTCATACCCATCAGGGTTGGCTTGTGATAGCACCAGTTTTCCATAAACTGGCTGGCAATTTCAACCGCATCCCATTCAACGCCGTTGATGCCGGCTACATCCGTATAGTCCACCGTCGTAAGCATGCCTTGTAAGCCATGCCCAAATTCATGGAATAAGGTCTCAACTTCCCGGAAGCTCATCAGCGAGGGTGTATCCCCGGCTGGAGGCGTACCGTTGCAGCATAAGTGTACTACGGGAGTGCGAAGTTCTCCATTGAGCCAACGGCGGTCCAGGCATTTATCCATCCATGCCCCCCCGCGCTTTTCTGCTGGACGAGAGTAGGGGTCTAGATAAAAAGAGGCGATGTGCGCCCCGGATTCATCCATCACTTTGTAAAATTGGACATCAGCATGCCACGAAGATGATTCATCCTCAATCAATTCAAAGGAAACACCAAAGAGCCGAGTACAAAGTCCAAAAAGACCATTGATGACCCGGTCAAGGGGGAAATAGGGCCGAAGTTGTTCATCTGTGAAGTCAAACAAGTGCTCGCGAAGCCGTTCACTCCAAAATGCAATATCCCAGTGCATAAGTGATTCATTGTGCCCTCGTTCTTTCGCAAATGCTTCCAGGTCATTATGTTCTTGCCGAGCAAACGCTTTAGAAGCAGCTTTAAGTTCATTGGTCATTTGCTCAACGTCCTCGACGGAATCCGCCATTTTCGAATCCAGGCTCAATGCGGCATAGTTGGGGAAGCCAAGAAGGGCTGCTTTTTCAGCCCGAAGGGCCAGTATCTGATCGATGAGGCCGGCATTGTCTTTTTCACCAGAAGAAGCCCGGGTGACAAAGGCGCGATATACCTGCTCTCTTTGACCGCGCTGACGGCTATGCTGCATGAACGGTACAAAACTGGGATAGTCAAGCGTGATCCGCCACGGTCCTTTGTCTGGGTCGGGCGTTCTGCCTTCTTCCTGCTGGGCATAGGAATGTGCAGAGACATGGCGCAGACTGGTGGGCCAGCCTTCGGTATGGGTAGGATCAGTTATGATCAACTCAAACGCTTTTGTGGCATCAAGGACGTTATTGGAGAAGGTTGTACTGAGTTGGGAGAGTTCTCTAGAAATCTCTGCAAATCGTTGCTTTTCATCACCCGAAAGCCCAACACCTGCATGTTTGGCTGCTCTTAACTTTAAGTCGATGACGCGTTGTTGGCCGGCGTCTAGTGTATCCCAACCTTCGCTGGCTCTTAAAGCCTTAAGGCCCTCGTATATAGCGGGACTCTGTGAAATGCGTAACCCTAGTTCAACAATTTTAGGAAGAATGGCCTGATGCTTTTCTCGTAATGCATCACTGTTTTTTACGTTCAGTAAATGATTAACGGGTTGCCATGCGTATTCAAAGGGGATGTCTAGTTTTTCCAGGGGTTCAATGAGGCCCTCCCATGTAGGTGTGAGACTTGATTCTAGTTCTTCAAGTTGGGAGAGGGTCTGTTCAATGACCTGCTCCAAGGCAGTGATGATATGTTCGTTTTCTACCGCGCTAAATTGGGGTAGTCCTTCGGTGCTTAGAAGAGGGTTTTTTTGGGTATCAGCCATGAATCAAGTCTGTTTGAATCAACACGTTGAAATGTATGTCAACATATCGTTAACAACGGCTTGAGTTCCGGGGGATTAGGTTCAACGTTCAAAGTTCTAGGTTCAAGGTTAAATGGGCTTGAGGTATGAAAGGATGCGGATAGTTTGGAGGTTTATGAGTCTTGTTTTAGGGCATCGACGATGGTTCTTATTTCTCTGACAATTTCTTTGCTCGTGCCTTGGGGTGGGTGTGCTCGGAGGGTATCCAGGCCTGTTAGAGTTTGTGATTCAATAGGGGGACGGAAGGTGCCGTGGATTTGTGTGCATCCAGTTTGAGCCAACAGAGCCGCTACGTTCGAAGTGTTTACTCCGCTACCTGGGAGTATCTCAATTCGCGAAGCTGCTTTTTGCTGCAGGTTTCTCAGGTTTTCCATGCCTTGCGGAGCTGTTGGCATATGGCCTGATGTGAGGATGCGTGAGATTCCGAGGTCGACCAATTGGTTGAGTGCTATGTCTGGGTTTGGTGTGATATCAAAAGCACGGTGAAAAACGGATTCTACGCCTTTTATTTGGTGTACGATCTGACGAGTGCGTGGGACGTCTATCTCTTGTTCTGTTGTAAGAATGCCAAACGCAAAGCCGGCAATACCTTCCTGGAGAAATGCGTCTATGTCGGTTTGCATGACGGTGAATTCGGACGAGCTGTAATAAAATCCAAAGGCCCTAGGCCTGATCATAACGATTACTGGGAGAGGGACTGCTGCTTTTACTTCTCGCAGTAACCCGAGAGAAGGGGTAAGGCCATCAAGACGCAAGGCCATGTTTAACTCGAGGCGATCTGCTCCTCCTTCATAGGCAGCAATGGCGTCTTCAACGGATGCAATGCAGGCTTCAATACAGATTCTTCTGCTCATATTTCCCTCATGGATGTACAAGTGGTACGAGTTATGAATATCCAAAAGCATACCTCATTGATGCTATTCATTTAAGGAAAAACCTTATGAAAAACTTGCTCCTGATTTCAGCTCTTACGACCCTGGTCGGAATCAGCGCATCGAGCTTAACGGATTTTATACCTCCTGGTTTAGTTGTAGAGAAGCAAGAAGCGATTGCTTCAACGAGCCAACCAATTATTCTGCCCCTTGAAGTAATGGGGGGGGACGGCACCACTGTTTCCGTCCAGATTCAAGCTGAAGACGCCAGTCGTGTAAATCGAATCTATATCAAAGCGCATTCAGTCAGTTATCCTGCCTATCTCGGATATAACAAATCAAAAGCCTCTATTCGATTGAATGGAGGGAAATGGGTAGACGTTAATAATAAAAACGTGGAGTGTTTTTACCCCGAAAGAGAATACGGCTGCACAAAGGGGCCTTATGCCTCCATTCGGTTTTGGGTACGAACAAAAGAACTTGGTAAGTTCAAGAATGGGGTCAATCGAATTGACTTTAGGTTCAACTATGTAAAGGGTGATATCTCAAGCGGTTACCGGATTCTTGAGTTGGACTTGATCAATAAAGGCGGATATAGTGCCGTTGGGAAAACGGAAATTCAATACGAAGACCCTACAACATGGAGGCCTGCTCTTACTGATTCAGTGCGCATTAAAAATGGAGGTGTGTTGTATGAAACACGCGACCTTCTACTCGATCGCCCAAATGGAGAAACGATGCGTGCTTCCTGTAGGGATTGCCACGCAAGCGGAGGCAGGGATCTCAAGTATTTTAATTATTCGGATTACGCTATAAAAACCCGTAGCTCGTTTCATGGCCTCTCCGAGAAAGAAGGGGAAGACATTGCATCCTGGGTGCGATCGCAGGCGTTGTTGGATGAAGAGGAAAATGAATATGTTGCTCCAGGGCGTCCATGGAACCCTCCTTATCAACCTGGGCCAGGCCTTGATAGTCAACCCGTCTACAATTGGGCAGCAGGTGCCGGGCTAACGTGGGCCTTGGATCATGATTCAAATGCCTACAAGTACCTGGTCCCGGATCGGATGGAAGACATCATAAAAATCGATTCTACACTTAATCGAAGAGAACTCCCAATCGCCCTTCAGTTGTCAGATTGGAATGATTGGCTTCCAACAGTTCACCCGATGGATATATGGAAGCACGTGTTTGAATCGAGTCGCGTAAAAACTAATTTTGAGAATGACATCGATTATCACATCTCGAATCCGCAATTCTTCTATATCCTGGTAGATGAGTTAAAAGTGGTTCAAGTTGTCGAAAAGTTTGCAAAGGATGTAAGAGACTTTGCACAGCATGAGGGCGTGATTTCGGTCCCTGTTGAGTTGGATGAAAAGGAAATGGGCGTTGCCGTATCGAGCTTGAATAAGTGGCACCTTGTGAAGATGTGGGACTTTATGCACGCAAACCACTATGAGGGCATTACACCTGGTCTTTACCCGCAAGGGGAAGCTCGTGGTTGGTTTAGTCTGTCTCAGCCTTTTGCCAGCATAGCTCCCAGTATGCACTCAGGAGATTTGCCGCATTTAGACGAGATAAGCCGCGCGTATAATAATACCGTCTGGAATGAACTCCAGGTGATCATGAATAGTGGCCATAGGGAGACCGTAGGGGGGAAGCCTGTCGATTGGGCCAGTCACTTCAGGCACATACAAGATTGGAAGAATGCAACGGGTGTATCTCATGGTACCCGTTATTTGGCCGGATATATTAAAGTCCTGCAAAACGCGAACAATCGGCATGGGGTTAAGATGCCGGACGGATTTTATCTGGGGCATACCTCGTTGGCATGGATCCATGACCTGGGAATGCCTGATTCAAAAGAAAATGTATTGTTTGAGTTTGAAATGCAGAGCCCCGCACTCCGGAAAGAACTTGCCGAGGCTTTTGTCTCCGAAGTACTTATGAAGCTTCAGCGGCACGACTATAATGAGTGGGATCGATCATTGGGGCAGTCTGGCATCGGGCCGGCGAATTACGTCCCTACATCTGCTCGAAATAACCAGAAGGATTCTTTCGTCTTCGACAGAGTCTCCTATGCCGATCATTTCTACCGAATCATTCCGCTTTACAGAGATCTAGGTGTTGACAGTGTGCTGCTCTATGACCTTGCGCAATGGGGGCGTGGAGCCTGGCCCCAAGGGGATTGGGAAGCTTTGTTAGAAAACTAAACCGTTTATTGGGATAGGTACGATACACTGTTGGCAAGCAACGCTTTATAGGGGGCAGACTCATGTGTTATACCATCGTGACCTAAAGTAATGCCGACGATGTTTCGATTCGGGTGATCTACAACCCAAATTACTGGGAATTCTACCCCTGTATCTGGTTCCGTCCCAATTGCCAGCACCTCTACTTCAGGCCCTTCTGCATCTAGTTCAAATCGGTACAATTCGTCCTCAAGGGTGAATGAACTCGGTAATCCTTTTACTACTGGATGATCTGGCTGGGTAACTGTAATTTCAAAGGGGCCGTAAGGGCCGTGACTTCTTGATCCTCCTGCTGCCAATTCTTGATTATAGACGGGCCAATCTTCCCAATTATACCATAAAGCTGGGTGAAGGAGTAGAACCCCTTTGCCAGAGTCTGCAAAATCGAAGATCGATTGCCTGGTCGCAGCATCGGGAATTGGCTGATTGTTAGTTAAGATGAGTATATCTGCGTCCGCTAAACCAGACTGAATTGTAGATACGTCATTGGTATAGGTAGACGAAAAACCGGCTGCTTTGAGTGTTGCCGTGTCTTCCTGGTTGAACCACCTGTCAAAATCATGGCTTGAGCCACCGCCTACAATCAAGGCGTGAACGGGATCAGCTTCAGGAGGCTCCGGGGTTGGATTGGTACAAGATTGGAGCGAACCTGATACAAAGAGTGCAAGCAGTAAAAGGTAATGAGTGTACTTCATGGGGGCAGGGTTTTAAACACGTCCATCAATGTATAAAAAAACATGCACTAAGGGAATCGAAATGCGTTATCTATAATTCTGATAGTTGTATTGCAATATCGAGCAGGTCAATCCCGTGGTAGGATGGTTCTTCAAATAAAGGATTCCACGCTTTGTCATGCCGTGTGATAAAAGCACCTTGCCACCCACTTCGCATTGCCCCAGCAATATCCCATGGATGCGCAGCGATCAGGCAGAGATTATGGGCCTCTTGATCCAGGGCCTGGGAAGCGTAGGCATAGACGGCCCGTGCAGGCTTCAGGGCCATAGAAGCGTCAACGGATAAGACGGAGTCCATATACTCAGATAAACCAGCATGGTCTATTTGATCTTTAGCAACCTCGTACGGGGAATTCGTAAGTGCAGACATCTGGAATCCAGCTTCTTTAAGCCGTATAATCCCAGGAAGAACATCTGGGTGGGCAGGTAATTGCCGCATTTGACCTAAAATACTCGTGTAGGCATCTTGTTCGAGAGAAATGTCGTTTTGATTGGCTACCATCGTTAGCGCAGACCGGGCGACGAGTCCGAAGTTGTGGTAACTTCCGAGAATCGTGGACGAAAAGGCCGATTGAAGTACCTGGTTAAACCAATCCTTTCTAAATCTTTTGTCACCAAAATAAGCCTGAAAGTGGGGATCCAATGCTGAGAGATCCAACAGGGTCTCATTGACATCGAACACAAGATACGGTCTCATAAAAATTAGGAATTACTAAGAATCACGCAGTAGGGCTAATATCGGCCAAACTTGCTGAGAAACAAAAAATAAGCCGGTGCTGACTCTATGATGTCATAGGGTATTTGGTATATTAACGGAGTTTATATGTCAAGAATTAGGGGCTGGCTAAATGATAGAATGTCTATTAACGCCTGTTTTGTGTTATGGATAACCGTGTGGATGTGGTAGGCGGGACGCATGTGTTTCTGGATGGGCCTGCAGGGGCAGGGAAAACGACTGCTGCCATTGCAAGGATCAATGCATTAATCGAAAAGGGCGTCCATGCAGATGAAATACTCTTGCTCGTTCCGCAACGAAGCTACACGATTCCCTATGAAGAAGCATTAGGTGCTGCTACCTGGTATAGATTAGGAAAAGGAACGCTTGGTGGCATGGCCCAGCGAATGGTTGCTCTTTTTTGGCCCCTCGTCCTGGAAACCTCTGTTTACGATTTTGACGAGGACAAGCCACCAACTTTTCTGACGTATGAAGTTGCCCAGTTTTTTATGGCAAAACTGGTGAATCCGCTTTTGCAGCAAGGGTATTTTGCAGAGCTTCGATTGATTCGAAACAGACTCTACAGCCAGTTATTGGACAATCTCAATAAGGCGACCGTAAACCAGATTCCTTTGGAGCAGGTACAGGACTACTTGCGGTCTGATTCAGGAACGGATGCGAGCCGGAAGTTACTGTTTAACGATATTGCCAATACGATCCTTGCATATAGAGAACATACAATAAAGCATAATCTCCTTGATTTTTCGCTGTACAATGATGTGTTCTGGGAGTTGTTTACCCAGGAGCCTGAAGTAAAGGCATACATGAGCCGCCAGTTTAAGCACCTGGTTTATGACAATGCCGAAGAGGATTTCCCGCTTGCTCACTCAATTGTAGGAGCCTGGCTGGAGCAGTTAGAGTCTAGTCTGATCATTTCTGATACAGACGGCGGGTATCGAAAATTCTTAGCCGCTAATCCAGGAAGTGCGAGTGATTTAAGGATGTCATCGGATGTCTACGTCCAGATGGATGAAAACAGGCATACTCCTTTACATGTCCAGCAAGTGGGTACCGCCTTAGTGGAGTCCGTGGGTATGAGAACGTTCAGTAGCGAACAACTTGAGGGGAGTGACGAGCCTGGTTTTTTTGTGTACTCGGATCGCCTCCACCACGAGATGATCGATCGCGCGATCGATCATGTTATCGACCTGGTGCATGATGGCGTTTCCCCAGGTGACATTGCAATCATAAGCCCCTTCCTGAGCGACAGCCTGCATTATAGCCTTTCTACACGTCTTGAACGGGCTGGCATTAACTTCTTTGCGCACAAGCCTTCCCGGACGTTGAAAGACAATCCGATGACCAAAGTGCTTATGACCATTACGGCCCTTGCTCATCCACAATGGGGGCTTGCCCGGCCCACGCTCGAGGCCGTCACGCATATGCTGGATCTAATTATCGGGCCGCTTGATCTCGTGAGGGCTACTTTGCTGGCAGCTTCGGTGTATGAGGAGTCCAATGAGGGTCTTGGATTGAGGGCCTTTGAGACCGTAACTCCAGAACTCCGAGATCGAATCACCTTCGTGGTCGGGGAACAGTATGACCGGTTTAAAGCCTGGCTCGAAGCATACAGTGCAAACGAGGAGCTTCCCATCGATCATTTTTTAAGCCGGATATTTGGCGAACTGCTTAGTCAGAAAGGATTTGGCCTATTTCAAGACAACGATGCAGGGGTTCAGGTGGCTATGGTTGTTGAGTCGGCAAGAAAATTCAGACAGGCCGTATCCACTGTGCAGGAAAAAGAGGGAGAGTCTGTCGGGAAGGCCTATGTGGAGATGGTACAAGAAGGCGTTGTCTCGGCCTTTTATAACATCGAGTGGAAGGGCGATGAGGATGCAGTTCTGCTGACACCAGTGCATACGTTTTTATTGAGAAACAGGATCTATTCCTACCAGGTTTGGCTGGACGTAAGTAGCCCCTCCTGGCACAAGCGAATTCCTCAGCCTTTGACGAACCCGTATATCCTGAGCAAAGATTGGGAGATTGGCCGGCAATGGTCTGCTTCGGTTGAAAAGTATTTTGAAGTAGAACGCTTGGAAAAGATTGTATTAGGTTTAGTGCGTCGGTGCTCAACGAGGGTGTATGCCTATTTTAGTGAGTTGAGTGTAGCTGGCCAGGAGCAAACGGGTAATTTGTTGGCCGCCTTGAGTAGAACGAAGCGTCAGTATGTGGATACTTCGTTCCGGTTTAATGAGGAGGTGCATAATGTTTAAACCCCGGCCGGCGCAGGAAGCCGTATTAGCCTACTCGAAAGGAACGATGGGTATTGCAGCAGTACCTGGTAGTGGCAAAACCTGGACGCTCTCCCAGCTAGCCGCTTCGCTCATCATCAATGGCCATGTACCTGACGACAAAGAAGTGCTCGTTGTAACACTCGTCAATTCAGCCGTTGATAACTTCAAAAAGCGGATTGCCTTCTTTCTCGAACAGCAGGGGTATTTATCAGGTACCGGGTATCGGGTGCGTACGCTGCATAGCCTCGCACGAGAAATTGTGGCCAAAGTCCCCAGCGCTGTAGGGTTGTCCAACGATTTTTCTGTCATTGATGAACGCATTGGCGACTCGATTCTTCAAGGTGCATTTAGAGCGACTTACCCGCGATACGAATCCTATGTACAGGAATACCTGAAGGGGGATTTGAATGCTTTCCGACGTAAAAAAATCGTTTCAGAGGAGTTGCCTAAAGCCATTCAAGACGTGATGCGAAGCGCAATATCTCATCTGAAGAATAAAGAGATCTATCCTTCGATGCTTCGAGATCGCATCGTTGAGGATGCGCCGATCATGGTACATTTAATCGCCGACGTGTACGAGCGCTATCAACATGGCCTGGCAACGAGAGGTGCCCTTGATTTTGATGACTTGATTACGATGGCATTACGGTGCCTGAATAACGATGAATCTCTTGTAGAGGAGTTGCGCGAAACATGGCCCTACATTCTTGAGGATGAAGCCCAGGATAGTAGTGCGCTTCAAGAAGCGGTATTGCGCAAGTTGGTTGGAGATGAGGGTAACTGGGTAAGAGTTGGTGATCCGAACCAGGCAATTTATGAGACCTTTACGACTGCACATCCGCGCTATCTAAAGGAGTTCCTTGTAGAAGCCCAGGCAAAGCGCAGCTTGCCGAATTCTGGCCGATCGGGAAAACCCATCATTAACCTCGCAAATGAATTGATCCGATGGGTGAATGAGGAGCACCCGGTAACCGCGCTGCGAGATGCGTTGAGTAGGCCCTATATCGAGCCGACTCCTCCAGGCGACCCCCAGCCCAACCCCGCTGAGGAGGAGTGCCGGCTGGCATTGATCTTTAAAGGGGATGATCAGGATATCGAAAAACAACGAGTCGTAAAATCTCTTAAGAAATGGTTGCCCGATCATCAAGATGCAACTGTAGCTGTACTCGTGCCTACCCACGCACACGGCGCGGCGCTGGTGAAAATATTTGACAAAGAGCACATCCCTTATTCAGATGCGTTGCTCCGGCTGACCACCTCCACGCGGGAAGCTGCAGGTGCGTTGAGTAGCATTCTCCAGCACCTTGCCCATCCTTCTCATAACAAGTCGCTCCCTATCGTATATCGCATTTGGTTTTATAGGGTCATGCGGCGGCAAGAGACTGAAGAGAATAAAGTGCAGTTTGATGAGCACGTGTCCTGGTTGGCAGAGTGCCTTGAAAATGAAGCGTTTATATGGCCATCTGCTACAAATGATTGGCTGGAGGCGCAGAAGCCTCATGTTCCTGGCACCCTCTATGAATCCTTTGCTGCGTTTAGAGAGCAACTGCAGCGGTGGCACGGGTTGGTATTATTGCCGATAGGTGAATTGTTAACCGCACTTGCCCAGGACCTGTTTGATGAACCAGAAAAGTTGGCTATGACTCAGGTATTCGGCGATCTCTTGTACGATCGCATTCAATACCATCTTGGTGCTGAGCAGCGGATTTTAACGCTGGATGATTTGCAGAAAGAGCTTGTTGTAATCGCTAAAGACCAGAGAAGGCTGAGGTCCATCGAGGCAGATAAGACAGGGTTCGATCCTGAAGCCCATAAAGGGGAGGTTGTAATTGCTACGATGCACGGTGCAAAAGGACTTGAATGGGACCGGGTTTATCTGCTTTCGCTCAATGACTACGAGTTTCCTTCGGGTTACTCAGAGGACCAGTTTCGCGCTGAACGATGGTTTGTTAGAGATAGCTTGAGTATGGAAGCTGAGTTGTTGGCGCAGTTAGATGCTGTACTTAATGAAACGGCTTATGAGGAAGGTGCTGCAACGCAAGAAGCACGGTATGATTATGCGCGTGAACGCTTGCGATTGTTATATGTAGGCATAACTCGTGCACGTAAAGAGCTTATGATAACAAGCAGTACTGGACGCGGGAAGAACAAACCGGCTGAACCGTTTAATGCCTTAAAAAGATACGTGGAGGAGATGCATGCCTCGTCCTAAAGAAGAACTCATATTCAGTGCAAACAGTCTTCAATCATTTGCAGACTGCGAGCGCCGCTTTGAATTGAACTATCTGGATGAACTCAAGTGGCCTGCCGTTGAGACTGAGCCGGTTCTTAAGAGCGAAGTGTTTCTTGCAGACGGCCGGCGATTTCATGAAATGATTCATCAGGACTTGTTAGGCATTCCGGTCATGGAGCCGTCCCTGGTGGATGAGCCTGAGTTAGCTGCATGGTGGCAAAACTATCGAGATCATGATCCCATAAAGGCTGAAGGCCAGCAGTACCCTGAGAAAACCCTGGTAAGCACGATAAAAGATCGCCTGCTCGTTGCTACGTATGATGTGTTTGTGGTTACCGAGGAGGGGAAGGTGATCATCTATGATTGGAAAACATGGCGTAAGCCCCATGCATTCCAGTGGGTAAAACAACAGATGCAATCTCGCATTTACCCGTTGGTTATTTATCAAGAGCGGGCGACCATTCCTGGGGCTGATAAGCTGCAGTTTGAGGATATTGAGATGCGGTATTGGTATGCGAATTTTCCGGATGAATCGGTTTCTTTTCAGTATTCCGAAGATCAATATGAAGCAGACAAGGCCGTACTCGAATTGATCATAGATCGGATTGATTCCTTGCCTCCAGGGCAGTTCGAGTTAACATCCGAGCTTGCTAAGTGCACCTATTGCCCGTTTCGTTCATATTGTGATCGAGGCAGTGTTGCTGGTTCAATTGAAGAGCATGATAGTCCTGAAAGTGCGGAGAGTGATTCTTTGTTTGGCAATCTAGACGATTATGAAAGTATTGCTTTTTAAGCTGTTGAAATGAAATATAAATGGAGTTTGCCTGAACAGGTTGGGCAACCATCTCATGCCATTCTAGACGCAACCGGACAGCGTCAATTACTGGCTCGGATTCTTCTTCAAAGGGGGCATACGGATCCAGACGAAATCAGATCATTCCTGTTTGCTGCCCATTATGAGCCCTCCGCTCCTTCGGAGTTGCCAAATCTTATCAAAGGCGTTGAGCGGATTGAACGAGCCATTAAAAACAAAGAGTTGATTCTCGTATGGGGCGATTTCGATGTGGATGGACAAACCTCTACCTCGCTTTTGTACTCAGCGCTCGAACAATTGGGAGCGGAAGTGCAGTACCACATACCTGTTCGAGAAAAAGAATCGCACGGCATCCGTCCCGAGTTTTTAAAGCCCTACCTCGAAAATGGAATCCGCATTTTATTGAGTTGTGATACAGGCATTGCGGCGCAAGATGCCATTGAGTTGGCAAACTCGTTTGATGTAGATGTTATCGTGACCGACCATCATGATTGCCCTGATGTATTACCGCCGGCCTATGCCCTGATTAATCCAAAGTTATTTGACGTTTCGCATCCTCTGAGCAGCCTTCCCGGTGTAGGGGTGGCATACAAATTTATCGAAGCCTTGTTTGTGCGTGCAGAGAGAGGGAAAGAGGTAGAACGATTTCTGGACCTGGTCGCATTGGGTATTGTTGCAGACCTTGCAATTTTGACCGAGGATACCCGGTACCTGCTTCAGCAGGGATTGGAAGAATTGAGGAGAACAAAGCGTGTTGGGTTGCAGCAGTTAATGAAGAACGCTAATGTGCTCTCAGATCATTTAATAGATGAGCATATAGGATTTCAAATTGGGCCTAGGCTGAACGCCGTTGGCCGGCTGGCTGATGCAAATATATCGGTTCCGCTTCTCACGACATCGGATAGATCGGAAGCCGGCGAAATTGCGGACCAGTTAGAGCGCCTGAATGAGGAACGCCGCTTTCAGACGGAGTTGGTATACGAGTCCGCGATGGAGCAGGTTAAGAAAGATGCTTCTTTGCTTCAATACGCGGTCCTTGTGCTCGCCCATCCTACCTGGCATCAGGGTGTAATCGGGATTGTGGCCAGCCGTTTAGTGGAGGCTTTTGGCCGGCCTACAATCTTGCTTTCTACTCCAGACGGTAAGCTGGCCCGGGGCTCTGCTCGGTCCGTAGAAGGAGTGCATATTACCCAGGCAATAGCTTCCCAGGAAGAATTGTTGAGCGGGTACGGGGGGCATCCAATGGCTGCAGGACTGGCGATGGACCCCTTGTTCCTGGACCGGTTTAGAAGAGGGGTCTCTAAACATGTTGTAGAGCAGCGAACGGGTGAAGAAACCGAACCGAGTATTGATATCGATGCTGTTGTGTCTCTTGAGGAAATTAATGACAACCTGGTAGACGAGTTAGAATTACTGGCTCCTTTCGGACCGGGTAATCCTCCGATAAATCTGCTGTGTAAGAAGGTTCAAATTGTAGGGCATATCATCATTGGTAAAGATAAGTCGCACAGGAAGTTAGTCGTTCAACATGAGGGAGGACAGGAGCAGCGTGAAATACTGTGGTGGAACAGTGCAGAATTGACCCTACCAGATGGCCTGGTGGATATCGTCCTTAGAGTACGACCAGGGTTTTTCAGAGGGGAGCGCCAACGAACGATAACCCTTCAAGATGTTCGCTTGTCGGGGGTGCGGATCGAACAGAAGAAAGAGCAAAAAACGCTCTTTGTAACGGATTACCGGAAAGAAGACGCCCCCGAACGTGTCCTGGAAGAATTGGTGAGTTCAGAGCCAGGTCTTCAGGTTTGGGGAGAAGGCCCAGGTATCCCTTCGTTCGCTCTTTCGCGAGAAGATCTTAAACC